>LFEN01000065.1 GCA_001510075.1 Alphaproteobacteria bacterium casp-alpha2
GCTCATCGTGCCCCCCTGCTTTGAAAGCAAAACCAATAATCAGATTGAATCGTATTCTGACGCGTGTTTCAAGTCCGACAGGCTGCTAGCATGACCTCGGTACCGCCAAGGGTAATCGGTTTGCGCACCGTTTCAGCCCTTTCCCCGCGTCTTGGTCTTGTTCGGCTCGGCGTTTTTCTCGATGAAGTCAATGACTTTGCCGGCGATGTCAATGCCCGTTGTTTCCTCAATCCCCTCGAACCCGGGCGATGAATTGACCTCCATGACCACCGGGCCGTGATTGGCCCGCAGGAGATCGACGCCGCAGACGTTGAGGCCCATGTGCTTCGCCGCCCTGACTGCGGTCGAGCGTTCCTCCGGCGTGATCTTGATTTTGGTCGCCGCACCGCCGCGGTGCAAATTCGAGCGGAACTCGCCTTCCGGGCCCTGTCGCCGCATCGACGCGATGACCTTCCCGCCGACGACCAGGCAGCGGATGTCGGCCCCGCCGGCTTCCTTGATGAATTCCTGGACGAGGATGTTGACGTTGGCGCCGCGAAAGGCCTGGATAACGCTCTTGGCTGAATCATGGGTCTCGCCGAGAACGACGCCGACGCCTTGGGTGCCTTCGAGCAGCTTGATGACGACGGGCGCGCCGCCGACCATTTCGATCAATTCATCGGCGCGCCGCGTGTCATGGGCGAACGCGGTGATCGGCAGGCCGATCCCGTGACGGGCCAGGATCTGGACCGAGCGCAGTTTGTCGCGCGAGCGGACGATGGCAACCGATTCGTTCAGGGTCCACACCCCCATCATCTCGAACTGGCGGACCACGGCGGCCCCGTAAAACGTGACCGATGCGCCGATGCGCGGGATGATCGCATCGATGCCGGCAATGGGCTCTCCTTTGTAGAATACCTGCGGTCGGTGCGACGTGATGTTCATGTAACACCGGGTGGTGTTGATAATCTCTATTTCGTGGCCGCGGTCCCTCGCCGTTTCGACCAGGCGGCGGTGGGAATACAGTTTGGGGTTGCGGGCAAGCATGGCTATTTTCATGACTTTTAAGAACTCCTGTCCGTCTTAGGGGGCTTCTTGTTCACCTTTTTCTTCTTCACTTTCTTCTTCGCCTTCTTTCGTTTTCCCAACCGGTAGGAATGATCCGGATCGATGATCATATTCCGGTGCATGGCCGTTCGCCCGATCAACAGTCTAAAGCCCATTTCATCTCGATCGGTGAGACTGAGGTCGATAGGCCAAGTCTGGTCCCCCAACGTGATGTCCGTTCGGATGATGAGACGTTTCTGCCGCCGGCCGCCAGGATTGCTTACAGTGCGCGTTCCTGCCACCGCCGCTTCGCAGGCGATCGCCTTCTTATCGTTCCTTTGCAGGGGGTGCACAAAAAAAAGCACCCGCAACTCATCTCCCTGCCAAAAGGTTTCCATATCAAAAGCGTGCAGCGCCGAGGTCCGGGCGCCGGTGTCGAGCTTGGCCTTGATCTGGCGGACCCCGAGGCCCGGTAACCCGACCCATTCCCGCCAGCCGGCAATACGTTTCCCGTCAATAGACATGGGCAAAGCTTGGCAGAAATGATTCTCCTTGGAAAACCTATTTTGAGGCGGGGGCTAACTTGTATTATTCCCCCCTCACCTTCCGTAAGCGACGCTAAAGCAGCTTGAAAACAGGGCCGAGGCAACCGACTTGCCTCAGTCTCCGATGCGGGGCATAGCCGGGCCATCGCCGGTAAACGGCTGGCGGCCCTGATAGGGGTATTTCGGATCCGAATAGCCAGGCGTTGACGGATGGCCGGACGGCACCATGGTGTTAATCAGCGCCTCGTCCTTGGCCGTGAATTCATGGTCCAGGGATCCTAAGTATTCCTTCCAGTGATCCATGGTGCGCGGCCCGGCGAGCACCGAGGTGACGAGGGAATTGTTGAGCACCCAATTGAGCGCGAACTGCCCCGCCGTCATGCCGCGTTTTTCCGCGTGCTTTTTGATTTTTTGCGCCAATTTAAGCGATTCCTGGCGGAACTCGGTTTCCATCATGCGCTTGTCTTCCCGTCCGGCGCGGCTTCCCTTCTCCGCCTTTGCGCCCGGCTTGTATTTGCCGGTCAGCACGCCACGCGCCAGGGGGCTGTAAGGCACGACGCCGAGGCCGAAATATTCCGAAGCCGGCAGGATGTCGATCTCCGGCATCCGGGTCATGGCGTTGTAATAAGGCTGGCACGCCACCGGCATGGGCGCGCCCATTGAGGCCGCCGTACTGGCAATGGTGGCGATGCGCCAGCCGGAAAAGTTACTGATCGCCCAATAGCGGACCTTGCCCTGGGCGATGATATCGGCGACGGCCTGGATGCTTTCCTCCATCGGCGTCTCCAGATCATCGAGGTGAAAATAATAGACGTCGATGAAATCCGTGCCCAACCGCTTGAGGCTGGCGTCGATACCCTGGTGGATGTGTTTGGCGCCCAACCCCCGGTCATTCAAACTTTTGCCCATAGGATTGCCGACCTTGGTAGCGAGCACCCAGTCGTGGCGATTACGCTTGATGGCGCGGCCGGTGATCTTTTCCGATTCGCCCTTTACGTAGGCGTCCGCCGTGTCGATGAAGTTGATACCGGCATTTCTGGCGGCATCGATAATGCGTTTCGAGGTCGCCTCGGTGGTGCGCCCGCCGAACATCATGGTGCCCAGGCAGATTGGCGAAACATGCAGGCCGCTAGAGCCTAAGCGACGGTATTCCATGGATAATTTCCTTCTCAAGGGTGTGGGGCATTATGGTTAAACGACGGTATAGCACCCTGTGCCCGCCCTGTCACAACCCCTTGATGACTGTTTTCAAAGGGTTTCTCATCAGCCCGTCCCTGTCGGGAAGGCCCGAAAAATGGCAGAATGGAAGGCGAATAGATTCTTTCAAGGCGATCAAGGTCAGGGGTGACGTAATCGCGTGATGACTAGTGCGCGCAAACAACCGATCTTGAAGTGGGGACGAGGCTTGAGCGTCCTGGCAGCGGCGCTTGCCTTTTCTCTGTCGCTCGGAGTCCAGGCTGCCGAGGCTCAGAAGACCCGTAAAAAACCGCCCGCCCCGCCGCCCAGGAAGGCCGCGTTGAAGAAGCCCGCGACATCCCCCGGGGAAACAAAAGCCGTTCTCAACGAAATCACCCGTAAGCTGTTCATGGCCGTCGAGCTCAATGACATGCCGACGGTCAAGTCCAGCATCGAGGCCGGTGCCGACCTGTTTCAGCAAAACGCCGACGGCATGACGGCGGCGGACCTCGCCGTCGATAAGGGGCATTTCATCGTCGCCCACTACCTGTTGTCGCGGCGCTTGGTGGGGGCGACGCCGCCGGTGGCGCTGCTTCCCGGAAAGGCGGACAAGGCCATGGCCGCCGTCGAAGCGAAACCGAAACGCACGTTTTCCAAGCCGCCCCAAAAACCAAAAAAGAGCCCCCAGGCTAAAGCCAAAACCAAGCCCCCGCCCCCACCACCGGCGGCCCATGAGGAAAAGCCCTCTGCCCTTCCGGAACCCGAAGCCGTCGCCGAGGCGCCACCAGCGTCTGCGGCACCCGCCCCCCCCGGCCCCGGCACGGCTAAAGAACCAACCGGGGACGCCGACAAACCGTTAGCGAAGGAAGGCATCGGCGCCTTCTTCACATCCCTCGTCGAACTGATAACGCCGGGCGGCGTAAAGCCCCCAAAACAGAAAAAAGAACCGGAAAGCGTCGCTGTGGCAGAGCCGGAAAAAGCCACGGAAGGAGCAGACACCGTAACAGTGATAGACCCGGACCTGCTGGCCGACGGTCTCGGCCAACCGGAACCCGGCAAGGATGCTCCTGATAGCGGCTCAATCGTCGAAACCGTAGTCGAGGATCCCGACGAAATCGTCGTCGATGTCACCAAGGATGGGGATAAGGACACGGACATGGACGGGCCCATCGTCGAGTTGGTCGAGGAAGACCCGGCGAAGTTGGAGGAGACGGGACTGGAAACCATGATTGCGGACCTGGAAGAGCCGAGTAAATCGGGCAAAAAGACCGCAAAGAAAACCAAGTCGAAACCAAAAAAAGAAGAAGGTTTCCTCGACAAGTTGGCCGGGATGTTTTCTTCCGACGGAAAAACCGGAAAGCCGGAAAAACCGACCGAAGAAAAAGTCAAAGGGCCGACACCAGAGGAAGTCGCCGCCTACGATTTGCCGTTGCCCGAACCGAAGCCACAGGCGCCCCGCAAGTTTTCGCCCCGCTTCATGGACCGGCTGGCCGACTTCCTGGAGGACGGCAAGGAAGAGGAATTCAAAGCCTGGCTGCCGAAAATGCAGGTCATGAACGGCGGCATCCCGCCCGGTACTCCCTCCGCTATCCCCTCCAGTATCCCCCCTGGGGGAGAATCGGCGACGGAAGCACCCGTACCGAAAAAAGCGCCAAAGGCGATAGTGGAACGCCTGCCCCTGCCGGAATCGCTGAAGGGAAAAACCCCAGAAGCGGCGCCGGAAAAAATGACCGCAGACAAACCACAAACCGAAAAGGGCCTGCTCAAGGGGACTTTCGACAAACTGGTGAACGTGTTGACCCCCGATTTCGCCAGCAAGGAGCGCCAGCAAAGGGTAACCCTGGAACCGGAAGAAAAACTGGCCCAAGGAGGCAGCAAGACGGCCGCAAAGACCAGCACCAAAGGGGATGAAAAGAAGGTTGACGAAACGCCAGGATTCTGGCCCGTGACCGAGGTGGAAACGGCGCAAGCACCCGTCGTCGCCATCAGGAAACAGTCCCGCATCGCATACGACGACAAAGCGTTGAAAGGGGTCGTCCTCAGCCTTGGACAGTCCGTGTCGCTGGAAAACAGCTTCCCCCCCGCCGGCGACGGTATTGACCCGTTTAACCGGTGCGTCAAAAAGAACCGGGGGACGACGTTGTTCTGTCTGGAAACCGTCGATTGGCCGGAAAACATGCAGGTCGACTTCCTGGTGCCGACCATTCTCTACACCGGGCAGAAGGCTATCGCGCGCTATGACCAAGGCATCGCCAGCCGCTTCCACGCGCTGTTCCCGGCGGAATCCTTCAAACGGGTCGCTGCCTATTTTCATAAACGATTCGGCGCCCCAACGGATGTCTGGAACCGCTCCATCGCGCCCTTCGCCAAGCCCCGCCAAGACAATCCGACCCTGGCCTGGCGCAGTATCGATGCCAAAACAGGCGCGGTGACGGTGCTTGAAATCCGCAAGTACGACGACAGCCGTGGCGGTTTCCCGGATACCAACCGGGGCGCCGTGATGTTGTATCTTGCCAACACCCCGTCGATCTTCCCGCAGGTGTCATCGCACGAGTTGATGCGCCTCAGCCGGGCGCGCATGAGTGCGCCCGGTAGCGAGCCCGCCAACCAGCCCCCGGCCCCCGAAGCAAAGAAGGGAGCCCCGGGGAAAAAATCGAAGGCCGACCCCAAACAAATGACGGCTGAAGAAATGCAGGCAGAGCGGCGTAAACGCAAAGCCGCCGAAAAAGCCGGCGCACCGGGCAAGGCCGAAGAAGATTTGTTTGCCCTGCCGCCGGACCCGGAAGGACGCTAGGGAAAAATGCGGCATCCGGCACGAATCCGAGTCCCCAAATGCACTTTTCCGGCCTCTTCGGTGAACAGGCCTACTCCCATCAAACCCTTATCTCGTATATGTTTCAGGATAAATGTTGAAGACGGCGGCAATCATACGTATACACCGAAACCAAGCTTTCTAGAGGGACACTACTCTCTCAACTCAAGCCAAAGAACGAACAAGGAGGCGACAACCCATGGCGGGAATCCTTAGTAATCTAAAATCGACGGTCATCACCGGCTTCATCTTAACCATTATCATGGTCGGCATTCTCATCGGCGCCACCGGCGAAGGGACGCCCGGCGGTAGCGCCTGGTTCGCCTTCATGTGGCGCTGGCTGCACGTACTAAGCGGCGTTATGTGGATCGGGCTTCTGTATTATTTCAATTTTGTCCAGATCCCCAACATGCCCAACATCCCCGATGACCAGAAACCGGCCATCGGCAAGGTCATCGCCCCGGCGGCGTTGTGGTGGTTCCGTTGGGCCGCCATGGCAACCATTGCCACCGGGCTGTTGGTGGCTTTCGCAAACGGATACCTTATGGGCGCATTGACGTTGGGGCTGACCAGCGGTGTCGCCAAGGAAATGGCCATCGGCATCGGCATGTGGATGGGCATCATCATGTGGTTCAACGTCTGGTTCGTCATTTGGCCGAACCAGAAGATCGCGCTCGGCATGGTCGAAGCAGACGCTGACGCCAAGGCCGCAGCCGGCAGAAAGGCAATGCTGTTCTCGCGCACCAACACGTTGCTGTCGATCCCCATGCTCTACGCCATGGTCTCGGCACAGAACCTGTATTAACGACGACGGACCCTGGGGGAAGCGGGGCCTTCGGGCCCCGTTTTCTTTTGCCTAATCGACGGCGATCAACGCCGCAGCGACGGCGCGTTCTTCGGCTAACAAGACATTGAACGTGCGGCACGCCGCCCCGGTATCCATCCACTCTAACACCAGCCCCCATTCCCTGAGCCCGTCTTTCAGTCCTGCGGGCGGTGGCAGGAAGACCTCTCCGCAACCGACGATCAGAATATCGGCGGGGTTGTCTTCGGTCAGGGCAGGCAGGGCAGATAGACTATCCAGGGAAATGTCTTCCGCGCAGACAGCGGACCAGCTTTGCGTCAACGTTGGAAAAACCAGAACCGACCCTTGGTGGCGAATGCTGGCGATACGGAACGCGCCGCCGCCGTATCCTTCAATCAGTTGCCGGCCGGCGGGAAGGTGTGGCGTGATATCCAGCCCGGAAACGGGATTACGGGGCCTCGGGGGCCACCGCCTCCCCTGCTTGGGGCTTGTCACCCCCCTGGTCACCACCAAGGCCGCTACGCCGGATATTCAGATACAATAGCACCGGCACCGCCAGACAGATCGACGAATAGGTGCCGATGATAACGCCCCAGATCATGGCGAAGCTGAAATCCCGGATCACCTCTCCGCCCAGGAAATACAGCGCCAGCAACGCCAGCAACGTCGTCACACTGGTCATCACGGTCCTGGACAGGGTCTCGTTGATGGAGTTGTTGAGGAGTTCCGCCAGGGGCATCTTTTTGAACTTGCGCAGATTTTCGCGCACCCGGTCATAGACCACCACCGTGTCGTTGATGGAGTAGCCCGCAATGGTCAGGATCGCCGCCACCGTCGACAGATTGAATTCCAGCCCCAGCAACGCGAACAGGCCGATGGTCGTGAGCACATCATGAAGCAGCGCAATAACCGCGCCGAGGCCGAACTGCCACTCGAAGCGGAACCAGATGTAAACAAGAATGGCCAGGATGGCGAAGCTGACCGCCATCACCCCGTCCCAGAATAATTCTTCTGAAACCTTAGGCCCGACGAATTCCGTGCGCCGGTATTCGATCCTGGCGCCCAAGGCCGCTTTGACCTTGGCGACGGCGGCCTGCTGGGCGGCCTCGCCGCCATCTTGCCGCTGGACCCGGATCAGCACATCGTCGGGCTGGCCGAATTCCTGCAGCGACACTTCGCCCAGGCCTAACTGGGATAACTGATTGCGCATGGCGCCAATGTCGGCGGGTCCAGGTGTGCGCACATCAATCATGATGCCGCCCTGAAAATCGATTCCGTAACTAAGGCCCTTGATCGAGAACATGCCAATGGCAAGCGCCACCAGAAAGCCCGAGAAGATAAAGAACGTCAATTTCCGGGGGATAAACCGGATATTGACGTCGGTGGGAATGAGGTTGAATCCGCGCATCTCGATCGCCTCTACAACGGCAGTTTTTCAGGCCGTTTACGCCTGAGCCAGGTAACGACCAAAAGCCGGGTCAGCATGATTGCCGTAAACATCGATGTGACGATGCCGATGGACAGCGTCACCGCAAAGCCCCTGACCGGGCCGGAGCCAAAGACATACAGCAATAAGGCGGCGATCAGGGTCGTCAGGTTGGCATCGATAATGGTGGTGAAGGCCCGCGAGTACCCCGCATCGACGGCGGAGATCGGGGTGCGCCCGGCACGGACCTCTTCGCGAATACGCTCGAAGACTAAAACATTGGCGTCAACGGCCATGCCGACGGTCAACACGATCCCAGCAATCCCCGGCAACGTCAGCGTCGCCTGCAGGAAGCTCAGCGCGGCCAGGATCAAAAACATGTTCATCGCCAACGCGACATCGGCCATGACGCCGAACAGGCCGTAGGCAGCGGCCATAAATATGATGACGGCGATAATGCCGATGATCGAGGCGATCTTGCCGGCGGCGATGGAATCCGCCCCCAGCCCCGGCCCGACACTGCGTTCTTCCAAGATCGTCAACGGCGCGGGCAAGGCGCCGGCTCTCAACAACAGGGCCAGGTCCTGGGCGGTTTGTACGGTAAAGGAGCCGGAAATTTGTCCCGAGCCGCCCAAAATCGGCTCACGGATAACCGGCGCGCTGATGACCTTGCCATCCAGGATTATGGCGAACAGCCTGCCGACGTTTTTCGACGTGGCGCTTCCGAAACGCTTGGCGCCGGCGGAATCGAAGCGAAAGGTGACCACCGGCTCGTTGCTGCGGGAATCAAACGAAGGTTGGGAATCGACCAGTGTATCGCCGGAAACCATGACCCGTTTCTTGATCAGGTACATCTGGGGTTGGCCATTGGCGCTGTCTTCGTCAGACGGCAACAGCCTGGAGCCCGGCGGGATGCGGCCAGCCAGCGCCGCCTCGACCGAGTTGCGCTGGTCAACCAGATGAAAACTCATTTTTGCCGTCTTGCCAAGCAATCGCTTGATCCGTTCGGGATCATCGACGCCGGGAAGCTGGACGAGGATGCGGTCATCGCCCTGGCGCTGGATGGTCGGCTCGCGGGTGCCGGTTTCATCGACCCGGCGGCGGACGATTTCAATGGACTGCTGCACGGCCGAGGTCTTGCGATCGCGGATGGCGCGCTCCGTCATCGTCATGGTGATCTTGCCGCCGTCGTAGTCGAGTTCCATGTCAGTGCTCAGTGCGCGCAACAACTGCCGCGCCGCCTCGGCTTTTTCCGCATCCTTGATGGTAACCGTCGTTGCCGTCCCGGCGATGCCCAGACCCGTATAGCGGATCCTGGCTTTTCGCAGTTCACCACGCATGGAATCAACCATGGACTCAAGCGCGTCCCGGATCACGACGGCGGAATCGACTTCCAGCAACAGGTGCGAGCCGCCCCGCAGGTCAAGCCCCAGGCTGACCTGTTTGCCCGGCAACCATCCCGGCAAGGCCTCGGCCTGCTGGGCGGAAATGAAATTAGGCGCAGAAAAGCCCAGGCCCAAAATGCAAATGGCCAGCACCAGAATAATTTTCCACTTAGCGAAATGAACCATGGAGTTTGTTCGCGCCCGAAACCCTATTTCTTCTTTTTCTTGTTCTTGTCGTCGTCCTCATTGGCGGCCTTGGCGGCGTCCGGCTTCTTATCATCGTCTACCGGCTGGGTTTTCGACAGCACGGTAGAAATCAACTCGCGGCGGACCCGGACTTTGACGCCATCGGCGATTTCGACGGAAACCTCATGGTCATCGATGACCTTGCTGACGGTGCCGATGATGCCGCCGCCGGTAATCACTTTGTCGCCGCGTCGAATGGCGGCTAACATGGCTTTCTGTTCTTTCATTTTCTTCTGCTGCGGGCGGATGAGAAGAAAATAGAAAACCACAAAAATCAGGATCAGCGGTATGAAGGCTTCAAATCCTCCGGCGGCCCCGCCACCGGCGGCCTGTGCATAAGCTGGCGAAACGAACATTCAGCACCCCTCAATAAAATCAAACACTTGAAACGAAGGCGGACTATAACCGCCCGCGCCGCAGTTGCAAACGCAAAGGGCGGTGATATTCACCCCCTCATGATTGAACCACAGAGCCCACAGAGAACACAGAGAAAGGAAGATGAGAGTGCGCCGAAGGCGCGAAAGATACTATCCTGGCCTCTTCTCTCCCTTGCCTTTTTCTCTGTGTTCTCTGTGCGCTCTGTGGTGAAAAACGCTTGTTTTGGAAAATATGTGGGAAAATTTCTACTTTCTGCTGCGCTTTCAAACATAATTACCATTAAATATCTGAAAATATGCTTGTATTTTGGAATTGACATAGGCGGATTTTTCCCATAATCGTAGCGCCATGACGATCCAAACTGAACTTCTGAACGAAATCGACGCCTTCCTTGGCGCCACCGGCATGGCCGAGACCACCTTCGGGCGGGAAGCCGCCAACGACGGCAAGCTGATGGCGCGCCTGCGCAGCGGCAAAGGGGTAACGACGCGCACGGTGGAAAAACTGCGCGCCTTCATGGGCGACAATATGGGAGACAATTCCAGCGCCCCGGCAAATGCTTCGAGCCAGGTCCTGGAGCGCATCGCCGACGCCCTTGAGCGCCTGGCCCCGCCGCCGATTACCAGCGACGGGCTGATGGACGCCGACGCCTTTGTCTGGCACGCCGACGACATGCGCCTGGAAGCGGTCCTCGACGTCAACCGGGTGGAAATTTTTCTCTTGAAAGGCATCGACGACCAGATGGACCGGCTTCTCGACAACACGCAGCGTTTCGCTGACGGCCTGCCCGCCAACAATGCACTGTTGTGGGGGGCGCGCGGCACCGGCAAAAGCTCGCTGGTCAAAGCCACCCACGCCAAGATCGTTAAGAATAAGCCGGGGGCGCTGGCGCTGGTCGAAATCCACCGCGAAGACATCCCGACCCTGCCCCGGCTGCTGAGCTTGCTGCGCGGCCAGAACCGGCGCTGTTTGCTGTTTTGCGACGACCTTAGTTTTGAAGGATCGGACGCGTCGTTCAAATCGCTGAAGGCGGTGCTCGACGGCGGCATCGAAGGGCGGCCGGAAAACGTGCTGTTTTACGCCACGTCGAACCGCCGCCACCTGATGGCCCGCGACATGATCGAAAACGAACGTTCGACGGCGATCAACCCGTCCGAAGCGGTCGAGGAAAAGGTCTCGTTGTCGGATCGTTTCGGCCTCTGGCTCGGGTTCCACAACCACGACCAGGAAACCTACTTTGCCATCATCGAGGGCTATGCCAACCATTTTGGTCTTAACGACCCGGCCATCGACCTTTGCGCCGAAGCCAATGAATGGTCGGTGACGCGCGGCGCCCGCTCGGGCCGAGTCGCCTGGCAATACATCCAGGATTTGGCCGGCAGGTTGGGCAAGCCGCTGACTTAAGCTTTTTCCCGCCTTTCCGGCGTTATGGAAAATCCAGAATGAATGTACGCATTTGTACGCATTTGTGGACAAACCTATTCTTCAATACTGTCCGGCAACTCGCGCCCCCCCTGGCGCCTGGCGATGTGCTTAAGCCCATCGACGCCGTCGCCGCTGGTATCACCGGGGCTCAAATCATTGGTGTAGCCGTATAGGGGCTTGCCTTTGCAGGCCTATTCTTCCGGCGGCTCGGCCCCGGCCTGCGTGGTGATCCGGCCGTAATGTTCGATACGTCGGTGGGCGGCGAAATTGAATGTCGACTCTTTAAGAAACTTCGTCGCGTCGAGATCGCACGCATACGTTACCAGTTCGTCTTCTTCCGTTTCCGCTCTCGCGACGACATATCCGTTCGGGTCAATGATACAAGTGTCGCCAAACAGATGATGGCCATCTTCGTCCCCGGCCTTGGCGACGCCGACCACCCAGGTGGCATTCTGGTAAGCACCGGCCTGCATACTGAGGCGGCTGTGGTGTTTGCGGGTGTCCGCCGTCTCGTCGGATTTCAGAGAATTGCCGCTCGGTGTGTTGTAGCCCAAGACCACCATTTCCACCCCCTGTAACCCCATGACCCGAAAAGTTTCCGGCCAGCGGCGGTCGTTGCAGATGCACATGCCGAGGACGCCTCCCATGGTGCGCCACACCGGAAAACCCTTGTCGCCGGGCAGGAAGTAGCGTTTCTCCAGATGCTGGAAACTGCGCTCGGGCTCCAACTCGGCATGGCCGGGCAGATGCACCTTGCGGTATTTGCCGATGATCTCGCCTGTCTTATCGACCAGAACCTGGGTGTTAAAATGGCGGCCATCCGGTGTCAGTTCCCCATACCCCAACGAAAAACCGATGGCGTTGTCGTGGGCGTAATCAAACAACGGCTGGGTTGCCGGGTTTGGCATGGCGGTTTCGAACCAGACGTCCATCTCGGCCCGGTCTTCGGAATAATATCGCGGGAAAAACGTCGTCAGCGCCAGTTCGGTGAACACCACCATATCGCAGTTTTCAGACCGTGCCTGTTTCATCAGTTCCAGCAACCGGGCAACGGTGCTGTCCCGGTCTTCGGCTTTTTGCACGGGGCCTGATTGCGCGGCCCCAACTTTTATAATTCTGGACATAATTTCAAAGACTTACCAATGATATCGTCGGTCACAGGCGTGGCGGCAACGGGGACGGTTTCGTACCCAAAGGTATTGACTGTTGCGCCCCACTTCAAGGTGCGTTCCAACGGGGTCTCTATTCCCGAACACTTTTCAGAGACCCGTTAATAACCCTGGCTCAAATCCCCAGTTCACTCTCTTCGATCCTGATGCGGTGGGTGAGGATAACAGCATTGATGAGCGAAAACCCGAGGGCGATCTGCCACGCGCCAAAGATCAGCGGCAGCAAGGCGATCTCGGCGCAGACGACCATATAGTTGGGGTGCCGGAACCAGCGGTATGGACCGCGTTTGATCAGCGCCTCACCGGGGACGACGATAATCCGCGTCGTCCAGCGCCGACCAAGGCTGCTGATGACCCAATAGCGGAAACCCTGAACCAATATGAAGGCCGCCAGTACCGGCATGTGCGGCGGGGTATCGGTCGGCACGGCAAAAACAAGCGCCAGTATCCAGGCTAAATGCGTGGCGACGATCAAAGGGTAATGACGCCGGCCGACTTCATACCCGCCGTTGGCCAACAAGCCCCGCGTATTGCGGTTGGCGAGCAGCAGCTCGGCCAAACGGGCGACGATAACGTAGCCGACAACAAGCCCATGAACGCTCAGAGGCACCGTCATCGGCATTCAAGGATGGAAAACGCCGCCGTGAACCCCGGGCCGAGGCTGGAAACCAAAATTCGGCCCCCGCCCCCCCCGGCCTCTTTGTCGGCCAGGATGCGTTCGAGCACGAACAACACCGTTA
>LFEN01000066.1 GCA_001510075.1 Alphaproteobacteria bacterium casp-alpha2
AGCACTTAATTATCACTCACCCAATGAGGTCTTCGCTAAACTCACAGCCCCGCCCGAAAATTATGCACTTGGTATGTGAACTTAGGGTTTTAAACCGATAGCGGTTTTCGTGTATCCATCAAATTCTATTTTCTTATGAGCTTCGGCTCATATAGGCAATATGGGCTAGCATACAATAGTATGCAAGTAAAAATGGTGCGCCAAGGGAAATTTCCCGTGACTTAATAAACGGAGCCCCCCGACTCATCACTTCTCTTCACTTCGTATACGATCTGTTAGCAGAATCGATGCCCCTAAGGCCATGATTAATATCAATAACGTCATCCAATGACCTAATAGGGAAAACACTGTTTGTGACGCCCTCTCAACCGGAAGCGGACTGTCAATCACGCCTTCCTGGCCCAGGCCCAGGCGACGAACGACGCGACCGTAAGCATCGATAACGCCAGAAATGCCGGTATTAGCGACCCTTACAAGGGGCAGTCCTTCTTCGACGGCGCGCAGCCGGGAGGCGGCAAAATGTTGGTACGGCCCGGAAGAACGACCGAACCAGGCGTCATTTGTCAGGTTTAACAACCATTGGGGCCTGTTTATTTTTTTTGCCACGCGGCCAGGAAAAATAACTTCATAGCAAATTAACGGAGAAAATCGCGGCAGGCCGTCCAAAGAAATTGTTGCAAGACCCGGCCCCGGTGAAAAGTCCGTCCGCCCCGCCGTCAGTTTTTTCACCGGCAAAAAATCCTTGAGCGGCACATATTCCCCGAACGGCACGAGGTGAAACTTGTCGTACGTTGCCCGAACCCGGGCCTTGGCATCGACGGCGTAAAGGCTGTTCCAAATCCTGTAGGGCGTTTTTCCCGGCAGGCTGGCGCGCGGGGCGCCGAATATGATCAGGCCGCCCGGCGGGACGGCAGCGGCAAGGGCCTGGGTCAGACCGGGCGTGCGCTCGAGGAAAAACGGCACCGCCGTTTCCGGCCAGATGATATGGGTCGGAGAAAGTCCGCTTATCGGCGGCGCCGCGCTCAATTTCAACTGCTTTTCGACATGCCCGCGGCGCAATTCCGGGCGCCATTTCAGGGCCTGGGGAATATTCGGCTGAACCAGACGAAGGCGGACACCGGGGACAAATTTTTCCCCGGCCCCGGCAAGATGAATCCTCCCGCCACCCCAGACCGCAGCCAAAACCAGCAGGACAAGGCCAATGGCAATAACGGAATGGCGTTTGTTTTCTTCCGCCAGCACGGCGGGCATGGCCGCCACGGCGACGCTCAGCAGGCTAAGGCCGTAAACCCCGGTAATCGCGGCCAATTGCATCATCGAATCCGAGACCACCCATACCGTGCCCATCAGGTTCCACGGGAACCCGGTCAGCACCCAGCCGCGCATCCATTCCATTGCCACCCAGAGGGCCGCAAAGACCAGGACCCGACCGAAAGAGTTGAGGTCTCTTTTGCTAAAAACCAGCCACGCAAAGAAGGCCGTCAGGCCGGAAAAAATGGCCAGGCCTGCCGCCATGCCACCGATGGCAAAGGGCGCCAACCAGCCGAAACGCGCCGCATCGACAAAAAAGGCAAATCCGATCCATGACAGCCCCGCCGCCCCCAGCCCAAAACCGAACCACCAGCCGGAGACAAAGGCTTGGGCCGCGCTTTTTTCCCCTTCCACCCGCCACACAAGGCCGGTGAACGCGGGGATCAACAAAGGAAGAAGATATAAAGGCGGCAACGCCAGGGCCGCCAGGATGCCGAGGCCGGCCAACGCTGCCCCGCGCCGCCACCCGGTCACGGCCAGGAGGCGTAATTTAAGAGCCTTCATAGGGGTCGGCGATTTCGAGGGTGGCCAGAATTTTTACCTCCAGGGCTTCCATTTTTTCCGCCGCCGGATCCTGCTCATGGTCGTATCCCAACAAATGGAGCATACCATGGACCACCAGATGGCATAAATGATCGGCAAGGGTTTTGCCCTGCGCCGCCGCCTCGGCGGAAACGGTCTCAAAGGCGACGATGACATCGCCCAACAGTCGAGGCGCACCCAGCGCCCCGGAAGAAACCGGGCTTTCATTCGCGCTGTCGGCGGCAAAGGACAAAACATTGGTCGCCTTGTCCTGGCCCCGGTATTCCCGGTTCAGGTTCCTAACGAAGGCATCATCGGCCAGGACAATGCTGACTTCTGCCGGGTCGGAAGCCGGATAGCTGGCGCGGGCGGCAGTTTGGCAAAGGGCGTCCGCCGCCTTGAGGTTGTCGGTCCAAAACGGGCAACGCACCGTGACATCAACCTCCAGCATCATCACCCGCGTCGTCACCTGCGCCATTTGAGGCAGGTTGTTTCTTGATATACCGGTCACCGGCTTTGCTTTTGTCTTCGGCTTGCTTGTAGGCGTGAACGATCCGGGTCACCAGGGAATGGCGCACGACATCGGTTTCGCTAAAGGTGACGAAGGAAACGCCGTCGACGCCGTCAAGGGTCTCCAAGGCATCGCGAAGGCCGGAACGGACGCCATGGGGAAGATCGACCTGGCTTAAATCACCGGTAATGACCATCGATGAATTGTTGCCGAGGCGGGTTAAAAACATCTTCATTTGCACCGCCGTGGTGTTCTGCGCCTCATCCAGAATAACGAAGGCGTTGGACAGCGTGCGTCCACGCATGAACGCCAGCGGCGCCACTTCGATTTCGCCTTTTTCCATCAGCTTCTCGACCTGCTCGACGGGCAGCATGTCATGCAGCGCGTCATAAAGCGGCCGCAGGTAAGGATCGACTTTTTCGCGCATGTCGCCGGGAAGAAACCCCAGTTGTTCGCCCGCCTCGACCGCCGGGCGGGACAGGATAATCCGGTCAACGGATCCCTGCACCAGACGCTCCACCGCCTTGGCCACCGCCAGATATGTCTTGCCGGTGCCGGCGGGGCCTTCGCCGAATACCAGGGCTGAAGTATCAATGGCGCGCAGGTAGTCGGCCTGGATCGGCGAGCGGGGAGAAATTTTCCGGTTGCGGGTATGAACGGTTAGCCCGGCATCACCAATATCGCCGCCGGGGTGGGCTGCCATGCGAAGAACGGCGTCGACTTCTTCCCGGCCGACGGGCGAGCCGTGGCTCAGGCGTTCATAAAGACCATCCAGAACCCGACCCGTATCCTTGATCGCGTCCGGGGCGCCGGAAATTGTCACCTCGTTGCCGCGGGCATTGATGACGACATTCATTTTCTGTTCGATGCGGGCCAGATTTTCGTGGTGCACGCCGAACAATTCCAGCACCAGCTTGTTATCGGCGAAGCTCTTTTCCAGGTTATTGCCCGGCTTTTTTGCGCCCCCTCCGGCCTTGCCGGTTTTTTTTGTTTTCGTCGACGCCGTCACACGTTCGCCCTTTCTATCCGTTTGGCTATCCGTTTGGCTATCCGTTTGGCTATCCGTTTGGCTTTCTGTTCGGTTGCTTGTTCCCCGGTCAGGCTATTGGCGTGCGCCGCCGTAATCAACAGCGGCAGAATTTCGCCGCGTCCATGGTCCGGGGCGCTAACGTGCACCGCTTGCATATAAGGACTGCGACCGACCAGTTGCCCCGGCTCGCGGCCGGGACGGTCGAGCAACACGTCCATCACCCGGCCAACGGAGGCCCGGTTAAAGGCCAACTGCTGGGCGTTGAGCAAATCCTGCAATTGCGCCAAACGCTCGGACTTGAGCGCATCGCTGACCTGGTCGTCCAGGGCGGCGGCCGGCGTTCCCGGCCGCGGGCTGTATTTAAAAGAGTAGGCCTGGATGAATTCGACATCTTCGATGAGTTTCAGGGTATCGGCGAAGTCGGCATCCGTCTCGCCGGGAAAGCCGACGATGAAGTCCGACGACAAGCCGATATCGGTGCGGCGCGCCCTCAGCCGGTCAACCAGGCGGCGGTAGTCATCCACCTGATGGCGGCGGTTCATGGCTTTAAGAATTCTATCCGACCCCGACTGCACAGGCAGGTGCAAAAACGGCATCAAGGCGGCGACCTCACCATGAGCGGCGATCAGTTCGTCGTTCATGTCGGCGGGATAGGACGTGGTGTAGCGGAGACGCCGGAGCCCGTCGATGTCGGCCATTTCGGTAATCAGACGGCCCAGCCCCCAGACTTCCCCGGACGCTGCTTCGCCGTGATAATTGTTGACGTTCTGACCCAGTAGCGTGATTTCACGAACCCCCCGCCCGACCAGTCGGCGGGCTTCCGCCAGAATATCATCGGCAGGACGGGAATATTCAGCGCCCCGGGTATAGGGAACGACGCAAAAGGCGCAGAATTTGTCGCAGCCCTCCTGCACGGTCAGAAAGGCGGCTGTCTCGCCTACGTTGGCGGAACTCTCCACCGGCAGGTGGTCGAATTTCGGCTCGGCGGGAAAATCGGTGTCGAGCACGTAGCCGCCGGCGCGACTGGCTTCGGCGACCATTTCCGGAAGCCGGTGATAGGTCTGTGGGCCGAACACCATGTCGACATAGGGCGCGCGCTTTAAAATTTCTTCGCCTTCGGCTTGCGCCACGCACCCGGAAACGGCGACAAGCATTTTACCACCGGCGTCTTCTCTTTGCTTTTTCAAGTGCCGGATCCGGCCCAGTTCCGAATACACCTTTTCCGCCGCCTTCTCGCGGATATGGCAGGTGTTGAGAATGATCATATCGGCGCCTTCGGGCGCTTCGACAAGGCCATAGCCCAAGGGCGCCAAGACGTCGGCCATGCGGCCCGAGTCGTAGACGTTCATCTGGCAGCCATATGTTTTGATGTAAAGTTTCTTTGCCAAGGGGTCCGCGTCCTGCCTAAGACCAGCGCTTATTTTTTGTCATCGCGCTTCAGGGGAACGCCGTAAAGTTCCAGGCGGTGACCGACGAGCTTCATGCCATGCTGTTCGGCTATTTTTTTCTGCAATTTTTCAATTTCCTCGTTTTGAAATTCAACGACCGCACCCGACTGTATATCGATCAAGTGGTCATGGTGATTGCCAGCGGCTTCCTCATAGCGCGATCGGCCATCGCCGAAGTCATGGCGCTCGACGATGCCGGCCTCTTCGAACAGGCGAACCGTCCTGTATACGGTGGCGATGGAAATGCGCCGGTCCAACTCGCTGGCCCGGCGGTAGACCTCTTCAACGTCCGGGTGGTCCTCGGCCGAAGACAGGACACGGGCGACGACCCGGCGCTGCTCTGTCATTTTCATGCCTTTTTCGACGCAAAGGCGTTCTATTCTGTTTTCAGGCATGGTCTATCCTCTGACCAAAAGCCCCGGGGCAAATGAAAGACACCCCCTTAACGGCGACGCTTGCGGGGCTTGGTGCCAAGGCCGATCTTCTTCGCCAGATTAGAGCGATGCTTGGCGTAATTCGGCGCCACCATCGGATAGTCAGACGCCAGGCCCCAGCGTTCGCGATATTCTTCCGGCGTCAGGTTGTAGGCCGTCTTCAAGTGCCGCTTGAGCATTTTCAGCTTTTTACCGTCTTCCAGACAAACGATGTAATCGGGGGTAATGGATTTTTTGACGGCGACGGCGGGGCGCGGACGTTCCGGTGAAGCGGCCTGGGAGCCGACCACGGCCAAGGTTCTGTAAACGTCCTGAATCAGTTGCGGCAGTTCATTGGCGGCAACATTGTTATTGCCGGCATGCGCCGCAACAATCTCCGTCGTTAGTTCAAGTAATTCACTTAAGTTGGGCTTGTCGGTCATTTGCGGCTATCCTCACTGAAGGCGCCCGTTCAGAAACCGGCGCCTAAATTATAGAGTCTTTTTAAAGAATATTTTTATTGAATACCTTTTTTAAGTATTCTTATAAAGAAGATATCCCATCTATTATGGGTCTTTTATAATAAACGACGGCACAACGGGCAAGTAAGAACCATGAATAAAACCGTAAAAACCGGCAAAGAACAGCCCGCCGACTACTTTCTCGATATTACCGGCGAAGTCTGTCCCCTGACGTTTGTAAAAACCAAACTGCTGATTGAAAGCATGAGCGCGGGGCAAACAGCCGAAGTGCTGCTGCAGGGCAAAGAGCCGTTGGATAACGTTCCCCGCAACGTTACCGATCACGGACATACCGTCCTCAGCCTCGAGCCCGTGGACCCCGACGGGGCCGCCCACGGAGACCCACACGGTCCGCATCGATTGTTGCTGCAAAAAGCTTAAGGCGCAATTTAAGGCCGAAGCCGGCCACCGTCCTTGGGCGCCTTCGCATCCGGGGGGCGTAAGTAGAGTGGTTTGGGCGGAGAAATCTTCACATTCCCATCCCAGCGTTCGGCGGCGACGGCGCAGACCACCGCAGCGTCCGGCGCGCCGGGGGCCGTGCTGAGCCTGGCCTCAACCCCGCCACCGGCTAAGGCCTCTGCCGCCCGACCGGCGACATCGCCGGCCACCAGCACCGGGCCGTCAGCATTTCCTTTCACCTGGGCCTTCACAAACGCCGCCAGGTCATCCGGCAAGACAGCCCCGGCCTCGCCCAAGGGGGAAAGATCGGGACCAAAAGCTTGCGCGAAAATATCCGCCCGCTTTGAATCCAGGCACACCAGCACGGTTGCGGTTTTTCGTTCCGCCTTATCGATGCCGTTTGCGACCGCTTCCAGCGTGCTGACGCCAAGACACGGTAATTGCGCCGCCAGGGCCATGGCGCGGCCCGTCGCCAGGCCGATGCGCATTCCCGTAAACCCGCCGGGGCCAATGGTGGTCGCCAACAGATCGAGGTCGGAATATTCCATCCCCGCTTGCGCCATGACATCAATGATCATCGGCACCAGAAATTCCCCGTGCCCCCGGTTCATGGCCTGAATGCGCCGCGCGACGATGCGCCCATCGTCCCACAGGGCGGCGGAACACGCGCTTGTCGCGCAATCAAAGGCGAGGATACGCATTGTCTTGCCGGTTCAAAAGGGGGCCGGGCCGTTAAACAACGGAACAGGCATCGTCAAATTCAAGCCTGGGGCTGCGGGGAAACATATCATTGCCATTGCCATAGCCGATAGAGCAAAGAAAGTTGGACTTTACGTCGGTGCCCTTGAAAAAAGTTTCATTGACGGCGCCTTCGTCAAAGCCCGACATCGGCCCGCAATCCAGACCCAACGCCCTGGCCGCCAGCATAAAATAAGCGCCTTGCAGGGTTGAGTTTCGAAAAGCCGTGGCCTTGATCACCTTGTCGTTGCCGGCGAACCAGGGCCGGGCATCCGTATGCGGGAAAAGTTCGCTTAAGCGATCATAAAATTTCATGTCCTGGCCGATAATGGCGGTCACGGGTGCTGCCATGACCTTTTCCACATTGCCTTCCATCAGGCAGGGTTTCAGCCGTTCCTTGGCCTTGGGGGAGGTGACAAAAACGATCCGGGCAGGGCTGCAATTGGCGCTGGTCGGGCCCCATTTGGTTATGTCCCAGATTTTTTTCAGCGTTTCTACCGGTACCGGGGTTTCCTTCCAGCCGTTATGGCTGCGCGCGGCAACAAAAAGCTGATCGAGGGTTTTTTGAGAGAGAGCGCCGGTCACGAATACCTCCTGGGAACGAATTTTGGACAACGGTGAGTATGACACTTGTGCTGCGCCATGGAAGCGTGAAAATCTAGGAATGCATTGTATGTGTTAGGATTATTGATGATTTCCAGGTTTTTTATTCGGCTCGGTATGCATCTCGGTTTTCGGGGCTTGATTGTTGCCGGCCTTATCGGCGCGTTCGCCCTGCCGATGGCCACCCATCCCGCCGCCGCGCAGCAAGGGGCGGATAGCGGCGCCGTGGTCATTATGTATCACCGCTTCGGAGAGGCGAAATATCCGTCCACCAACACCACCCTCGAACAATTGGAAGCCCACATCGGGGAACTTACATCCGGTGGCTATCATGTTCTTCCGGTTCCCGATATCGTCAAGGCGCTCCGCGACGGCGCGCCCCTGCCTGAACGAACTGTCGGCATTACCATTGATGACGCCTATCTGTCCGTTTATGCCGAGGCTTGGCCGCGGCTAAAGGCGGCGGGGCTTCCATTTACCGTTTTTGTCGCCACCGGCCTCGTTGACCAGAACGTTTCCGGCTACATGACCTGGGAACAGATCAAGGAATTGGCTGACAATGGTGTGGGCATCGGCGGGCACACGGTGTCCCACTTGCATATGCCGGGCAAAGCCCTGGAAATAAACCGGGGTGAGCTTGGCCGATCCAACAACCGCTTGGCTGAAAAGCTAGGGCAACGGCCAAGCATCTTCGCCTATCCCTACGGCGAATCCTCGCTCGCCGTGCAGGGGCTGGTCCGCGATTCCGGCTACGGGGCCGCCTTCGGGCAACATTCCGGCGCCATCGCTCAGCGCGACAATTTTTTTGATCTGCCCCGTTTCGCGCTCAATGAAAATTACGGCGGGCTTTCCCGTTTCCGCCTTGCCGTTAACTCCCGTCCCCTTCCGATCACCGATGTCACCCCTGCCGAGACCCTTATCACCGATAAAAATCCGCCGGCCATGGGTTTCACCCTGACCCGCAAGCTCAAAGGCATCGGCCGGTTGGCTTGTTTTTCTTCCCACGCCGGCAAGGCGCGTTTGGAATGGTTGGGCGACGCCCGCGTCGAAGTCCGGGTTGATGAGGCGTTCCCCAAGGGGCAGACGCGCATCAACTGTACGTTGCCGGCCGAGGGCAACCGCTGGTTCTGGTTCGGCAGGCAGTTCTACCGGCCCAACTAAACCGTCCAGGGGAAAATAATAAAGAGCTAGATGAGCGAGCCGGGCGCCGAATCGCGGAGCCGGGCATCGTCGAAGTGGTGCAGGTTGTTGCTTTCGATCAACTCCCGGATGGTTTCGACGTATTTTTCGCCGCGCTGGGAATAGCGCTTCATGCTACCGACCATGAACAGCCCGTCCAGTGGCGCGCCCCGTTGACGCAGCTTAACCCGAAGGTTCCTGAGCTGCCGGTAGGCGCCGTGGGTATTGAGGTTGCGGGCATAAGCGCGGACCGAATCCAGCAGGCTGGAAAACGCCTTGACCTTGTGGGCCTTGTCTTCATCCCGGTCGCGGGGCACCAGGCTACCGGTGCTGGAAAAGGTCCATTGCCCGAAGACCGCGTTACCTTCGCGGACGAACCTGGACGTACCCCAGCCGCTTTCTTCCGCCGCCTGGGCGAGCGCCAGGGACGGCGGAATAATATCGACGCGCTTCAACAGCTTTTTGATGGAACCGCTTTTGACGCCATAGCGCTCCGCAACCACCATCAGCCAGAGGCGGTCGGCGGCAGCAATTTTTTCGCCGAGGCTTTTGCGGAAATGAATATTCCACAGACGGCGGCGGTCACGGAGAATTTCCTCGTTGGCCTGCAACACCAGCGGCAGTACCGTTTTAAAGAACAGCGATTTGCGTAACCAGGTTTCACGGACGTCTTTTAGGTCTCCAGGCAAACTGGCCAGAAACAGGCGCGGCACCTCGGCCTCGCCGGAACGGACGCGGTCAAGGTCGTAATCCAATTGTTTAAACGTCCGAGACAGCGCAACCGTCGTTTTCAGCCGCCGTTCCTGGTAATTCTTTTCATCTTCATCGAGGGAAAAAACGCCGATCAGGGTATCAACGCCGGCAAGCCTCGGCAGCGAGGGAATAAAAGTTTCAACAACGCCGACGACCAGGTCGGCAACCACCTTTTTCGCCTTGGCGAATATTTCACCGGATACGGTTTCGGGAACGGGCGCAATTGGCGCCGGAACCGGAACAGAAACGGCAAGCCTGAGCGCCGCCCTCGGAACCGAGGTTTGCTTGTTCAACGGGCTCAAGCCGACCAGCATGACAAGGCCGAGTGCGAGCCCGACGACGGCGACGAGGGCGCCGTGTTCAAATCTTTTAGACATTTCTATAAAAATCGAGCGGCATACTCTGCCACTTCAACCCCTCATTTGCACAAACCACCGTTATTACTTCGCCTTCCGTTATGCCTCCCCCACGCGAGTCATCACGGAACCTTTGGCCAGCTTTTATAGGTGTGATGTCTATCACACCCAAAAGTATATAGCTACCTTTTGTGCAATGCAATAATTATTTGCTGCGTTGCAGCAATGCGGCTTCAAAAAGCCTTATTTTGCCTCAATCCTAAAGACCTTATTTAAATCAGAACCTTAGTCGATGGCGCGGACTTCCGTCACTTCCGGAATATAATGGCGAAGCATGTTTTCAATGCCGTGCTTCAGGGTCGCGGTCGAGCTCGGGCACCCCGCACAGGCGCCTTGCATGTGTAAAAAGACGACTCCGTCCTCGAATCCCTTGTAGATGATATCGCCGCCGTCCTGGGCGACGGCGGGACGAACGCGGGTGTCGATCAGTTCCTTGATCTGCTGGCCGATGCCGCCTTCGGCTTCGGTGTCGGACGGAACAGCATCCTTGGCCTCGCCTTCAATGACCGGCTTGCCCGACTGAAAGTGTTCCATGATGGTGCCGAGAATCTGCGGCTTCATGATTTCCCAGTCCTTGTCGTCGGATTTTGTCACGGTAATAAAATCGGAGCCCAGGAACACCCCGGCAATTCCTTCAACGCCGAAAAGGCTGACCGCCAGTGGCGAATTCTGGGCATCGGCGGCGACCGGGAAATTGGCCGTGCCCGAAGGCATGACCGGCTGGCCCGGCAAAAATTTCAAGGTCGCCGGATTCGGCGTGTGTTCCGTCTGAATAAACATGTTCACCCTCTTGTTTGCTTGTTTGTTAGGCCCGATTTTCAATTATAGCGCGGTTATTCAATAAATGGGCCGGAAAAATGTTTAATCAAGGCCCGGCTCAGGAGCGCAGGAAGCCGACAATGTCATGGACCTCTGCCAGGATCGGCCCGGCAATGGCGCGGGCGCGGGCCACCCCGTCGGCGAGAACCGCATCCACGTGCGCCGTATCATCCATCAAGCGGCGCATTTCGCCCTGCATGGGGGCCAGTTTTTCGACCGCCAGATCGGCCAGTTCCTGTTTGAAATCGGAAAACTGCTTGCCGCCAAACCGGGTCAAAACCTCGGCCACCTCGATATCGGCGAGGGCCGCGTAAATTCCCATCAGGTTGGCGGCCTCGGGGCGGCCGGCGAATTCCTTTTCGCTGCCCGGCAATGCGTCCGGGTCGGTTTTGGCCTTGCGGATTTTTTTGGCGATGGCATCGGCATCGTCGGTCATGGCGATACGCGACAATTCCGACGGATCCGACTTGCTCATCTTAGCCGTCCCGTCGCGCAACGACATCACCCTGGTGGCGGCGCCGAAGATCAGCGGCTCGACCACGGGAAAGAAATCGACGCCGAAGTCGTTGTTGAATTTAATTGCAATGTCGCGGGCCAGTTCCAGGTGCTGTTTCTGATCCTCACCGACGGGGACGTGGGTGCCTTTGTAGAGCAGGATATCGGCGGCCATCAGGTTGGGGTACGCGTACAGCCCGACCGACGCGTTTTCCTTGTTCTTGCCGGCCTTCTCCTTGAACTGGGTCATACGGTTGAGCCAGCCGAGGCGGGCGACGCAGTTGAAAATCCAGGCCAGCTCCGCATGGCCGGAGACCTGACTTTGATTGAAGATGATGTTGCGTTTGGCGTCGATGCCGGCGGCCAGCATGGCGGCGCAGACATGGCGCGTGCTCGCCTTCAGTTCAACCGGGTCCTGCCAGACGGTTACCGCGTGCAGATCGACGACGCAGAACAGACATTCATAATCCTCCTGCAGGCGCACCCAGTTGCGGATGGCGCCCAGGTAATTGCCGAGGTGCAGATTGCCGGTCGGCTGAACACCGGAAAAAATACGTTCCATTTAAAACTCGCTCCCCATCGGCCTTATTCTTTAGGGGGTCGCGCCGCCCCGATAAAGACTTTTCAGATCATTCGGGCTGGCCGCGCCGAACAACCATGCCGCCCCGGCATAAATCGCCACGCCAAATAAAATAACCAGCGCCAGCGCCGTGGCGCGGATCGGTTCTGCGTCGGCAAGCTGGGCTGACGCCAAACCCGCCAGCCACCACACCGCCCCTGCCATTAAAACACTGGCGGCAACGGCGCGGGGAAAGCGGCGGCGTAGCCGGTCGTCCAGTTGCAACTGCCCCCGCCGACTGAGCACAACCGCCAACGTCAGTGCATTCACCCAGGCCGATATGGCAGACCCCGCCGCCAGCCCGACATGCAAAAACGGCCCCATCAAGGCAATGCTGAGCACGATGTTGACGAGGACGGCGGCGAACCCGATCTTGATCGGCGTTGCCGTGTCTCCCCTGGCAAAAAATCCCACCGCCAGGGACTTGACCAGCACATAGGCCGGCAGTCCCGATGCGTAAAGAACAAGCGCCGCCGCAGTCGCCGATGTCTCCCCCGCCCCGAACGCGCCGCGCTCAAACAAGGTGCGGATCACCGGCTCGGCAATTACCATTAATGCGGCGGCCGCCGGTAATGTCAGTAACAGGGAA
>LFEN01000067.1 GCA_001510075.1 Alphaproteobacteria bacterium casp-alpha2
GGGTCGAGTTCGACCGCCGTGTGCGCGTGGAGTTCCGGGGTGCGCAGCTCAGTTCCGACGGTGGCCTTCTGGTGATGCGCGAGATGGATGACGCGCTCGGGCTGTCCGATCTGGCTTCAGCGGCGCTGTGCGACACCCGCCGGGGCAAGAACACCGTCCACAGGCTCGACGGGCTGTTCCGGCAGTCGGTGTTCGGGCGGTTGGCGGGCTACGAGGATGTCAACGATGCCGACCGGCTGGCCCTCGATCCGGTCATGCGCCAGGTCGTGGGTGGAAGGGCTGTCGACGCGCAAGCAGCTTCGGCTTCCCAAATGGGGCGGTTCGAGACCGAGACACTTGCCTTGCCCGAGAACCGGGAGGCGCTGGCCGATCTGAACGGGCAGTGGATCGACCGGTTTCATGACCGCAACGGGCTGAAGTTCATCGTGCTGGACATGGATAGTTCCGTCAGCCCGACCCATGGTGATCAGGAAGGCACGGCCTGGAACGGGCACTTCGACTGCACCTGCTACCACCCGAACTTCCTGTTCAACCAGTTCGGCATGCTGGAACGCTGCGCCCTGCGCAACGGTAACGTCCACAGCGCCGACGGCTGGCGGGACGTCCTTGATCCTGTCATCGCCCGCTACGCCGACCGCGACCTTGGGGGCCGGTTCTTCCGGGCGGACGCAGCCTATGCGATCCCCGCGATCTACGAACGTCTGGAAGAGGCAGGTTACTTCTACGCCATCCGGCTACCTGCCAACAACGTCTTGCGCGAGAAGATTGCGCATCGGCTGACGCGTCCCGTGGGGCGACCTTCGCTGACCAAGGTCAAACGGTTCTTCGAGGATTTCCACTATCAGGCGGCGTCCTGGTGCAAGGAACGCCGTGTTATCGCCAAGATCGAATGGCACCCAGGCGAGCTGTTTCCGCGTGTCGGCTTCATCGTCACCAACCTGCCGATGGAACCAGACTGGGTGGTGCGGTTCTACAACCAGCGCGGCACCGCCGAGCAGCACATCAAGGAAGGCAAATACGCCTTTCGCTGGACGCGGCTGTCGTGCCGGAAGTTCCGCGACAACGAGGTGCGGCTGCAGTTGCACGTGCTGGCCTACAACCTGGCAACCTTCCTGCGCTGTATCGAACTGCCCGAGGCCATGGCGGACTGGTCATTGACCAGCCTGCAACTCAAGCTGATCAAGATTGGTGCCCGCGTCATCCGTCACGCCCGCGCTATTACCTTCCAACTGGCCGAGGTGGCCGTCACCGGCCCGATGGTGCGCGCCATCTTCGACGCCATCCGCCGATTGCGAACGCCTCCGCTATGCGCATGACCGCGATCCACGCCCAAACTGAACGAAAGCGGCAGGATAGGTCTGCCCGCTGCGCTGAAAAACACCGCCGCCGGGCCGGGATGCTGCGGGTTTACGGGCCGACTCGCCCAACTTCGGGCGTGTGCGCGACCACAGTCGCCGCTCGGGGCGGAAAACGCTTGATCAGCTGGCGCAGTCAGGCGATCTTGACGTCAGAAGGCACGCCACTTGGGGAATGTCGGAATATGATACTGAACCTTCCCTATACCTCCTTGCGGGCATTTGAGGTGGTGGCACGACACGCCACTTTCAGTGCGGCCGCAGACGAGCTTGAAGTCAGTCAAAGTGCAGTCAGTCAGCACGTGAAGACATTAGAGGAATGGCTGGGTCAGGAACTTATCACCCGTGGGGCGCGCCGGTCGTCGCCGACGCCGGAAGGGCTGCGGTTGGCACGGGCCATTGCCGACGGATTGGGGCGGATTTCAGATGTATGTGAAGATATTCGCGACAAGAAACGGGCTGACAACACGATTGTGATCAGCTGCTTGCCCGGCTTTGCATTCATCTGGCTGTTCCCGCGTCTGCTGCGGTTTGATCAGACCCATCCAGAATTGTCGATTTCGATCACTACAGACACCGGAGCCACTGGTTTTG
This sequence comes from Alphaproteobacteria bacterium casp-alpha2, assembly GCA_001510075.1. Classification (GTDB taxonomy): domain Bacteria; phylum Pseudomonadota; class Alphaproteobacteria; order Rhodospirillales; family Casp-alpha2; genus Casp-alpha2. The sequence goes on from LFEN01000067.1 coordinate 1,950, forward strand.
GTCGCAACCAGGCCGATATCGGCATCCGCTATGGCATCGGCGATAACCCTGGTTTTTACGTCGAACGCCTGATGGGAGAGTTGCTGTTTCCCGTTTGTGCGCCTGCCCTTACAAAAGGGCCAAGGCCGTTGCAGACGATAGAGGATTTGGTCCACCATACCCTGTTGCGCGACGAACTGGTCAATACCAGTGGCACTCCCCCCAGTTGGGAATTCTGGGCCTCAGAAAACGAAATCACCCTGCCTCGCACTTTGCGGACCCGCAAATTCGGTCAATCAAACATGGTCGTGCAGGCCTCCATCGAGGGCGCCGGGGTGGCGCTTGGACGCGGGCCGCTTGTGCAGGATGCGCTGCATGATGGGCGGTTGGTTCGGCCTTTTCCGCAGACGGCAATATCGCAATACAACTACTGGCTAGTGTGTGCCCGCAACAATCAGGAGGTCAAGAAAATCAAACTGTTCATGGACTGGATCAAGAGTGAAGCGGCAGATCAGCCGGAACTCCCCGAAGCCATCGACTGGGGGTCACATCTGAAGGATTAGAACTGCTTATCGACATCATTATGGTTTCACCATGGACGCGGCGTAAGAAAATACTCATTCTTGCTCTGACTTCAGACTGAAAGGGGAACGGCTCGGGATGTTCTTACGAAATTGCTGGTACGTCGCTGGATGGTCTGCGGATTATGGCCGCAATCTGAAGGCCGAAACCTTTCTGGGCGAAAAGATCGTGATTTACCGTAGCGAAGACGGTAAGCCCGTCGCGCTCGAAAACGCTTGTCCGCATCGCAAACTGCCGTTGTCCGAAGGAAAACTGGTCGGCGATACCGTGGAATGCGGCTATCATGGGCTGACATTTGATTGTAGCGGGGCATGTGTTGCGGCGCCAACCCAGCGTGGTCAAATCCCGAGGCGGGCGGTGGTCAAGTCCTATCCCATTGTCGATAGATATCGTTTGATGTGGATTTGGATGGGCGATCCCGGTCTCGCCGATCCTGATCTGATCTTTCCCATAGATAACTTTGATAACCTCGATTGGGGTTACACGGACGGCGGTGTCCTGGACATTGACTGCAACTACCTTTGGGTTTGCGACAACCTGCTTGACCCAAGCCATGTGGCCTGGGTGCATGTAACCTCCTTCGCTGGGGCTGGCACGGATGACGCCCCACTTGATGTGGCTAAGACCAACCGTGGTGTGGTTGTGTCGCGCTGGATATACGGCCAGCCGCCGTCGCCCTATTACGCAGGAATAGTGAAGTTCAAAGGTAATTGCGACCGGCTTCAGCACTACGAAATGTGCCTGCCCGGCATAGGCCTGAACAAATCAATCTACACCCCCGCCGGCACTGGCGGGCCGGACAAACAGGCGATCGACATGACGCTGATCAACATCTCATACAATTTCATGACCCCCATTGACGAAGATCGAACCCGATATTTCTGGTTTCAGCATCGCAATACCGATCCGCATGACAAGGCTATCTCGGAAAGGATGAACGCCGGTGCACGCATGGCTTTTGAAGAAGACCGCGCGGTGCTTGAACACGTTCATTCCGGCATGAAGGCGCCTGCAACACCCTACATTGATCTTGGGCTCGATGCCGGTGCAAAACTATTTCGTCAAATGCTCAGCCGGAAAATTGAAGCGGAAACAAAACCCGAAACGCTTGCATGAAATCCGCCCCGCAGGTTGATCTGACAACCGGGCCAATGTCACAGCATTTTCGAATGTTGGCTATTCCGGCGGCGGTCGGGATGGTGTTCAACACGCTTTACAATATGGTCGACATGTATTTTGCCGGTCGTCTGGAAACTTCATCCCAGGCTGGGTTGTCCATAGGGTTTGGCGTATTCTTCGTCTATATTGCGTTCGGTTTTGGCCTGAGTTCGGCGATCAGCGCTCTGGTCGGCGGATCACTGGGGGCCAGGAACAAACGCGCGGCCCGGCGACTGATCGGTCAGGGGCTCACATTTGCACTAATTCTGTCGGGTATCCTGATGGCGATTGGGCTGTGGCTTAGCCCGATATTGGTGGGGTTCATTTCTGAACCCGGCGCCTACCAGGATGCCGCCAACCGTTACCTTCTGGTACTGCTGTTGGCGATACCGGGGTTTTTGATGGCGTATGCCTGCAATGGCGCGCTGCAGGCGCAGGGTGACAGTGTGTCACTGACCCGCGCCTTGATCGCGGCATTTTTTGCCAATGTCGTACTTAATCCGCTGCTGATCTACGGGCTACCCGGAGTTTGGGGTGGCATCGGGTTTGATGGCTTGGCCGTTTCAACCGTGATGAGCCAAAGCGGTGTCATGATGTACATGCTGTTACGCCTGTTCAGTTCAGATGCCGCTATCGGCATCAAGCGCGCTCACTTTCGCCCGCGGCCGTCGACTTTCGGAACACTTGCGATGCAAATGCTGCCTTCCAGCTTTTCCCTGCAGATCATGATTATTGCCAGTTTTGCAGTGCAATATGCGCTCAGGGGTTTTGGTGGCCATGCCATTGCGGCCTACGGTGTCGGCATGCGCATCGAACAACTGGCCCTGCTTCCGATTCTTGGTGTCGCTTCATCCCTTCTGCCAATCGCCGCGCAGAATTTCGGCGCTCGTGATTTTGACCGGGTTCGTGCCGCAGTGGCATTCAGTGTCAGGGTGGCGCTGTTGTTCATGGCAGTGGCATGTCCGATCCTGTGGCTCGGGGCGGATATCGCCGTTGGGCTTTTCACGCAGGACCCCAAGGTTCTGCGCGTCGGTGTCGGGTATCTGCGTTTCGATGCCATGTTACTGCCGGTCTATGCATTGCTGTTCATTATCAACGCGCTGCTACAGGCAATGAAGCGTCCAATTTATGTGCTTTGGATCAGCATTTATCGTCAGGGATTTGGGGTCGCGTTCTTTGTCTGGCTTTACCTGATGCTTTTTGGGTGGGACATCTGGCACGTCTGGTACGGCGTCGGCACGAGCGTGGTGTCCGGCCTGGTGTTATCGGTATTGATCGCACATCATGTCGCCAAGCGGGAAATCGGCGGGCTGTGGCGCGCGCCTTCGCTCGCTTAGACCAGCACTTGAACCATCCCGCCCACTATCCGGGATTGCAGCATCCGCAATCCAACCCGCGCGGGCGCCGCGAGCGCCGCCCCGCTACGCACATCAAACAGACCCTGATGCAGGGGGCATTCAATTCGGGTGCCGTCAAAATACCCATCGCACAGATCTGCAGCCCCATGGGTGCATCGCGCCATGCTGACAAAGATGCCGTCTACGCCGTCAAAGACTGCCAATTCGCGCGTCCCCAAAGTTACCGGTGTTACGTCTTTCGGGTCAAGGTCGGCTACAGCGATCAAGTCCTGCCAGGTTTTTTCCCGCGAACCCGCAGTGTGTTCAGTCATGTCTCGGGTACCGCGCCATCGCTGCGGGGCTTGCGCCCGATCAACTGCAAGATAATGTCGATATGCGCACCTAGATAGCCGCGTTTTTCGACATAGACATATCCCTTCAGCTTTTCATGCAGCTTGGGCAGTGCATGAAACGGGACGGACGCGGCATAGTGATGTTCCGCATGATAATTCATGTTCCACGACAAGAACCGCGATGGAATCGACACCAAAGATGTCCGGGTGTTTTCCTTCATGTCATCCACATTAGGGCGACCCACATGTTCTGTCAGCCGGATGAACCGCATTACCGGTTCGCCCATAAAGAGCGGAATGATCCAATACCATAGCGGTGCCCACCAACCGGTCAAGGTGCAGTAAAGCAAAATGGCTGCGTAACCAGCGACCATTATCCGGGCTTCACGAAACACAATCGGCGCTTCGTGTTTGGACAGAAACGCGCGGTCATCGTCGTTCAATCTGCCTGCGACATGCCGCGCGATCTGGCTGAACTTGTTTTGCCAGTACGGGATCGAAGAAATATACCACAAATATTTTCCGACCGAGATTGGCAGTTCGATCAGTTCCGGGTCCTTCCCCTTCAATTGCGTGTACGTATGGTGGTCGCAGTGTTCAAAGCGAAACTGCTGATTTGGCAAGATAATAGAGAACCCGCACAAGTTGCCAAAAATATCGTTCAGTTTGCGCGTCTTGAAAGCAGTGTAATGCACACATTCATGTTGCAACGAAAAGTGGTGCACGATGACGATGCCTTGCAGGAACATTGCGGGAATGAGCCACCAACTATCGTAGCTCAGCCAGATCAATGTGCTGGTAAAACATAACAGCATTGCCCAGATCGCCAGCCGGACAAACGCAGGTCGATCCGACCGGGTCATCAGCGCCTTGAGCTCTTGCCTGGTCAGTGCGCCTTCGCTCATGGCCTGGGTAATAGGGGAGCGTACGGCAGTTGCCATCACGGTGTCCTTCGGTCTGACTGAAGCAAAGTGTACTTTCAGTAGAATTTTATCGCAATAGTATATTATGTTTTTCGGCTTGCGATTACTGTTAGAAACACGACATTCGGTGTTTTCAGAACAATCGGCCCGTGAGGCGCGCCTGCTTCAAATGTAAGGGTATCCCCGGGCACCATTTCATAGGTCTGCTCCCCGCAACGATAGGTCATTTCCCCTGACACGACCTGAATGAGCTCTACATTTCCAGGCTGATAGAAAAGCGGAATATGCACGTCCTGATCGCGCAACGTGATCAGAAACGACTCAACCTCGATCCCATCACTCAGCGACCGGCCAATCAGAACATATTCGTGGCCATAGGTGCTTCCGCTTCGGCGTACTGTCACGCCCTCTCCTGCCTTGACAAACGAAACCTCGGATTGACCCGCCGTTGCGGCAAACAAATTGATAACCGGCAGGCTCATCGCACTTGCCAGCGCATTCAACGACGCTAGGGACGCCGACACATCACCCCGTTCAATCTTTGAAATCATTGCCGTCGATACACCGGATTCCTTTGACAGCTGCGCTAACGTCATCCCCGACCGTACCCGCCCTTCCTTGACTGCCTGCCCGACAGCCGCGTAAAGTCCCTGCGGATCAGAAGGTTTTGTCATCAAGACGCCCTTGCTTTCAGTGGTAGATGTGCAGACGTGATACGCTTTAAGCGCGACAAGGAAAACTGTTTAGAGTTTTTTCAATGACGGGCATTGGGCCAAAACTCAGCGGTCATTGCCTATGTGGCGCAGTTTCCTTCACTGCCCACGCGTTGCCGATATCCACAGTCAATTGCCATTGCGCCGATTGCCGTCGCGCCACTGGCGCGGTGTATGGTACGGTGCTTTATTTCCGACGGTCCGATGTTTCTGCCAAAGGCATTCTTGGCAGCTATTCACATCGGTCCGACCGCGGCACCGAAGTTGTCAAGAAATTCTGCCCGACATGCGGCTCGCAACTGTTTGCCTGCGCCGCCGCATGGCCTGACTTGATCGGGGTCAGGGCCGGGTGCATTGATCAGCCGCAAGCAGTTCGACCTGAACGGAACGTCTTCAGGGCCAGCAGCCTGGACAGCACCCCGATTGATCCGGCTCTGCCCGAGTTTCAGGGCATGCCTTAAGGATTGCGTCGTGTATGCGCCGGTGGAAACCCAAACTCGCGCCGATAGCACAACGTGAACACGCGCCGGGTGGAAAATCCGACGGCAATCGAAATTTCAAGCATCGACATGGAAGTTTGTTCGATCAGCAGTCGCCCATGTTCCAGACGTTGCTTGATATAGTGCTTTTTGGGCGTGACCCCCAGAAATCTCTGGAACTGCCGCTCTGCTTGGCGCACCGACAGCCCGGATGCCGAAGCAATGTCGCGCACCCGCAATGGGTTTTCCAGATTTTTGCCCATCAACGCTACCATTTTCCGCAGGCTTTGTGGCGCATCGCGCCATTGGGCAGATCGGTCACGCGGCTGCACTGTGTCTGCGCGGCGGGGAAAACTGATCATCAGGTGGCGACACACCTGTTGGGCCAGATCAACGCCAAAGTGGCTCTCGACAAAGGCGATGACCATGTCCAGTGCTGCCGCTTCTCCTGGGGTGCTGGTCACCTGGCCAGACGTGGTAAAGAGAGCATCCAGTGCAGTAACATCGCGGTGACGTTCGGCAAAAGCGGCCAGCGTTTCCCAATGTACGGTACCACTGCCTTGCTGCAATATACCGGCATCGGCCATTTTCCATGCGGCGCATCCAGTTCCAAAAATTGGTACGCCAGCACGGTTTGCCGTGCGCAGCAGTTTCTGGATATCGCGCTGCGCATGGTATGGCGTTCGCAACCCAAGACACAGAAACAGTGCGTCAGGCCTGCGCGGCTCTCCAAGCGCTGTGACACAGTCAGCAAAGGACAGCGGACAGTGTAATCGCACATCCGCTGACGAGGCAACGTCAGGTCCGTTGATCGCGCCCAGTTCGAACTCAATCCCACATTCCGGTGCAATCCGACGCAAGGTTTGCAAGGGCTCAATGATGGCTCCAAGGGTCAGGTGGGAAAACCCCGGCACTAAAACGATCAAGATTTGCATGGGCGCATTAGTGCACGATTTTGTCGCCTTTCATACCCCTTTTCGGGGGTTTTCCATGTTACCGTTGGCGTATTCCGTTTCGTCGCAGTTTGAGGATCACACAATGAAAACCTATCAGCATATCACCGTCAAACCCATCACCGGCGCGATGGGGGCAGAGGTCTTTGATATTGACCTGTCACGCGATTTGGACCCAGCCGCATGGGCTGAAATAGAACATGCATTCCACACCTTTCTGGTGCTGATTTTCCGCGATCAGAACCTGACCGATCAACAGCAGTATGATTTCTCGGCCCGCTTCGGCCCGATCATCCCTCACCCGTATGTAAAGGGCCTGCCTGACGTTCCCGAGATTTTTCAGATCATCCGGGAACCGGGCGAATCCTATTCATGGGACAGCTACTACCATTCGGACCTGATGTTCCTGGAGCGTCCACCGCTTGGGGCCACACTCTACGCAAAAGAAATTCCGCCCTATGGGGCCGACACCGCTTTCACCAATATGTACCTGGCCTATGAAACGCTATCGGATGGGATGAAAGATCTTTTGGAAGGGCTCTATGCGGAAAACGAATCCGGCAACCCGACGAAATATTCCAGTCGCTTTCAGTCCATGGAAGAATTGGCCAAGAACGACGCCATGAGCGCGACCCACCCTGTTGTGCGCATGCACCCCGTCACCGGGCGCAAGGCTTTGTTCAGTTCGCTGTCGTTCACAAAGCGCTTCACCGGCATGACTGACAAGGAAAGCGCGCCCTTGCTCGAATTTCTTTATGAGCATTCAATTCAGGCGCATCTCGGGTGCCGTCTTGCCTGGCAGAAACACTCGCTGGCACTCTGGGACAACCGGGTTTGCCTGCACCACGCGGTAGCCGACTATTTCGGCGAGGTCGCCAAGCATCGCCGGGTGATGCAGCGTGCCACGATTGAAGGCGAGGTTCCTTTGGCCGCCCGTGTTGCCTCGGAAAAAGCCGCTTGAACACAGGTGCGATGCAACCCATCCTGATAAGGAAAACCTGATGGGTGAGCTTTGATGAAATCCCTGTCTGACCTGCCTGAAATCGATTTTGGCGCGGCCGACTATCTGGCCGCACCTTTACCAGTACTGGCGGGGTATTCGGCCAGGTTCAAACTTGGCCGCTCAAAACGTGGGATCGAGATTTTTGACTACGATCTCTGCCGCGACGCCATTTTGTCACGCAGTTTTGGCACAGGACATCCCAAACTGATGAACGTTCTCGGGTTGCCCGAAGGTCCGGCGCTGAACTACAAACGCAACTCGATCTCTTTCCACAATCGCGGCGAAACCCGCCGCAGGCTGCGCGTACCACTTACCACGCTGATGGGGCCGGAAGGGTCTGAACGGTTCCGCACCGATATCAAACATGTCGTGAACCTGACCTTTGCCGAAATCCCCAAAAACCGCCCCGTCGACCTGATCGAGGCATTGTGTGATCGCATCCCCAGCCGGGTCTACTGCTACTGGATCAATGCCCCGATGGCCGATGCCGAATTTGTCTCACGCACCTCGCATATTGTTCAGCAGGTGCATACCCGCAATCCAGAAACCACTAAGGACGTCACCGAAGGCTTTGAACGTCTTCTTGACTATGTAGACACCCGTGTGGAGGCCGCCCGACAGAATCCGGGCGATGACCTTCTGTCAGACCTGATCCGGGCCACAGATGCAGGCCACCTCAGTGAAGACGAACTGCGCAACTGGGTCGTAAAACTGGCCGAAGCCAATACAGACAACTCTTCGCACCAGATCGCTATTGCGGTGATCGAACTGGCCAGCCGTCCGGAAATCTGGGCCGCGCTGGGCCAAGACACGTCTCTGGTTTCACAGGCCTTGCGCGAAGTGATGCGCTATCATCCCCGGTCTTTGTCAACATCGCGCGAAACGCTGGAAGACGTCGAACTGGACGGTGTGCATATCCCTCAAGGCGAGGCGATTTTTCCCAACATTGGTGCGGCGCATTGGAACCCGAATTACTTTCCAAACCCCGAGACATTCGACATCTATCGCCCCGACAAGCCTACCCATCTGAATTTTGGCGGCGGCATTTTTTCGTGCATCGGGCGTTTTGCCGTCACCATCGAGATTGAAGAAGTGATCGCCTATATGGTGACCCATTTCCCAGACCTGAAGATCACCAAATCGTCCTTCGCTCATTCGCCGATGTTCACATCCGTGAGCGAACTGGAAGGCATACTTGATGCCTGAAATGACCCTTGTCATCGCTGACAAGAACTATTGCCTCTGGCCTCTGCCTGCGTGGCTATGTCTGTCCGTGACAAAGCGGCCCTTCGAAGAGGTTCTCATTCGATTTGGCCAGCCCGATACACGGGCGCACATGCTGGCATATGGGCCCACTGGCCGGGTGCCAGTGCTCCATCACAATGGATTGGTGGTCTGGGATTCTCTGGCTATTTGCGAATATCTGGCCGAACTTGCGCCCGAGGCACAGCTTTGGCCCCAAGATCGCAAGGCCCGCACCGTAGCTCGTGCGTTTTCGTGCGAAATGCATGCGCTGGGGGTCTACCCCGGATCACCGCGAAAAATCGTCTTTTCCCTTGATACCAATGTCCGCCGACGCACGGCGCCGGTGAAACCCGACCCTGAAGTCCAGGAAGCCATCGATCATGTTGTCAAAAGCTGGACAAAGCTTCGTGCAGACTATGGTCGAAACGGACCGTTCCTGTTTGGTCATTTCACAATTGCCGACGCAATGTCAGCCCATCTGGTGAACCGCCTGACCACCTACGCCATTGCGGTTCCAGATCAGATTTCCGACTATATCGCGGCGGTCCGGTCACACCCTGCAATGGCGCAGTGGATCGCCGAGGCCACCGCCGAAGGATGGACACTTCCATCTGCCGAAATTGACCTCAGCGCACTCACTTCGACGGGTTAGGCGGCTCCGTACACGATCGGAAACGTGGCGCTGACAAGACGATCCCCGGGGGACAGCGTTTTGTCGTTCAACCACGGCGCAACACCTTGATCTGGCTGGTATACTGCCCCGTCAACGGCAAAGCGCACGGCATAACCACGCCGCCGCCTCGTTGACGTTCGGTTGCCGTGGGCCGAATGCGCGATAAAGCCATCGAAGGCAAGTATATCGCCCGGTTCCATATCCCATGAAACGATCTTGTACTGATCGCGATCCGCCTCAAAGTCCGGCATGTCGCAATATTGCGGGTCATCGACGGCCAGATACTCCTTGAATGCACCCAATTCGTCCGTGGTAAACGGGCGATATTTCTTGCCCCATGCATGACTGCCGGGGATGAATTCCAATGCCCCGTTATCTGCATCGACATGATCCAACGCAATCCAGGTGGACATGATCGGCCCGCCGATCGGCCAATAGGGCTGGTCGGTATGCCAGCCCGTCCGGGTTTTGGTGCCAACTTCCTTGACAAACATCTGGTCAAAGATCAGCGACGTGAAGGGTGATCCGGCCAGATCTGCCACGATCCGCCCGATACCTGAGTGCAGGCAGAAATCCTGAAATCCGCCGGATTCCATCCGCATGTTTCGGTTTGCAAAATACCGAATTCCTTTTGCGACCTGCACTTCAATCGCTTCGCGCAGAACCTCCAGCCAATGGTCGTTCAACACCTTCGGGATCATGACGACGCCATCGCGCTTATAGTCCGATCTCCATTCGAGAACGTCCTTCGTCAGTTGATTTGACATCGCTTGCGTCCTTTTCCAAACAACAAATTGGGTTTTGTCAAAACAATCGCCGACATCCGTCACTAAGTGTCCTTCCCCGCGGAAATTAGGCGAAACACTGATTCCACAAGGATATTGCTCATCCCGATCAGTGGAGTGCCCCCATCGGGTGGTCCAGTTTGAATGTTAATGCATGGTTGGCCTCTGGTCTATCGGCATCATGCTTTCTGGCG
>LFEN01000068.1 GCA_001510075.1 Alphaproteobacteria bacterium casp-alpha2
CAAGGTGCTGGGCTGGGGGTGGTTCTACCTCTCAACGATCCTGGATGACTACTCGCGCTACATCATTGCGTGGCGGCTTTGCACCACGATGCAGGCGGCAGATGTGACCAAGACGCTGGAGGTGGCGCTGCGGGTCTCGGGGTGTCAGAGTGCACGGGTTGAACATAGACCGCGCCTGCTGAGTGATAACGGGCCATGCTACATCTCGCAGGAGTTGGCGCTTTGGCTCAAGGGCCAGGGGATGGGTCATGTCAGGGGAGCGCCTAATCACCCGCAGACTCAGGGCAAAATTGAGAGATGGCATCAGACCCTGAAGAACTGCGTCTTGCTAGAGCACTACCACTTGCCAGAAGACCTAGAGCACTCGGTGAATGCGTTTGTGGAGTACTACAACCACCAGCGCTATCACGAAAGCCTGAGCAACCTGACCCCAGCAGATGTGTACTTCGGCAGGGGTGAGTCGATACTTGAAGAGAGGAGAACAATCAAAGAGCAAACAATCCAAAGCAGACGACGACAACATCAAATTGAAACCGTTTAAACTTTAAAACCATTGAGCCAATCTCTCCTTTAAGAAATTAGCCCATCTGTCTCAAACCATTTGAAGACGGACAAGCTAATCACATCCCCCAGCTCTACCTTGCCGTTGGCATCCAAGTCTGCTGCCACGTAGTTGTATGGCGACCTGTAGGCTTGCGGCAGGTCAAGCCCGAGGAATAGCTTCAATGAGGCAATAACATCACTCAAGCTGATGCTTGCAGCATCCTTATCCGCTACCTTGGGGTAAGTAACAACAGGTGTGATGATGCCATCGTCTGTATCGTCTAAGTCATCAACGCCCCTCTTTTGTCGTTGTATCAATAGGCTGATCCAAGACCTTGAAGCCTACCTCTCGCTCGTCAAGCAGTGTGCTGACGGTGTCGCTCTCGTGGACGATGATGTGTCTGGGCCCGGTCATGGCAAATAGACCACGTGCTCGGTGGTGTAGAACGCTTGAGCAGAGGCGCCGACCGAATAGGCGCCCACCCCTGACTGACCGATACCACCAAAGGGCATGTGGCTGTCGGGGACAGTGCCGTGATTGACATGCAGCATCCCGGTTTGCGCCTGCTCCATGAAATTGCGAACTGCCCGATAGTCGTTGGAGAAGAAGCTCGATGTCAGACCGTGGGGCACGTCGTTGACGAGTCTGATAGCTTGCTCCAGCGAGTCATAACCGAGAACGCTGAGCACCGGGCCAAAAATTTCTTCGCGTGCAACGCTGGATGACGGGGGTACATCATCAAGAATGGTCGGCGCGTAAAACCGCCCCTCGCGGGCATTATCCGGTTGCATACGGCACCCGCCCGTGCGCAACAGCGCACCTGCCTGCAAACCTTCTGCGACCATCTGTTCGACTTTGTCCAACTGCGCCGCTGTGGTCAGCGGCCCCATCGTCATGCCTGGCAGCATACCGTCGCCAAGCACTGCGGCCTCGGCAATTTGCACCAATGCATTGACCAGAGGCGTATGCAGGGATTCATGCACGATGACGCGACTGATGGCAGTGCAACGTTGCCCAGCACATTGCATCGCTGCGCCCATGATGGCAGATGCCACTGCATCAATGTCGTCGCAATCGTGGACCACGGCAGCATTCTTGCCGCCAAGTTCCAGCGACAACTCCGCAAGTGACTCGGCCGCAGCGACATATACCTGCCGTCCTGTTGCAATGGAGCCTGTGAATGTGACACCTTGCACGCGGGGTGATCCAACCAGCGAACGCGCCGTCTCGGCCGCGCCATTGACCACCTGCAACACGCCGGCTGGCAGCGTTTGCGCCGCAGCGTCTGCAATCAATGCTACGGCTCCGGGAGTGAACTCCGACGGTTTGATGACGATGCAATTTCCCCAGGCCAGCGCCGGAGCGATCTTTCGCATTGGGGTCAGGATCGGGAAGTTCCATGGGGTGACTGCCGCGATCACGCCACGAGGACGTCTGATCACTAGGTCGCGAAAGCCAGGTCGAGCGCCCATCGGGGCGGCCCCGGATGGCTGCAGGCATTGCGTGAAAGCAAAACGTGCCTCCTGCAAGGCCTTGCCTGCCTCAGCACGAGCTTCGGCCAAAGGTTTGCCCTGCTCCAGCGTGATGGCCTGCGCGATGTCTGGCAATGCCGCCTCAATGGCTGCGGCAAAGTTTGTCAGAGCCGTATACCTCTCGAACACTGGCACGCAACGCCAAGTTCGAAACGCCTCACTGGCCGCCTGTAGAATCTCGTCGACATCGGCCGGACTCGATGTTGTGCAGCGACTGACTACCCGATCCGGGTGCGCCGGGTTGAATACTTCCAACACGGAGCCATGGGCAGCCGTCCAACGGCCATTGAAGAAGCGGTCTCGGACAATATTGCTCATGTTCTTGCAGCTGCCGTTGGCAGGATAGTTGCGTCGAAGGAGTTTCCGACACGGGTCGGACCTTTCATGGCGCCCATCTCGACGTTGAATTCAGTTCCCTGGTCTGGCCACTTGGTGAGCGTGTTTTTGCGGTACATCTTTATCTACTCCCGGTAATTAAGAACTTTGAGACCTTGTATCTTTCGGTCAAATTATGGTGTCGAACTGCGCAACCATGAGGCCGGATTAATAGCGCGGCCCTCACCAAACAATGCTTCGCCTTGCCTGGCTCGTCGGGAATGCATCGGCGATCCCGTTACGTCGACCAGCCCGGCAACCAGATTGTTTCGGCAACCGCCAGACGGTGCCCGTATGAAAACGCATTGAATGCGCCGGTATTCGAAGCGACAGCTGGCGCGCTTGCGCCTCGATGTCCGGTTACCGCGGTAGTGTTCATTCAGTGCGCGACCAGAAACTCGGATAGCGTCTGTTGGTCGGGCGCAAGCCCCAGACCCGGCGCGGTACCCAGCGAAGCCCGGCCCTCGAGAATGCTGGCCAATGGCCCGCAGGTCAGGGTACGCAGGGCATTGTCATTGGCGTCGATCTCGAGCATTCCGTTGCCGCCCACCGCAGCTAGCAAGTGCGCGGAAGCGAGCAGGCCGATACCTGCTCCGAGAAAGTGGGGGCAAAACCGCGCGCGGTGTGAGAGGATATTTTTTGCCACGGGCAGGCAGCCCGTGAAACCGCCCCATTTCGCCAGGTCGGGTTGCACAACGCCGAGCGCTTTCGATTCCAGCGCGGCATCGAACGAGCTCGCCGCCGCCATGTTCTCCCCCGCGGCCAGGGCGAACGCGGATGTGCGGGCCAATTGCTGCCATTCGCTCCAGGGCCGATCGGCGCGCAGGGGTTCTTCAAGCCAGCCCAGATCGAAGTCCACAAAAGCCGCCGCCATCTCGGTCGCAGTTCCTAGGTCCCAGGCCTGGTTAGCGTCGACCATAAGCGCAAGGTCGCCGATGACACTGCGCAGCGCTTTTAAATTGGTGAGGTCACGCTCGCGCCCAAAGCCGACCTTCAGCTTGAATGCACGGTAACCTTCGGATCGTTTACGCGCGGCAAGCCGTTCGGGCGCAGTTGGGTTCAATCCGCTTGCATAGACCGGGACGACCGGTGATGTTCCGCCCAGCAGTTGCCATAACGGCTGGTTCATGCGGCGCGCATGCAGGTCCCACATCGCAATGTCCAACCCGGCGATGCACTGGGCTATCGGCCCGGATTCAGCCGCCTGGATCGCGAGCACCTCGGTCCCTGCGGTGAGGTCGCGGAAGGCGTATTCGGGCGACACCCAGGTTTTGCCCACGAGCAGCGGAGCGAACACCGAATCGACCAGTCGGGCGCGGTGTTCTGCTCCCACGGTCGGGAAGTTGCACCAGACCTCGCCCCAGCCTTGCACGCCTTCGGTGTCGGTCACCCGGACGAACACCGCAGGCCGGTCACGCATGATGCCGAAGGATGTCTGCACCGGAGTATCTATGGGTGCACGGTAGACGAAAGTCTCGACGCTCTCAATCGTTAGGCTCATGGGTGCGCATCCTGGTCAGCGCTGGATGTCGTTTCGGCCCGTGCGGTCGACGCCGCGCACGAGATGGAGCTTTCGCCTGGAGAGATCGAGAACGCCCATCTCCCGGACCTGCTGGGCTGCCAGTTCCCGATCGAAATGCGAGGTCGCGGGCATGTACCGAAACACCATGCCGGCGCGACGTTTGCCCGAGTTGTTCGGGTTGGCGCCGTGAACGAGATATACGTCGTGGATCGAGAAACGTCCGGGCGCCAGTTCGATGTCGCGCGGCGGCGCGCCCTCGAGGTGTTCGGGCTTGAGCACCTGGTTGAGGATGATGGCATCACTGTTGTCGGTGTCGTGCGAATAACTGACACGGTCGCGATGTGAACCGGGAATTACGCGAAGGCAGCTGTTTTCGGTGTTGACATCGTCGATCGCTATCCATGCGGTCACCGTTTCCAGTGGGCGGATCGGCCAGTAGTGTCCGTCCTGGTGCCAGGGTGTCGCGCGTCCGCCCTTGCCGGCCTTGCAAAAGAGTGCAGAACCCCAGACTATGATGTCCTCGCCGATCAGCTGCGCGACCGCGTCGAGGATCTCGGGCCGGACCGCATAATCGAGCCAGCTCGGATCGCGCTCGATGATGTCCGGTACGTAGTCCGCATCGGTGATCCCCTGGTCGACAAGAAAGGAATCCAGCTTCGCGTGCATCGCCGCGACAGTGGCCGGATCAAAACCTTTTGCCGGAACGACGATGCCGTCCTGCTGATAACGTTCGATTTCCTCGGGATTCAGTGCTTGCATGGATCGTTGTTGCCTCAAGGCCGCAAATCCATCTCGAAATGGATGTAGTCACCGCGGTACGTGACTTCGCCCAAGTACAGAACCGTGTCGTCTGCGGCGGTGAATACGCGGCGCACCAGAACGACGGGCGAATTGAGGGACAAAGCCAGGTGTTCGCTCACTTCGGCATCGGCCGTCGAGATGGTGACGCTCTGCTGGGCGCGTGCGATCTTGACCTTCTTCAGGTCGAGTAAGACCGGAATTACAGTCTCCTCGCGAAAACGCGCGGGAGCCATGCGAAAAACCCGGTCGTCGAGATAAATTGAGATGATGCAGTACGGTTCGCCTTTGGCGGAGTGAAACCGGCGCATGAAGTGGTACTGTGCGGCCGGTTTTCCATCGGTTGGCAGCAGCGGAGGCACGGCCGACGCTTCCTCGATCAACATGAGTTTCGGTTTGTCGTTGCTGTACACGTCGGCCAGCTCGCGCAGTGAGGTTTGCATTTTCAGCCGCCGATCCTGCGCGAGTGTCGTGGTAACGAAGGTGCCCCGGCCCGCCTGAGGAGAAAGCAGCCCTTCTTGCGCGAGCAAGTTGACTGCCTGTCGGACCGTGACGCGCGCCACGTCGAACTCGTGCATCAGTTGCTCAAGGGACGGAAGCTTCTGGCCCTTCGTCCACATGCCGCGCGCGATCCGCTGGCGTAGCAGATCTGCCAGTTGCGCATAAAGTGGATGCGGGCTAGAGCGAGAGATAGATGCCAAAGTAATACTCGAATGTGTTGGGGGGCCAAATACTGTCAAACAACTTAATGTGTCTAACATTCTAACTATGGTACATTAGATTTTGAAAAAGGGTGTGTAACCCGATTTCTGTTTCAAACACACCTTAATCCAAGAGGAGACACAAATGAGAAAGATCCTTGCAGTGGCGGCACTTGCCGCGTTGGCTACGGCCTCGACGGGAGCGCTTGCAGAGCCCAACCCGTACGACTTCCAGAATCTGCCGAAACAACCCGGTCAGATTCAGATGGTTGTCGCCCATACGGTCAATATGGAATGGAGTTCGCATACTGCGGTGCTCAAACGCTTCACCGAACTGGTGTCCATCTATACCAACAACCAGATCCGCGGCCAGATCTTCCCGGGCGCTCAACTCGGTGGGGAACTGGAGATGAGCCAGCAGGTTCGGCAGGGCAAAATCCACGTCGCGCTGCCGGCGACCAACAATCTGTCGGCGATGGCTCCCTCGCTCAACGTGTTCGTCCTGCCCTACATAGCGACCAGCACCGAGGAGGTCAACTACCTGCAGGACAAGCTCACGCCGATCCTTGTGCCTCGCGTGATCAAGGAAGCCAATGTGCGCATTGTGGGGTGGGAGAATAGCGGGTGGCGCGCATTTTTCTACAAATCTGACAACCCCATCGAGAAGCCTTCGGATCTGTCCAAGCTCAAGATGCGCGTTCCGCCAAACCCGATCATGATTGCCTCATACAAGGCTTGGGGTGGGCAACCCACACCGCTGGGCTGGACCGAGTTGTACAACGCGCTCCAGCAAGGCGTGGTGCAGGGCGGGGACAACCCGGTGACTGATGTGATCGGTATGAAATTCCATGAAGTTATCAATCGGATGACGCGCTTTCACTACACCATCCTGACGCACCCTATCATCGTGTCTGAAACATGGTTCAGAGGGCTATCCAAGCCACACCAAGAAGCCATTCTGCGCGCTGGCCGGGAAGCGACCGACTACATCCGCTGGTGGCAGCCGCAGGACGAGGCCGCCTGGTGGAAAAAAGCCGAGGCCGCAGGCGTGAAAGTCACGGACATCAAGGACGAGACCGAGTGGGTGACCAAGGCCCGCGCCATTTGGCCCGAGTACTACAAGACGATCGGCCCCGATGGTGAGGCCCTGGCGAAGCAGGCGCTGGGCATCGTCAGCGACTATCAGAAGATGTCGGTGAAGAAGTAGGCAACACGGCCACAGTCGAGGTCAACGCGGGCCGCCCAGTGTGACGGCCCGCCCAATTGAAGGGCGCCTTTTATGCTGCGAACCACGTTGCGTAACCGATTGTTGCGCGTTCTCGAATGGGTACAGGTCTGGGCCTCCCACCTGACGATCGCGCTGACCGTCGGCGCGCTCACCCTGCAGGTTGTTTCCCGCGAGATGGGCTGGCAGGTCGACTGGACCGAAGAGCTCGCGCGGTTTTCTTTCCTGGTGATGGTGTTTACCAGCGCCAGCTATGCCTCGGGAAAATTGAGCCATCTGCGCGTCAGCGTTTTCTCGGACTTGGCCGCACGATGGCGCTACACCCGCTGGTTGGTGGAGAAAATCCAGTTTCTGTGCATAGTCCTGTTTGATGCCCTGTTCTTCTGGTACGCCAGCCTGAATGTGGCCGAAGGTCTTCGCTACCCGACGATATCGCCATCGCTCGGATTCAACGAGAGCTTTCTGTTTCTTGCTCCCGCCGTGTTCTTTGGCCTCGCCATCATCCAGCGCTTCATGTTGCTGTTCGGTGATGCGCCAGGTGCTGCCCAGGAAGCCGCCGCATGACGCCGACCCAAATGACTCTTGCAGTGCTGTTCCCGGTGCTGCTGACCATTGGCGTGCCGATCTACGTATCGCTGGGGCTGACCGGTTTCGCTGTCGCATATTTCACCGACAGCCCGATGCAATTTGCATCGCAGACGATTCTCAACGGCGTCAACCAGTACCCCCTGCTCGCGATACCGGCATTCATCCTGGCCGGCAATCTGATGGAACAAGGCGGCATCACGAAACACATCGTCGATATCTTCCGCCGTATGTTCGGCCATATCCGCGGCAGCCTGGGTATGGTCACGATATTTGCCTGCATGTTTTTCGCGGCCATTTCGGGATCC
The DNA here is from genome assembly GCA_001510075.1 of Alphaproteobacteria bacterium casp-alpha2. Lineage (GTDB taxonomy): Bacteria > Pseudomonadota > Alphaproteobacteria > Rhodospirillales > Casp-alpha2 > Casp-alpha2. Next base: position 7,591 of record LFEN01000068.1, read on the forward strand.
GGCCCTGGCACCACGGCCGCGATCGGCGGGATCATGATTCCGGCAATGATGCGTTACGGCTATCCCCCCGCCTATGCGGCGGCTGTGGCGGCTACCGGTGGCACACTGGGCGTGCTGATCCCGCCCAGTAATCCAATGATCATCTACGGTCTGATCGCGAATGCTTCGATCCGGGATCTGTTCATTGCCGGCGTCATACCCGGCCTGATTGTTGGTCTGGCACTTGCCAGCGTGGCCTACGGCATGGCCCGCTACCACAAGATCGAGACAGTCGACCGCGAAGTCGGTGGCGAGGGCCGGCGTAGTCTCGCCTCACTCGTCTGGGAAGGGAAGGCCGCGCTGGCGTTACCTTTTCTTGTCCTTGGCGGAATCTACACCGGCATATTCACGCCGGTCGAGGCATCTGTAATGGCAGTGGTCTATTCGCTGATCGTCGGTCGTTTCGTCTACAAGTCGCTCGAGTCGGCGAAGCTCAAGATCGCGTTCGAGCGCACCCACATGATCTCTGGCGCGTTGATGATCGTGGTGGCGTGCTCAACGCTCTTTGCGCGGGTCATCACCTTCGAGCGCATTCCTCAGGAGCTGGTAACCGTGTTCTCCGATATGGCCAGCGGGCCGCTCGGCGTTCTGCTGCTCATCAACTTGCTGCTGCTGATCATCGGCTGCTTCATGGAGACCATGTCGGCGATCATCATCCTCAGCCCGATCCTCGTACCGCTGGTAAAGTCTTTTGGTGTGGATCCCGTGCATTTCGGCATGCTCCTGATCGTCAACGTGGAGATTGCGTTCCTCACCCCGCCGCTGGGCGTGAACCTGTTCGTCGCGGCCCAGATCGCCGGGATCAAGATCGAAAAGATGTTTATGTCGGTGCTGCCGTTCCTGTTCGCACTGCTGTGCGTCCTGTCCTTGATCACGCTGGTGCCCGCGATCAGCCTGTGGTTGCCGAGTCTGCTGCGATGAGCGTAAAGGAATACGACTATATCCTCGTCGGAGCCGGCTCGGCGGGATGCCTACTCGCCAACCGCCTTACATCTGCTGGCCACCGGGTGCTCCTGCTCGAGGCCGGCGGTCCAGATCGCAACTTCTGGCTCCACCTGCCAGTGGGCTATTTTAAGACCATGGTGGATCCGCGTTTCACGCGGCAGTTCGACACCGAGCCGAGTGAAGGTTCGGGTGGCCGCAACGTCGTCTGGCCACGCGGCCGGGTGCTCGGTGGCTCTTCCTCGGTCAATGGCCTTATTTACATACGCGGACAACACGAGGACTACGAGGACTGGGTCGCGGCCGGCGCGCAAGGTTGGGGCTACGCTTCTGTCCTGCCGGTGTTCAAACGTAGCGAGAACTACATGGGCGGGGCATCGGAGTACCACGGCGCATCGGGCGAACTCAGCGTATCCGACCTGCGCAACGACCATCCCTATTGCGAAGCCTGGGTGGAAGCCGGTCAGCAATTCGGACTGCCCTTCAATCCGGACTTCAACGGCGCGACCGATTACGGGGTTGGTGCATACCAGCTTTCGATCAAGGATGGTTGGCGCGCCTCGGCAGCGCGCAGTTTCCTGCGCCCGGTGCGCAAGCGATCGAACCTAACCCTGACCATGCATGCGCAGGTATCGCGCATCCTGTTTGAGGGCGTCACCGCGGTGGGGGTGGAGTGGATTGAGCAGGGCGAAAAGAAAACCGCACGCGCGCTGAGCGAGGTCATCTTGGCCGCCGGCGCGCTGCAATCGCCGCAATTGCTGCAGCTGTCGGGCATCGGTCCGCCGGCTCTACTCGCACAGTATGGCATCCCCGTCATCGCCGACTCGCCTGAGGTCGGCGAGAACCTGCAAGACCATTACCAGGCACGCGTGATCGTGCGCCTGAAGAAGAAAATCTCGCTCAACGACCAGGTTCGTAACCCCGTTGAACTCGCCAAGATGGGCCTGCAATGGCTGTTCGCAAACCGCGGCCCGCTGACCGTCGGGGCGGGGCAGGTGGGCGGCTTTGCCCGCACGCCACATGCGCGTGACCACCGCGCCGATATCCAGTTCAATGTGATGCCTTTGTCAGTCGACCGGCCCGGCATGCCGCTGCACGACTATTCGGGATTCAGCGTGTCTGTTGCGCAGTGTCGACCAGACTCACGCGGTCGTATCACCATCCGCTCCAGCGATCCATTCGAGCAACCGAAGATCGAGCCGCGCTATTTTTCCGAGCAGCACGATCGCAAGGTGATCGTCTCCGGCTTGGAGATGGCCAGGGAAATCTATCACCAACCCGCTTTTCGCGATTTGTGGGACCTGGAAACATTACCCGGACCGGGTCATGCTGGCCCGGGCGATCTATGGGAACATGCGCGCTCCAAGGGCGGGACTGTGTACCATGCGAGCTGCACCTGTCGCATGGGCAGCGACCCGACGTCGGTCGTCGATCCGCAACTGCGCGTTCGCGGTGTCCAGCGCCTGCGTGTGATCGATGCCTCCGTGATGCCGACTGTGACCTCCGCCAACACGAATGCCGCAACCATGATGATCGCGGAAAAAGGCGCCGAATTTTTGCTGGCCGATCGTTAGTGATCTATCCGCGACTGGAAATGACCGACTGCAGGAACTGCACATATACGTGAAAGCGACTGCTCGGAGACGTCCGTAAGGGACTGGTGAAGGTTCTGTCGCATTAGTGGAGTTTGGCCGAAAAGAGTTGCTTTACTGACCTGGTAATCAAACAGCCAGGCTGCAGAACTGCTGTGCTGCGGACATGGTTTGTCGGAGGCCAGCTACTACCTCTGGCGCAACAAATTCGGTGGCATGAGCGTTTCCGACGCCACGCGCCTCAAGGAGCTGGAAACCGAGAATGGCCGACTCAAGCGGCTGCTGGCCGACGCCCTGCTGGAGAACGAGGTGACGAAAGAAGCCTTGAGAAAAAAGTGGTGAGCGCACCCGCACGGCGCGAGCTGGTGCGCCACATGGTCGGCTGCGGCCTGAGTGAGCGTCGTTCACTGCGTGTCATTGGCATGAGCGCCAGTGCCCTGCGCTACGAACCCGTCGATGACCGTAATTGCGCCCTGGAGGAGAAGATCATTGCCTTGGCCCAGCGTCACCGCCGATATGGCGCCGGTATGATTTACCTGAAGCTGCGCCAAGCTGGCGAGATCGTCAACCACAAGCGCGTTGACCGCTTGTACGCTCAGGCGGGCCTGCAGGTCAAAAAGCGCAAGCGCAAGAAGATCCCGCTGGCCGAACGCCACCCTCTGGAGCGCCCGATGGCAGCCGACCAGGTGTGGTCGATGGACTTTGTCTTTGACCGCACGGCTGAAGGACGCAGCATCAAGAACCTGACGGTGGTCGATGACGCGACCCACGAAGCAGTGGCCATCGTGCCTGAGCGTGCAATTGGCGGCAATCAACTGGTACGCATGTTGGATCAATTGGCCACCACGCGAGGGCTGCCCAAGGCGATCAGGACGGATAACGGCAAGGAGTTCTGTGGCCGGGTCATGCTCAACTGGGCTCACTCCAAGGGGGTGCAGTTGTTCCTGATCGAGCCGGGCAAACCCAACCAGAACGCCTACATCGAATCATTCAACGGGCGCTTCAGGGACGAATGTCTCAATGAGCACTGGTTCACCAGCATGGCGCATGCCCGGGTGATCGTCGAAGCCTGGCGCCGGGAACACAACGAGGAAAGACCCAAGAAATCCCTGGGCGGACTGACCCCTGCTGCTTATGCCCAAAGGCTGATTCAAAACCAGTTAAATTAAACCCCGGATTCCAAAGCCCAGTGCTACTGAAAACGGGGGGACGTCGGTATTCCCCCAAATCTTTAAACACTTTTCAGAGCCTAGTTTGACGCTGACGCTGGAAATATCCATACACTTCGACTGCGGTCATCACCACGCGCGCAGATCGAAAAATCCATACACATCGATGCAAATTCCCGCTATGTGCTCGGATCTAAAACTCCATATACATTGACGTGATCAGCGGACTCGCCCACCGATTGAAAAATCTATACACATCCAACGAACTTGATGATGGAGTAGTCGGCTCGAAAATATATGCACTTCGATTCAAGTGGCCATAATGCGCGGATTGAAAAAACCATACACATCAAGCAAACCGGTTGAGCGGTCTACGGATTGAAAACTCCATACACATTGATTCAAATTCCCACTGGGTGCTCGGATCTAAAATTCCACATACATTGACGTGAACGGAGGGTCGTTCGTCGAATGAAAAATCTATGCACATCTAACGAAACGGGGACTGGAGTAGGGCGCGAATGTGTACTTTTAGCGAGGCACCGTCAAAAGTATTTACGGTAAACCCTCTATTGGTTCTAAATATTCTCTTTAAAGTACATCGTTATCACTACTCACTATGCTACTCCTATACTACAAAGCTAGTTTTATTTGATATAAATTGCTGATTTATATATATAAATTAATCTTGCAGCGCGTCTTCCATGGGCGTTTTCAATCCCTCAGGTAACCCGCTTGCGCCTACGATTAAGATTTGCGGTAACCCTCAGACCCTAGAACACTGGGGAGACGGTATTGATGTGAATTTGAGCGGTGTCCTTGCAGGAGCAATGAATTTGGATGATGCTGGCCGCGTAGTGGCAAAAGCGGTGCTTCAAG
>LFEN01000069.1 GCA_001510075.1 Alphaproteobacteria bacterium casp-alpha2
CGGGGGGCTCTATTTACTGGGTGATCAAGGGTTTTATCCGCGCCCGCCAGCCGATCATCGATATCCGCCCCGTTGAGCGCGATGACGGTCGCGCGGCCTGTGCCCTGGTTCTTGAACCGGGTCTGGTGCGCACCGAACTACGCAATTTCCGGCCTTTTCAGGGCTGGCGTTACCTGGAGAAAGAAAGCGCCCCCCCGGACGCCGCCCCGGGATATCAGGGGGAAGAAGTGCCAGGGGAAATGATGCAGGAGCTGAAAAAATTGGGACTTTTGTAGGGTCTTTAAGGATTCCACTTGTTCTGATCAATTCTGTAGGATTGTCCGGCGCTTGAAGTTTTAAGAAAAGAAACCATCAATGGCCGATTACAATATTGAAAAATTGAAATTTCTTGTCATTGATGACGATCAGAATATGCGCCGCTTGGTGTCGACGATCCTTATTTCCCTTGGGGTCAAGGATGTTTCCACCGCCCGATCCGTCGATGCCGGGTACACCATGCTGCAAAAATTTGAAGCCGATATCGTTATCTGTGATCTACGCATGGAGCCCCAGGACGGGATCGAATTCACCGATATGATCCGCAACAGCGATGACAGCCCTAATTGTTACGTTCCGATCATCATGCTGACGGGGCATGCGGAAAAAACCGTCGTCGAGTTGGCCCGGGACGCCGGTGTTCACGAATTTTTAGCCAAGCCGGTTTCGGCGAAGAAGCTGTTTCAAAAAATAAAAAGCATTATCGAAAACCCGCGTGTGTTCGTCCGAACCCCCGAATATTTCGGCCCCGATCGCCGTCGTCGCCAGGACCCAGATTTCAAAGGCCCGGAGCGGCGCAAGCCACACTCCTAAAAAAACCGGATCATGGTCGTTAAAGAAATAGTAATAAAAAAGGTATATTTACCAATCAATTGTATACCCTTGTGAATCGGATGGGGTTTTCGTCTTGCCTTGGCATTGAGTAACCCTTTAGCATTCTTTTTATACCGGGGCTTTCAAAAGGCATTGTCCGGGTAATTCATAACTGTAGTGGGGACCGGTCTCTTGTCTGATGAAAAACTTGAAGTCATTAACCCTCCCAACGCTCTGAAACAAAAAGTCGGTACCGGAGGCCCCGGCGCCGTAGACCTTGAGGCGCTTGAACGGGCCGAACAGGTTATCGTCGGCATGACCGACAGTTACCTTGAATGGGTCATCGAGGATCTAAAGAAAATCGAAGCGGCCTATCAAAAACTTGCCGCCGCGTCGGGAGACCGGAAAGAAGAAATGGATGGCGTTTTCCAAATTTCTCACGATATCAAAGGCCAGGGCGGCAGTTTCGGTTATGACATGATGACGGCGATTGGCAACGAGCTGTGCCGCCTGATTGAACGAGCCGACAAGATCGGTCCCGACGAAGTCCAGGCCGTGAAAATTCATATCGACTCAATGAAACTCGTTATTGCTGATGATATGAAAGGCCACGGCGGAAAAGCGGGCGAAGAAATTCTCGCCGGCCTGCAAAAAATCTGCGACAAGCTCATTTCCTAGCGCTTATTACCGAAAAATAACCTATCCCAGTCGGACGCGGAATTCCTTTAGCCATTCCAGATGGCTTTCCATGCCTTGTATATCGTGGTCCAACCACTCCACCAAATAACCACCGTCTTGGGCGTGGTGTCCCCTGAGATTATCCAGCCGGGCCAGTTCGATGTCCTGGGCCTCGATCAGAATATCCGCCTGAGCGCGCTGCTCTTCGATGTCTAGGAGATGCAAAAAGCGAAATTTCAGCGCCACGATCAGCTTGCTCATTTCGCTGGCCTGGGGTTTAACATTGGCCGTCAGCAAGGCCCGTAATTCCACCTCGCCTTTCTCCGTTATGGCGAGAAGCGCATCGTCTTCCATGCCGACGCCTTCCAGCGCCTCTACCAGTCCTTCATATTTCAATAGCTCAAGGGAGGTTCCCATAACTTCCAGGGACGGCCCGGTTATGTGGCTGGCAAAATGACGGATGGCGTTTGCAAGGGCCGAGTAGTGCATCGCCCCCTTGGCCAGGGTGCCTAGCGCGCAAAGCCGAACCGCTTCTTTCGGTGTCAGGGTGTTGTCCGCATACATCCGGGTTATTCCGTGCTATGGGCCGTGTTTTGATGTTGGAACCATACTGACCGGGGGCGATCAAGTCCACCGAAGGGACTTAGGAGGGAAATAGATGGGGGTGTCCGGGCTTCAGGTCAATGGTTGCGCTGCCTGAATACAGGCCCGGATGGTATCCAGGAGCTGGTCGTTGGAGGTGCTGGATTTAACCAGGGCAGCGCTGACTTCGGCGGCAATTTCCGGGCCGACCTCATCGGCGGAAAATATTATCACCGGCGTTGCATCATCTCCGTTCTTTTTGAGCAAACGAAGAAGTTCAATCCCGGACCCGTCCGGCATGCCGACATCAAGCAAAACAAGATCGAAGCGTTCATTTTGAAGATATTTCCGGCCTTCCCGGATTGTTTTAGCCACCTTCACGTCAGCCACGGTTGTCAGCAACTTCAAGACAATCGTAACCAGGTCAGGGTCATCTTCGACGTATAATATTCTTTGTTTGCCGGTCCTGCCTTTCGGCATTGAAGACGCAACAGAGCGCAACAAACGGTTCTCGTCGATGGGTTTGACGATCCAGTCAACGATTCCGATGGCATCGCCATTTTGCAATTCATGACGCCGGCTGTCGGCAACGGCGGAAATGACGATGACGGGAAGGTTCTGGGTTTTTTCGTTCTCCCGCAAGGACCGAAACAGATCGATGCCGTCTTCATCCGGCAGGACAAGGTCCAGAGTCATGGCGTCATAATCGTGTTCGGCCAGAAGCGCCTGCGCCTGGGCGGCGGAATAGGCGACATCGGCGAGAAAACCATTTTTCTTAAGCATCATGGACAAAAGATCGGCGATGTCCTTGTCATCCTCGCAAATCAGTATGCGCGAACCCTGCTGGATGGACGCGGGCAACGTCCCGGCATCTTCGGCATTTTCTTCAAGCAGGGGAAGATCAAAATAAAAGGTCGATCCTTTTCCTTCCTGCGTGTTGAAACCAATGGCGCCCCCGTGCTTGTCGATGATGGTTCGTGAAATGTTTAACCCCAACCCCGTGCCGCCGACTTTGCGCGTATCAGATGCATCGGCCTGGGTGAACTTGGCAAAAACGTTTTCTTGGAATTCCTCGGGGATACCCTGCCCATGGTCGGAAACTTCGATATGGGCGCTTCCATTGCGCTCTGAAAGGGAAATCTCGACCTTTTCCCCTTTCGGCGAGAACTTGGCGGCGTTGGAGAGCAGATTGGCCATCACCTGCATCAGACGGTCATGGTCACCCCGGACCTTTAGGGTATTGGGTGCGTCTGAAATCACGAATTCCACCCCGCATTCATCCGCATAGCCCTTATTGACGTCGACGGACTGGCTCACCAATTTCACGAGGTTCACAGCGCCAAAGCGGAATTTCAAAACGCCGGATTCTATTTTTTCCATATCCAGAATATCGTTGACCAGCCCAATCAGACGTTCGGTGTTTTTTCCGGCGACTTCGATCAGCACCTGGGCCTCGCTCGGGAGTTTGCCGGCGGCTCCGCCGATGATCAGCCCCAAAGACCCCCTGATAGAGGTCAACGGCGTTCTCAGTTCATGGCTGACGGTTGAAATGAATTCGCCTTTAATCCGGTCCATTTCCTTGCGGGCCGTAATATCGCGGACAATGCCGACGAACATGCGATCATCGCCGATACCGGTTTCGCTAACGGCCAGCTCCATGGGGAAGCGCCTTCCATCACGGTGTTGGCCTTCGACTTCCCGAACTTGGCCGATGATTTTTTTCTCGCCGGTGGTCAGATAATTGGCAAGGTAGCGGTCATGGGCGCTGCGATAAGGTTCGGCGGCCAGGAAGCTAACGTTTTGACCTTCCATTTCCTTTTCCGAAAAACCGAAAATCCGCTCGGCGGCCGGGTTGGCGGAATGGATAGTACCCCGTTCATCAATGACGATGATGCCGTCGATAACGTTATCGACGATGGACCGGGTTCGGGCTTCGTTGTCCCGGAGTGCCTCTTCGACATGTTTACGTTCGGTAATGTCGATGGCGGCAGTAACCGTTCCAATCAGCCGGTTTAACGTATCCCGAAGCGGTGCTTTGGTGACCAGCAGGTTTCGGAGTTTCCCGTTCTTATCGGGCAAGGAATAATCGTAGAAAGGGATTGTTTTGCCGGTTTTCAGTACCTTTTGTTCCAACTCTCTCATCCTGTCACCGTGTTCCTCGGAAATAATGGCGGGCGTCTTGTCGATGATCTCGCGTCCCTCAAAGCCGAAAAGTTCCTGATGATAGCGGTTGGTAAGAAGGTAACGGTGTTCAAGGTTCTTTACGGTGATGATGGCCGGGACGGTGTCGATGATGGCCTTGAGCCGTGCTTCGCTTTCCTGCAAGGCCCCTTCAGCCTGCTTGCGCTCGGTAATGTCGTACATATAGGTCAAGTGCGCCTTGCGGCCTTCGAATTCCGTCACCGTGGAAGATAAAACGACGAAAAAATGTTCGCCGTCGGGTTTGACCAGTTCGACTTCCGTCGGCGGCGTAGCCCCGGTTTTGTAGAGTTCATCTTTCAGCTTTGCCCTCAAACCGGGATCGGCGTAATAGCTTCCGGCGTTAGAGCCGAACAATAATTCGCGGGTAACGCCTTGAATTTCCAGCGCCCGCTCATTTGCAAACAGATGCTCGCCTTCCCGGGTGGCGATCAGAACCCCTACCGGGCTGGCTTCCAGCATTTGGCGCATCAGGGCAGCGGTTTCCTTGAGCGCCCCTTCGGCGGCCTTGAGTTCCGTAATGTCCGTCTGGGTAACCGCCAAGCCGCCGCCCGGCGTGCGGGCTTCGTTGATAATGTACCAGGTGCCGTCCGTAAGCTGGCGAAGCAGCATGGTATCTCGTGGATTGCGGTGGTGGCTCAAACGTTCCTGGATGAATTCTTCTTCCCGGCCGATAGCCTCAGAAAGCTGGCCGCGCTGAACGCTGGTGCGGATTAAATCCTCGAACGGCAATCCGGGTTCAAGGATGTCCTGAACTTCTGAATGCAGGCGGATGAATTCCTCGTTGTAGAGGACCAGCCGGTCATCGGCGTCGTAAAGAGCGAACCCTTCCTGCAGGCTTTCCACGGCGCTTCGGAATTGACCCTCGTTTTTTTCCACCCGGCGGAAGATCGAGAACATGTTGACCAACAGGCCCACCAGGACACAGATGTAGCTGGCCTTTTTCAGAAGATGTGCGATATCGAATTCATAATCGAACAACTGTCCGGAAAGGGACATGAAAAAGGCTTGGCCGATAAAACCGATAATCAATGACAGAACCAGCCAGTGCTCGAAGGCGTCATGACGCCAATGGCCTTTTTTCAGATACCCGATCAATGCCAGCAGGAAAAACAGGGCGGGGACAAGTTCCCCAGACCGGTGGAGGGCAAGGTCTGGGAAATATGCCGCCGGCAATGGCACGAAGGCAAAAAACAGAAAGCTGAGCAGGGTAAAAACAGTGGTAAAAAGGTAGACCGTCCGTTCCTGAATCCTTCCCAGCAATCCAAGTCTGTCCTCACGCATCCAGGCAAGGACACTCAGAAAAACCATCACCGAAAGGAACAATCGTGAAGCAGTCCAGCTCCAGGAAACCAGCGACGACAGGTCCGAAGCCATAAGGGGTTGGAAGGTTTCAGAGGTAACGAGGGTATGGTAGCCGTCCAGGAAGGCCGTTCCCAGAAACCCGGCGCCGATGAGCAAGAAGGTGTTGTCCTTGCGGCTGTAAAACCGGATCAGCGCCATGATACCGACAAATGCCGCCAGCACCGTAGCGATGATTTCCATATGAGTGTGAAGATGGGCATCGCCATGCCATTCATGGCCGTGCAGCCCTGAAATTGCCAACGTCAGGATTATTCCGGTCAGCCAGTAGACGGCGACCCTTCTGCGGGATTTTATTGATGAGGGAATAGACGTCATTTACTTAAGCCCGCCGTTTTTTATCCCTCAAAAGTCAGAAAGATACCCGGTGCAAAATGCATACAATGCGATGTGTCCCTAAGCAACCAAAAGGAAAAAATCGCCCTTTAGGCGGCGGGCTTCAACCCCAACATGGACCACACTTCCTTCAGCGAAGAAACAAGGTGATCCATGTCCGCGTCTGAATGCAACGGCGTCGGCGTGAACCGCAACCGTTCGGTACCGCGTTCAACGGTCGGGAAATTGATCGGTTGCACGTAAATGCCATATTTATCCATCAGGATATCGGATGCCTGCTTGCACAACACCGCATCGCCGATTTGCACCGGCACGATGTGGGTAACCGACGGCATGACCGCAATGCCGGCTTCGGTGAAGCGGCGCTTCAGCGTCGCCGCCCGTTCCTGGTGGCGTTCGCGAAGTTCGTTGTGTTCTTTCAGGTAACGGATACTGGCCAGCGCCGCGGCGGCGACGCCCGGCGGCATGGAGGTCGAGAAAATGAAGCCGTTGCCATAAGAGCGCAGGAAATCAACGAAGGCTTCCGATCCGGCAACGTATCCGCCAACGACGCCGAACCCCTTGGCCAGGGTGCCCTGGATAACGGTAATCCGGTCCATCAGGCCTTCGCGTTCGCAGATGCCGGCACCCCGTTCACCGTACAGGCCGACGGCGTGGACTTCGTCGATAAAGGTCATGGCCCCGTATTTATCGCAGACGTCGCAAAATTCCTCGATCGGGGCGATGTCGCCATCCATCGAATAGACGGATTCGAAGGCCACCAGTTTCGGACGCTCGAGCGGATATTCCGCCAACAGGCGTTCCAGATCTTGCGCATCGTTATGCTTGAAAATCTTTTTCTCGGCTTTCGAGTGGACAATGCCTTCGATCATCGAGTTGTGGTTATAGGCATCAGACAGGATGACGCAATCGGGCATCAAGGCGCCGAGCGTGCTGAGCGCCGTCAGGTTGGCGGTCCAGCCGGAACCGAAGATCAGCGCCTTTTCCTTGCCGTGCAGGTCGGCCAGCTCTTGTTCCAGAAGAACATGATAATGGTTGGTGCCGGAAATATTGCGGGTGCCCCCGGCGCCGGCGCCGCAACTGTCGATGGCCGCATGCATGGCTTCCAGAACAAGCGGGTTCTGCCCCATACCGAGATAGTCGTTGGAACACCAGACCGTTACGTCACTGACCTTGCCATCGCGGTGGGTGACGGCTTCGGGGAAGCTGCCGGCTTTGCGTTCAATGTCGGCAAAGACGCGGTAGCGGCCTTCTTCTTTCAGGTCACCGATTTTATCGGTAAAAAACTTTTCATAATCCATGGATTGCTGCCCAGAATTTTGCTTTTGATTGATTGCTTCAGCTCCCGAAGGCGCACTATACACCGTCGTTTCGTCGTTTTTCGACCGTTTTAATTCAAAATTCATGGTCCAACCCTCTTAAATCTATTTCATTAGCCTTGAAAAGTAGCGGAAATTCTTGTCTTTGCTGTGTCCGCCGCTTGTCGAAATGTAACGAAAGATTTCAGTTAAATTCCTGTTTTCAAGCCGAAGAGTAGCCTTTAGGCAGGAACAAGGGCCTTGATCGAAGTTAAATCATCCGGCCAGCAGGTCGTTTTTCGTCGCCCAATCCAGGGTCGTGGCGAGCGCCCGTTCCAAGCAGCCCGTTAATTCGTCAATTTCCGCTTCGGTAATAATCAGCGGCGGGCAGACGGCAATGGTGTCGCCAATGGCGCGGATGATCAGGCCTTCGTCCTGGGCCCGGTCGGAAAAATACGCGCCGACACCTGATTTGGGATCGAAGGCGGTTTTGGTGTCCTTGTCGGCGACAAGCTCGATGCCCCCGACAAGGCCGACGCCCCGGACCTCACCGACAAGAGAGTGCTCGGCAAATCGCCTGAGGCCGTCCTGGAAATTCGGGCTTAAATTCCGCACGCATTCGACGATGTTGCGTTCTTCATAAATTTTCAGGGTTTCCACCGCCACCGCTGCGGCAACGGGATGCCCGCCATAGGTCGAGCCATGACCAAACACGCCCAGTTTTTCGCTTTCTTTGACCATGGCCCGATAGATGTCTTCGGACACCATCAAGGCGGAAATCGGGATATAGGCCGACGACAAAGCCTTGGCGCAGGTCAGCATGTCCGGTTTCAGGCCATAGGTCTGGCTGCCCCACATGTTGCCGGTGCGCCCGAAGCCGCAGATGACCTCGTCGGCGATCAACAGCACGTCGTATTTTTTCAGCACCGCCTGGATTTTCTCGAAATACGTTCTTGGCGGTACGATCACACCGCCGGCGCCCATGACCGGTTCGGCATAAAAAGCGGCGACGGTATCGGGGCCTTCATCTTCGATCAGCTTTTCCAGGCTTTCGGCGCAGCGGGTGGCGTACTCTTCTTCGCTTTCGCCATCTTTGGCTTCGCGGTAATGATGCGGGCAATCGGTGCGCAGGACGCGGTCGATGGGTAGGTCGAAATCGTTCTGGACGATCGGCAGGCCCGTCAGGCTACCGGCGGCGACGGTAACGCCGTGATACGCCTTGAAGCGGGAAATCAGTTTCTTTTTGTCGGGACGCCCGAGCGCGTTGTTGTAATACCAGACCAGCTTGATCGACAGGTCGATGGCTTCCGAACCGGAATTGGCGAACAGCACCTTGGACATCGGCACCGGGGCGAGGGCAATCAGTTTTTCCGCAAGCTCAATGGTGATGTCCGGGGTCTTGTGCGCAAAGCCGTGGTAATAGGGCAGCTTTTGCATCGCCTTGGTCGCCGCGTTGATCAAGCGGTCTTCGTTGAAACCCAGTGACGTGCACCACAGGCCAGCCAGCCCCTCGATATAGGTCTTGCCGGTCTCATCGGTGACGTGGATGCCTTTGCCGCTGGTCAGGATCAGGGGACCTTTTTCCTCGTGTTTTTTCAGGTTGGTGTAGCCGTGCACGTGATAGGCGATATCGCGGCTGGCGGCGGAATTTCCCCGGTCCGTCATGGCAGGAATCCTTAGTCGTGAAATTGATGGATTTACAAAAAGCGGCCCTCTTTTTTTACATGGGACGCGATGGCTTACAATTCAAAAAAGTTTCACAGCTGCTTGGTTAGGGAATAGAGAGGCCAAAGGTGTGCATAACTTTATCAAACACACAACTAATTGAATTAATTAAATAAAAATTCAGCTCACCCGGTTATCCATAAACTTTCAACAAACTATCCACAAGTTTATCAACATCCAGATCAAGCATTCTTGACTATGGTCATGGGCACAAATTCTATTTTGGCTTTTAATTAAATTAGATATCGGGCGTTATTCCTTTATAGGAGGAAATCATGACGTTAAAAGACATTCTGGTTCATGTGGACGTGAGGGAAGCCTCTGGCGAACGGCTCAATGCGGCGATCAATCTTGCCAAGGCCAACGGCGCCCGGTTAACGGGGGTTTACGTCAAAACAAGACCCTACATTCCCGGATACGCCGAAGCCCAAATTGCCGCAGAAGTCCTGCAAGAACAAGCCAAGAAAGAAGACGAAGCGGCAAAAGAGGCCGGTGAAAAATTTCAAGCCGCCGTCGGTTCCAATGGTCTGGAGACCGGTTGGCGGGTTCTCGATGGCGAGGTCACGGAGATCATTGCCGAGCAAGCCCGTTTCTACGACCTTGTCGTCGTCGGGCAGTGCGATCCCGACTCGAAGATTTTCATGGGTGATTGCGATATGCCCGACCGCCTGATCACCGAATCCGGTCGTCCGGCGCTGGTTATTCCCTATGTCGGGAAATACGGCACCATCGGCAAACATATCCTGGTCGCCTGGGACGGCAGCCCCGTGGCGGCCCGTGCGGTACACGATGCCATGCCGTTACTGGAGATGGCGGAAAAAGTCACGGTCATGGTCATCAACCCGGAAGAAGGTAGCGGCGAAAAACCGGAGCTTCCGGCAGCCGATATCGCCGATCATTTGGAGCGTCACGGCATTAATGTCGTAACGGATTCCGTGAAAACCGACATCAAAACTGCCGACATGCTGTTGTCCCGAGCCTCGGATCTGGGCGCCGACATGATCGTCATGGGCGCTTATGGGCATGCCCGCTGGGCCGAATTGATGATGGGCGGCGTCACGGACGATATTCTCAATCACATGACGGTACCGGTGTTGATGTCGCACTAAAAGCCTACCGGTGGGGCCGCTCCGTCGCCCGTGGGTCGAGCGCGTCCTGCAACCCGTCGCCTAAAAAGTTAAAGGCGATGACGGTAATGAAAATCAGCACACCGGGATAAAATGCCAGCGCCGGGGCCTCAAAAATCAGTTCCTGGGCGTTGGTCAACAGGTTGCCCCAGCTCGGCACCGGCGGCTGAATGCCGAGGCCTAAGAAACTCAATACCGATTCCAGCAAGATCACGTTGCCCGCCGATAAGGTCGTGGCGACGATGATCGGCGATGCCAGGTTGGGCAGGATGTGGGTGCTCATGATCCTGAACCCGCTTGCGCCCTGGGCTTCGGCGGCGCGAACAAAATCCCGTTCGCGCAACGACAGCGCCGTACCGCGCACCAATCTCGCCACCGTCGTCCAGCCGACCAGGGCGACAATGGCGATAATGCGGTAAAGGCTGATGTTTTCAGAACTCACCAGGGCATCGGGCAGGCCGACTTTTTCCAGATCGATCGCCGCCAGTACGATCAGCAACGGCAACAGGGGCAGGGCAATAACCCCGTCGGTAAAGCGCATCAGCAACGCGTCCAGCCGGCCGCCGTAATACCCGGCGAGCAACCCCGTCACCGTACCGATCACCGCCGCCACCATCGCCGCCGTCAAGCCGACGAACAGCGAAATCTGGCCGCCGTACAACAATCGCAGCAATACGTCCCGACCCAGCTCATCGGTGCCAAACGGGTGGGCAAGGGAAGCGCCCTGAAAGCGATTGAACAGGTCGACGGCCCCTTGTTCCGTGCCGATGAAGATTTCCACCACCGGGGCAGAGAGGGACGCCAGGGCCAGAAACGCCAGCACAGCGGCGCTGGCGACGGCAAGGCGGTGCCTTAAAAACCGCCGCCGGGTCAGCGCCCAGACGCTTTCGCCAATTCTGGCGGCGGGGATCACCGTTTCGCTCATTTTTCCGCCTCCCGAAAAGAAATCCGGGGGTCGAGCCAGACATAGGCGATATCGGCGAAAAAATTTCCGATCAGCGTCACCAGCGTCGCCAACAACAACGTCACCAGCGCCAGGTTGAAATCATTGCCCATGATGGCGTCGAAAATCAGCCGCCCCATGCCGGGCCAGGCGAAGACGGTCTCGGTAATTAGCGCCCCGGAAAACAGGTAGCCGAAATCGAGCGCGATAATGGTGACGACGGGAATGAGCGCATTGCGCAGCGCATGGCCGAACACCACCCGCATCTCGCCGGCGCCGGAGGCGCGCGCCGTTCGGATATAATCCTGGCGCAGCGTCTCGATCATGGCGGCGCGCATATAGCGCGTGTGGCCGCCGATGGATGCGATGGTCAGGCTGGCCACCGGCAGGACAAGATAGCGCGCGTTGTCCCAAATGCTGCCGACGCCGAGCGCGCCACTGCCGCCGGCGGGCAGGGCACCCAGGAAGACCGCGAAAACAATAATCAGCAGCAACGCCAACCAGAACGGCGGCACCGAAATGCCGGCAAAGGCGATCATGTTGATGGTGTAATCAAGCTTCGAATAAGGCCGGTAGGCCGCCAGCATCCCGGCCGGCAGGGCGATCAGCAGGGCGAGGCCGAAACTCAAACTCAACAGCGTCACCGTGTTGCCGAGCGCCGGGCCAATAACATCGAACACCGGGCGGGCATAGAGGCGCGAATATCCGAAATCGCCTTGCAGCGCAGATTTCAACCAGTTCCAATAACGCTCGATAATCGGCGTATTCAGGCCATAAAGTTCGCGCAGCCGGGCCGCATCCTCGGACGTGATTTTGGGGTCGGCGGTAATCATCAAATCGACCGGGTCTCCGGGCATCAACCCGATCAACGAATAAATGACAAACGACATCAACGTCAATACCAGGACCGACTGCCACAAACGATTGAGGAGGAAGCTGGTCATGATGTCCTAGTGTTCTGACCCATTTATAAGATTCCTATTGATCTCGGCCTGTGCTAACGTTGGGATATGAGGAACATTGACGCATGCCTTTACG
>LFEN01000070.1 GCA_001510075.1 Alphaproteobacteria bacterium casp-alpha2
AATGTTTGTGATCTGTTTAAGCCGGAAGAATGTAGAAACTTCTTTGCCGCCGACGGCTATGCGTCAAAATAACTCGGAAATGCTCTAGGTAGGTTTTCCAAAAAAAACGCCGGGGAAACCGGCGCTGAAACAGTGCCTTCGCGGCTCTTATCAGATAGGGACCTGTTCTTCTTCGCGCTTGGCTTTTTCTTTCGCCTGCTTCGCTTTCTTTGCGGCGGACTGCTTAAAAGCCTTGCTCATTTTTTTTTGGGCGCGACCGGAATCGAACTGGTTTTTCTTGCTTTTTTTCATTTCTCTACTCGCGGTCTGAATGGAGAAGGCGCGGGTGTTTAGCCGAACTTGAACTTAAGCGGCTTCACCACCCGAACGCCATGCCGCAGTACCCTTGCAAGTAGGGCAGACGCGCTGGCCGAAATGCTCGGAAACAAAGGCCTTGCTGCACATCAGGCAGGGACGTTCCTTCTGCTCGTTTTGGCGGTCGGACTTGGGTTTTTTATTGTCGTTGCGGCGGCTGGCCATGGGAAACTCCTCAATTTTACGGCTGAGTGATTATTGATGTTTTTCGGAAAAAAAACCCCGCCAAAAAGACCTGGCGGCGCGCCGTAGCAGGTTATTTTCCAGAAATTCTTCGCCCTAACCGTCTTATCAGCTAACAAACTCTCAGATACCAACTACCCAAGATCACACGATGATTCACAGTGATGTATAAGCTGTTTAACGCCAAATTGCAACGTTTTTGACATCTTACGGCCCAAAAACCTTCACAATCAGGCCATTGGCAGGCCATTGGCAGGCCATTGGCGGCGAAAAACCGTGAAAACCCTAATTCCGCTCCATGACCGCGCAAAAGAAGCCGTCCGTCCCGGTGGAAGCGGGGCTGAGGCGCAGGCCCGGCCCCGTGGGCGGCGCCGGGCCGCCGACGGTTTCAGACCATACCTGATCGATGGGCAGGGCCTGAAAATCGGTATTATTTTCCAGAAACCAGGCCAACTGCTGCTCGTTTTCCTCCTGCAACAGGGAACACGTCGCGTAAATCAGCCGTCCTTGCGGTTTGACCAGGGTTTTGGCCATGTCCAGGATGCGCTGCTGTTGGGCGATCAAATCAATTAGGTCGTCGGGTGTGAATCGCCATTTGGCGTTGGGATCGCGGCGCCAGGCGCCGGTGCCGGTGCACGGAACATCGACCAGCACACGGTCAAAGGTAGCCGCATTGTCCTGGACCCAGTCATCGTTCCTGGCGGCGACGACCTTGGTCCGTACACGCTCCGCCCCGGCCCGTTTCAGGCGGGGGATCATGCGCTCGAGGCGGTAGCTGGAGATATCCGTGGCCCAAAGGTTGCCTTCAATTTTGCCATCTCTGGCCATGGCGGCGGCCAAGGCCAGCGCCTTGCCGCCGGCACCGGCGCAGAAATCGGCGACGCTCATGCCCGGCCGCGCGCCGCACAACAGCGCGATCAACTGCGAGCCTTCATCCTGGACCTCGACCCAGCCTTTTTTGTAGACCGACGTGCCGGCGAGGCGCGTCTTGCCGGTCAATCTGAGGCCGATCGGCGACAGCGGTGTCGGCTCGGCGTCAACGTATTCCGATTGCAACGCTTTCAGCGCCTCTTCCGGGGTCGTTTTCAGCATGTTGATGCGAAGGTCGACCGGGGCTTGTTGGTTCAAGGCCGATAATTCCCTTTCCAGGGTTTTCGGCCAAAGGGTGCTTAAGGAGCGGTCCATCCAGTCCGGATATTCCATTTTTACCGGGCTGGGCATGTCGGCATGGGTCAACGGACGGCCATAGAGGTTGTGGGCCAGTTCCTCTTCGCGCGGTGACAAGGCGGCGGGGCAATGGGTGGCGCCGGAAAAAAGCCCTTTCGTGGCTTCCGGCGATGATTTGTCTTCAAGCGCCAGTTCGGCAATCAATCTGGGCCTGGGGCCCGGTTCGACGACAGATCCGGTGCGCTCGACCCACCAGTCGAGCCGTGCGCGGTGGCGCAACACGGCATAAACCCTTTCCTGAATGGCGCGGCGGTCGCCGGAGCCGGCGAAACGGCGGTTGCGGAAATATTTGTCGATAATGCGATCGGCGGGATCGTTCTGGGTGTGAATTTCATCCAGAATTTCAAGCGCCGCCTGAATGCGCGCGCCGGGGGTCATGCCCCACCCTTTCGGAAAACAGAAACGACTTTAGCCGTCGGAGCGGTAATTGGGAGCTTCGCGGGTAATGGTGATGTCATGGACATGGCTTTCGCGCAGCCCGGACGCCGTGATCCGGCGAAATTGGGCATTTTTCTGCAATTCGGCGATGCTGGCGTTGCCCGTATAGCCCATGGCGGCGCGCAAGCCGCCGATCAGTTGATGGATGATATTGGACGCCGGTCCCTTGTAGGGTACGCGGCCTTCGACGCCTTCGGGGACGAATTTCTGGTTGTCGGCAACGTCTTCCTGGAAGTAACGATCCGCCGATCCCCGCGCCATGGCGCCAAGCGAGCCCATGCCGCGGTAGGATTTATAGGACCGGCCCTGGTACAGGAACACTTCGCCGGGGCTTTCGTCCGTACCGGCAAAAAGCGAGCCGATCATGACGCTCTCGGCGCCGCCAGCAATGGCCTTGGCGAGGTCGCCGGAATACTTGATGCCGCCGTCGGCGATGAACGGAACGTCGGCTTTTTGGCACGCTTCGGCGACCTCAATTACAGCTGAAAACTGCGGGATACCGACACCGGCGACCATGCGCGTGGTGCAGATGGTACCCGGCCCGATACCGACTTTAACGCAGTCGGCCCCGGCATCGATCAAGGCCTTGGCACCGTCGGCAGTGGCGACGTTGCCGCCGATGACCTGGACATGGTTGGAAAGCTTTTTGATCCTGGTCACGGTGTCGAGCACACCGACGGAATGGCCATGCGCCGTATCGACGACGATGACATCGACACCGGCGTCCAACAAAGCCTCGGCGCGGGCGACGCTTTCATCACCGACGCCGGTGGCGGCGGCGACGCGAAGATGGCCCGCATCGTCCTTGCAGGCATTGGGATGGGTTTGCGCTTTTTCGATGTCTTTGACCGTCATCAGGCCGACACAGCGGAATTTATCATCGACGACGAGCAGCTTTTCGATGCGGTGCTGGTGCAGCAATCGCTTGGCGTCCTCGCGTTCTGTATCCTCGCTGACGGTAATCAGCGGTTTTTCTTTGGTGTGGGGCGTCATCAGCTCGCTGACCGGCTGTTCCAGGTTGTCGGCGAAACGCACGTCGCGGTTGGTCAGGATGCCGACCAGCAGGCCCGTATCCTTCTCGACCACGGGGATGCCGGAAATGTTATGGCTTTCTTTGATACGCAGCGCATCGGCGAGGGTCGCTTGCGGGGCGATGGTGAACGGGTTGACGATCATGCCGGATTCGAATTTTTTGACGATCCGGACTTCGCCGGCCTGTTCTTCCGGGGTCAGATTTTTGTGGATGACGCCGATGCCGCCGTTCTGGGCCATGGCGATGGCGAGCTTGCTTTCCGTGACCGTATCCATGGCCGCCGAGATCAGCGGAATGCCGAGGCGGATGGTTCTGGTCAGTCGGGTCGAGGTGTCGGCGTTGGCGGGCAAGACACCGGACCTGGCGGGCACCAGGAGAACGTCGTCAAAGGTTAGTGCTTCGAGGAAGGTCATGCCATCTCCAGTCATCCGCCTGTTGTCTAAAAGGACCGGGTTGGCGCGCAATAATACACACAAACCAGGGGTTGCCAAGCGGCAAGGAAGGTACAGCAGAATAATGCCTTTGCCTGACCTTTAAGAATGCTAAAGTCCCTATCTGATTTATGGCTTATCCGAGGTGACAACCGTTGAAAAAAGTCAAGGTCAAGGCGTCCAGGGTCGAGGAATTGGCACTGTCGTCTATTCAATCATCCGCCATGCTGCAGATGCTCGACATCTGGACCGGCTGGGCCGCTGGCAAGCCCGCGCCGGTGTGGGCGGAGGTCAAACTCATGGCAATCCCGGCGCCCCTGATCCCGATGACCGCCTGTGTCGATGTTATCGAGGGCGGCAAGGACTTCGTCTATCGCTACTGGGGAACCGGCCTGACCGATCTGTTCGGGCTCGACGAGACGGGAACCCGGCTGTCGGACAATCCGATCGTTTCCTCGCAATTGATCCTGAGCGACCAGTTGCAGGCGGTTTTAAAAGATGGTTGTCCGAAATTTTTCGTCACCACCATCGCCAAGGATTCCGGCACATACGCCAATAAATCCAATCTCCGTCTGCCGATCATGGACAGCCCCGGCGAGGTGACAAAAATCCTTTCCCTGTGCGAGGTCGAACGCATCGGGATGGAGGAATACGAAGACCTGAAGGGGTATCGGGAGCAGGACACCTGAAATTGATTACCCCTTTACCCCTTTAAACCCCTGGGCGACGACATAGGACTCGGCGGACTCTTTGCGGCTGGCGGGGGGTTTTGCGTGGCGCACGGATTTGAAGCGTTGCTTCATGGCTTTTAGCAATTCTCCCTCGGTGCCGCCCTTGAACACCTTGCCGACGAAACACCCGCCCGGCGCCAATACGTCACAGGCGAAGTCGAAGGCGGCTTCGAGCAGGCCGACGATGCGAAGATGATCGGTGCCCGCGTGGCCCGTCGTCGGTGCCGCCATGTCGGTCAGCACGATGTCGGCGGGACCGTCCAAAAGATCCATCAGCATTCCCGGCGCCGCCTCGTCGAGGAAATCGTGGTGGATTAACGTCGCCCCTGAAATGGGGGCGGCTTCCTGAATATCCATGCCGATGACCTTGCCTTGTTTCCCATTCCCGGCCCCCTGGGAGTTTACGCGCTCGACGGCGACCATGGTCCAGCCGCCCGGGGCGGCGCCCAGATCAACGACACTGGCGCCCGGTGTGAGAAAATGAAAGCGGTCGTCCAGCTCCATCAATTTAAAAGCCGCCCTGGACCGCAGCCCCTGGTCGCGGGCGCCGGCAACGTAGGGGTCGCCCAACTGGCGTTGCAGCCAGCGCACCGATGACGTTTTGCGCCTTTTGGCGGTTTTCAGCTTTTCCGTCCTGCCGCGCCCGGAGCCGCCAGAGCCTTTTTTTACGGTCGGTTTTTTAGCCATGCGCAGAATTCCGCTCTTCGGCCATCATCGACAGCAACAAACCCTCGCGGATGCCGCGGTCGGCCGCGGTCAGGTTTTGTGCCGACCAGCGACGGCAAATGGCGGTGATGACGGCGCAGCCCATGGCCATCAAATCTTCCCGGCCGGGGCCGATACAAGGGTGCGCCTTGCGCGCCGCACTGTCCATGCCGGCCAGCTTGGCGGCAATGGCGTGCACGCTTTCAAAGCGGATGGACAAGCCATCGACGCGTGAGCGGTCATAACTGGCGAGGTCGAGATAGATGGCGCCGAAGGTGGTGACGGTGCCCGATGTCCCCAATACATGCACCCGCTCGGCCTCGATCTCGGCGCAAATGGCGTGACGTTCCTCGAACGGCGCCAGCGCCTGATCGATGCGCGCAATGACCTCTTCGTAAACGCCGGGGGACAGGGAATCGTGGCCGTATTCTTCGCTCAGGTTAACGACGCCGAAGGGCAGGGACAAAATTTCGACGGGTTTCGGCGGCTCGCCCGGCTCGGCCTCGATCCACATCAACTCCGTACTGCCGCCGCCGATATCGAACATCAACACCCGCGCGTGGCCCGTATTCAGCAACGGCGCACATCCCGCCAGCGTCAGCTCGGCTTCCTCGACGGCGGTGATGGTTTTTATTTCCAGCCCGGTTTCACGTTTCACCCGGAGCAGAAATTCGTCGCCGTTGTCGGCCCGGCGGCACGCCTCGGTGGCGATGGCGCGGGACTGGCGGACGTTGTTTTTATGCATCCGCTCAGCGCATATCTTGAGCGCCTCGATGGTGCGGTTCATGGCGTCTTCGGATAACCGCCCCGAGGCGCCCAACCCTTCACCGAGACGGACAATGCGCGAAAAGGCGTCGATGATGCGGAGGCCGTCCCCGGATTCATTTTCAGCAGGACTGGCCATCAGCAGGCGGCAGTTATTGGTGCCGAGGTCGATGGCGCCATAGACCGGTTGCTTGCCTGGGCCGTGCGGCACGAAGATGCCTCCCTTAACCCTGTCGGGTATTGTTCTTTTATTGTTGTCTTGGTATTGGCTGGGGCACCTGGATTCGAACCAGGACCAAGCGGGTCAGAGCCGCTCATTCTACCGTTAAACTATGCCCCAATCAGCGCCGTCGGAGACGCCGCTTCTAGCATACCAAGTTGGGCAAGTCATGTCTCTGTTGAGGGATTAGAGAAGCGGGGAGCCGACGGCGGTTGCGGAGAGGGGGCGACGGCGTTGATCAGCGCGAAACGGACGATAAGCAGATACCGATACAGAATCTGATCCCCCCCTCCCAAAGAGTGTATAAAATATGCAACGCCTGATGGTCTTTTCGCAAATGTGGCGTTGCTTGTTGATAATTATCTAATATATCGGGGCATTCTCTTTTTTTGGGTGGCGGAGAGTCCTTTTGGGCTTTATGTAAATGTGATGAATGATGACCTTGAAGCAAAGCTTGCCGCGCTCCGCGATGCGTTTTTCGATACCATGGCCGCAAGGATGGAAGAAATCCGCAGCGCCCTGTCGGCGCTGGAAAGCGGCGACGAGGATGCCGCTGCCGGGCTGATTTCCGTCGTTCACAAGTTGAGCGGCGGTGGCGGCACCTTCAGCTTTCACCTGATCAGCCACCTTGCCGGGGACATGGAAACTCTTCTCAGTGAGGGCAACCGCGATCTTGCCCGTCTCGGCCGTCTTGCCGATGGCCTGCAAACCCTGATCGATGCGGGCGGCAATCTGCAGGCGGACGGCGAAGCGGCGTTTTTGGACGCCCTATCCGGTGACATGGTTGAGCACACCTGAGCGGCTGCTCTTACATCACTGTGCCGATGTGCCAGGGGACAAATTCGTTGTCGCCGTAGTCGAATTCTTCCGATTTCGATTTCTTGCCCGACGCGACGTCGATCA
Source organism: Alphaproteobacteria bacterium casp-alpha2 (assembly GCA_001510075.1). Lineage (GTDB taxonomy): Bacteria > Pseudomonadota > Alphaproteobacteria > Rhodospirillales > Casp-alpha2 > Casp-alpha2. Next base: position 6,991 of record LFEN01000070.1, read on the forward strand.
GGTATTCGAAAATTTCCCGGCCCATGTCATCGACGGTTTTTTCACCGTCGGCGATGGCGCCGCAGTTGATGTCCATGTCCTCTTCCAGGCGGTTGTACATCGCCGTGTTGGTGGCGAGCTTGATCGACGGCGACGGCTTGAAGCCGAAGGCCGAGCCCCGGCCGGTCGAAAAACAGACAAGGTTGGCGCCCGACGCGACCTGGCCCGTGATCGAGCAGGGGTCGTAGCCAGGGCTGTCCATGAAGACGAAGCCGGTGGTGGTGACGGGTTCGGCGTATTTGTAGACGCCGGTCAGGTTCGTCGTGCCGCCCTTTGCCGCCGCGCCCAACGATTTTTCCAGAATGGTCGTCAGCCCGCCGGCCTTGTTGCCGGGCGTCGGGTTGTTGTCCATGACGCCGTTGTTGCGCCGGGTATAGTCTTCCCACCAGCGGATGCGCTCGATCAGTTTTTCGCCGACTTCCCTGCTGGCGGCGCGGCGTGTCAGCAGATGCTCGGCGCCGTAGATTTCCGGCGTCTCCGCCAGGATGGCGGTGCCGCCATGGCGGACCAGATTATCCACTGCCGCGCCCATGGCCGGGTTGGCGGTTATGCCCGAATAACCGTCTGACCCGCCGCATTGAAGGGCGACGCTAAGCCCGCCGACGGGAACCGGTTCGCGCTTGCAGGCGTTGGCGGCGGGCAGCATGGCCTCGATCCGTTTGACGCCTTCCTCGATGGTTTTCCGCGTGCCGCCGGTGTCCTGCATGACCATGGCGTGGAAGGTATCCGACTGCTTGAGCCCGTATAGTTCCAGGAACAGGGGGATCTGGTTGACCTCGCAGCCCAGGCCGACCATCAGCACACCGGCGAAGTTGGCGTGGCGCGCGTAGCCCCACAGCGTGCGTTGCAGGTTGGCGAAGCCCTCGTCATTGGCGTCCAGGCAACAACCCGAGCCGTGGACAAAGGCGACGATGCCGTCAACGCCCGGATAATCATCCAGCATGCCGGAACGATTGACGCGTTCGGCCATGTGCTTGGCGACCGTCGCCGAACAGTTGACCGACGTCAGAATGCCGATGTAATTGCGCGTGCCGATGTCGCCATTGGCGCGGCGGTAACCCTGGAAGGTGGCGCTGTCGGACGGCGGTAAAAATTGCGTTTCCGTCGCCTCTTCGCCGAATGCGTAATCACGCTCGAAATCGCCAAAGGCACAGTTTTGCGTGTGCACGTGGTCGCCAGGGGCGATATCGGTGGTGGCAAAACCGATGGTCTGATTGAATTTGCGCACGGCTTGGCCCTTGGCGATGGCCGCTGTCGCTATCTTGTGACCGGATGGAATGGCGGTTATCGCCGATACGTTCTCGCCGGGGATTTCCGTTTCCCTGGCGATATCGTTCAAGGCGACGATGACGTTGTCGGCCGCGTCGAGGCGGATGGTCCGGGGTGTTTTTTGGGTCATGCTTCCTCCCTTATGCCGGCCTTGGGACGGCGGTGCTTTTTAGCGTTTTTATTATAGCTTGGCTTGGGCTTTAGAGAAGCGGGTAAAATCGGTGCCGAACAGAAGCCGTGGCGGGAGGAGGGGGCGGTTCAGATTCCGGCGTCGGCCAATAAAATTTCAGCGGTTCTTTTGGCTTGTTCCGAGGCATCTTTCTGGCCGGCGACATAAGCCATGACAATGGCGCCTTCCACCAACAGCATCAGCCCCTGGGCCAGGGCGTTCGGGTCTTTTGCGCCGGCGGCCTTGGCTAATTCCAGAATATAGGCGCTTACCAAACGGTTGTGTTCGGCGGCGGCGGCATGAATGGGGTTTTCCGGGGCGCTGTATTCGGCGGACGCGTTAATGAACGTGCATCCGGTGAAGCCGCGGCCGGAAAACCAGTCTCCAAGAACATCGAAAATCGCCAAAAGCCGCTCGCGGGGCGTTTTGCCCTTGCGTTCGACATCGCGCATTAAATCGTTACGAAATTTTTCGTCGCGGCGGTGCAGCGTCGCCAGGATTAATTCGTCCTTGGACTTGAAATGTTTGTACAGCGTCATTTTGGCGACGCCGGACTGGGCCAGGATTTTGTCGATGCCGGTGGCGTGAAAACCATGACGGCAAAAAAGGTCGAGCGCCGTATCGACTAAATGGTCGCGTTTGGAGGAAGTCATGGTTCATTTCCCGTGTGTGTTTCTAGTCATATACAAACCTGTCGGTATTATCACAATAAAATCAGGTATAATTCAAGCCTTTTTTACATAATTCCTGGGTGTTTAGGCCCTAAAACAATAAAAATTTGATGAAATAATCAAATAAAACAAGTAGTTAAAATTTTTTTGCTATTTCCCTTCAATTTTCTGCATTTCCCTGTTGACTAAACAGACAGGTCTGTATAGAAACTCATCTCATTCGACAGGCCAAGAGTTTAAAGCCTCAGTCCGGCGAATGAGAAGACCCTCTTAAGCTCAACCTTTGAACATGAATTGGAGACCACATTATGAGCATTCGAAACATCCTTACCGCCGGTTCGCTTTCCGCCCTCGTCGGCATCGCCGGCGTCGTATCCACCGGACAGGCTTTCGCTGACGACTCCACCCTCGACCTGGGTGAAGTTGCCCAGACGGTGCAAACCGTCGATGCCAAGTTTGATTATTCCTTCGAGGGCGATTCCTACATCGACCACGGAGAATACGTGGAAATTCTGAACCAAGTTGAAGAAGCCACCATTCTGGATGATGATTTCGGCTCCTTCGAAATCAACTAATGGCTTTCTTCCCCGCCAGGAGCCAAGGACCGGAACCACATTTTCCGACCTTGGTCTCCCCGGGGCAAGGCCCCGACCGCATAACAACCCCATAACAAAGAGCCAATGGAGACTGTAAATGTCATTTAAAAATAAAGTTGCGATCATCACCGGCGGCGGATCCGGCATCGGTTTGGAAACCGCCCGCGCTCTCGTCGGCCATGGGGCCAAGGTGGTCCTGAACGGCCGCAACGCGGAGAAGCTGAGTGAAGCCGCCCAAGACATCGACCCGGACGGCCACGCCACGGCCATCGTCGCCGGCGATATCGGCGAGGTGGCCACGGGCGAAAATCTTGTCGCGGCGGCACAAGAAAAATTCGGTGGTGTCGATATCCTGATCAACAACGCCGGAATTTTCTCGCCGAAACCCTTTCTCGACCATACCGAGGAGGATTTCGACGCCTATGCGCGGGTTATCCTGAAAGGTAGTTTCTTCGCCGCTCAGGCAGCCGTAAGGGCGATGCGCGTGCGCGGTGGCGGCGTCATCGTCAACACCGGTTCCATGTGGGCCACCCAGGCGATCGGCGCCACGCCATCGAGCGCTTATTCCGCCGCCAAGGCCGGCGTTCACGCGCTGACCCGCAATCTCGCTATCGAGCTTGCTGACGACCGGATCAGGGTCAACACGGTGGCGCCCGCCGTCGTCGAAACCCCGGTGTACGATACCTTTATGTCGGCGGACGAAGTGCGCGATGTGCTGCCCACATTCGCGGGCCTGCACCCCCTGGGCCGCAACGGCCAACCGACCGATCTGGTTTCGGCGATTCTGTTCCTGGCTTCGGAAGAGGCATCCTGGATCACCGGTGTGATCCTGCCCGTTGATGGCGGTGTTACGGCCGGTCGACAGGCGGCATAGATTTTCCCATCGCAACGCCCAAGGGTGAGAGGAATATTCATGACCGAATTCAGTAGTGATATCGCCTTTACCCCGGCGGTCAAGGTGATCCAGGAACGCAAAGGCTCGCGCCAGGGTTATGCCCGCATGGAAGCAAAGGCAGGATGGCAAAACACCGTCACCGATGACCTGGCTGGATTCATTGCTAGGCGGGATTCTTTTTATCTGGCAACCGCCAGCAAGGATGGTCAACCCTATGTTCAACATCGTGGCGGCAAGCCCGGGTTTCTCAAGGTCATTGATGATCGTACGCTGGCCTTTGCCGATTTCAGCGGCAACCGGCAGTACATCACCACCGGAAACCTTTCTGAAAACGACAAGGCCACCATCTTCCTCATGGATTATCCCAACCGCCGCCGGATCAAGGTCTGGGGCCGGGCCAGGGTTGTCGAAGATGACGCTGACCTGCTGGCCCAATTAACCGATGCTGACGGTGTCGGCGCACCGGAACAGGCGATCATCTTCGAGGTCGATGCCTGGGACGTAAATTGCCCGCAACACATTACCCCCCGGTTTAGTGAAGCCGAGGTGGCAGAAGTCGTCGAGCCCCTGAAGCAACGCATCGCCGAACTTGAAGCGGAAATAGAGAATTATCGCAAGTAAATACCGCCTTTTGCCATTTCGGCGCCCGGCGGCATCAAAAGGAGACTGACCATGTTGACCATCGAGACCCTGATGACCTCGCTTTCCCGTATCGGCCTGGCAACGATCATTGCCGTCGGGTTGATCTTTGCTACGGTTGGCAGCAAGACGGCGGCGGCCGGAGAGCGTTCCGTCCCCAAGACCCTCCACAAGACCGTCAAGGTTGACGGCCTCGATATCTTCTACCGCGAGGCCGGGCGCAAGGACGCGCCGACCCTCCTGCTGTTGCACGGTTTTCCCACTTCCTCGCAGATGTTCCGCAACCTGATACCGGCGCTCGCCGACCGCTTCCATCTGGTGGCGCCCGACTACCCGGGGTTTGGCAACAGCGCCATGCCGACGGTGGATGAATTTGATTACACCTTCGACAACCTGGCGCGGGTGATCGACGGCTTCACACAAAAACTCGGCCTCGATCGTTACAGCCTTTACGTCATGGATTACGGCGCACCCGTGGGCTTCCGCCTGGCGGCGGCTCATCCGGAGCGCATCCAATCGCTGATCGTCCAGAACGGCAACGCTTATGACGAAGGGCTGGAGAAATTCTGGGATCCGTTCCGCGCCTACTGGAACGAGCGCACGGCGGCGAACGCAAAGCCGCTGAAGGGGTTCCTGAACATTGGCGCCACCAAGTGGCAGTACACCCACGGCACCCGCAACCCGGGCGCCATCAGCCCCGACACCTGGACCACAGATCAGTATTTTCAGGACCGCCGTGGTAACAAGGCGATCCAGTTGCAGCTGTTCTACGACTACGGTTCCAACCCGCCGCTGTATCCGGCGTGGCAGGCGTATTTCCGCAAGC
>LFEN01000071.1 GCA_001510075.1 Alphaproteobacteria bacterium casp-alpha2
GTTGGCGGCAGCTTGTGCCATAGGCCCGTTCCGAGCGCCCGCCGATATCGACGGTGGTCTGATATTCTCTGCAATAAGCGCCGGTTCGGGTATTGGTGCCGTCACGGACCGGTGTGACCGTACCGGTATGCCCGCTTTCGGGATTGTTCCAGGCGATGGTCTGGCCAACCGGGGCCGCCGAAGCCTGTGAAATTGCCCGATCGGCATAAAGTTTGTCCATATTATCCAGGGATTCACCGACTCCCCCGCCGACGACGCCGCCCAACAAAGTTCCGACAGCGACGGCGGCCAATTGGCCCTTGCCGCCACCGATCGTGGACCCGGCATATCCACCGAGACCAGCCCCCAAAAGAGAGCCGACCAATTTCTTGTTGTTTCCTTCAGTGACGCACCCGGCAAGCAAGACCGTTGCCAGGACCATGGTCAACATCTTTGATATTTTCATGTTACATACCTCCTTGAAGTTTGACATTAATAGTTATACTTGCATATAATTTTGCAGTCAATATTTAAGTTTGTTTTTACATGCACTTTTTCATGAAATAGGGTGAATGTCCTTAAAACAAATGGTAATTTGAATTTAGGAAAATCGTCGAATTGGGGACGGGAAACAACATGACCGCCAAAACCGGATTAAAATTTAACGACGACCAACGCCGGGAATACCTTCATCTCACCGATCAGGTAGGACGCAAGTGGCTGGAGGTTTTCGAGGGTGATGCCGATTTTTATTCGGCCGCCTACTGGGACTTGCTGACAGGTATTTGGCGGGTCGGCGGGCCGATGCGTAAAACCGACGCCCTTCAACTGATCAACGGAATCAAAAGCGTCCACACGGCGGGTAAATACCTGGAGACCACCCTACAGCGCGGCATCATCGTCGAAACCGACAACCCCCAGGACGCGCGCTCGAAGTTAGTCGCCCTGTCTCCCGACATGAGAGGAAAGCTGGACCAATTTTTCGATAATGCCGTCGATGCCCTGGGCCAATCAGCCGAACAGGTCGAGGCCCTCGGTTCTTCTTAAAGAAAATCCCGCAGCATCGCCACCAGCGGCGCGTCTGCCGGCGGCATGTCATAATCGCCGAGTCGGACGGGGCGCACCCAGGCGATTTCCTGGCCCTCTTTCGCCGATACCGCGCCTTTCCAGACGCGGCAAACGTAGAGCGGCATCAGCAGGTGAAAATCATCATAAACGTGCGACGCAAACGTCAACGGTGCGAGACAGCTTTCCGTGATGTCGATGCCCAGTTCTTCATCCAGTTCACGGACCAGCGCCGTTTCCGGCAACTCTGCGTCTTCCACCTTGCCGCCGGGGAATTCCCAAAGCCCGGCCATGGATTTGCCCTCGGGGCGTTTGGCGATCAGCACCCGACCGTCGATATCAACCAGCGCCACGGCAACCACCAGAACCGTCGGCAGCCCGTCTTTCAGGCGCTTGAAATCGGCTTCCAGGCAGCCGCTGTCAGGACCGGTAATCGGCATTGATTTCGATATAGCCGTGGGTCAAATCACAGGTCCAGACGGTAGCCGTGCCGTCCGCGATCCCGACATCGACGTGAAAGTCGATTTCCTGGCCCTTCATGTGCAGGGCCACCGGCGTTTCGTCATAGCCGGGCAACAACCCGCCGTCTTCGGCAATGGCGACGCCGCCGATGGAAATGGCCAGCTTGTCCGTATCGACCTGTTGCCCCGCCTTGCCGACGGCCATGACGATCCGCCCCCAGTTGGCGTCTTCGCCAGCGACGGCGGTTTTGACCAGCGGCGAGGTGGCAATGGTGAGCGCGATGCGCTTCGCCGCCGCGTCGGTTTCGGCGCCATCGACGGTGATGGTAAGAAATTTCGTCGCGCCTTCTCCGTCGCGGACGATCTGATGCGCCAGATCGATGCACAGGTCCAAAAGCTGGGCCTTGAAATCGTCAAGCGCCGCATCGTCGAAGGCACGGACCTGCGGGTGGCTTTTGCCAGCGCCGGTGGCAAACAGCATCAGGGAATCGCTGGTCGAGGTATCGGAATCGACGGTGATGGCGTTGAACGATTTGTCGACGACGACTTCCAAAAGTTCCTGCAACACATCGGCCGGCAGGGTTGCGTCGGTAAACACATAGGCCAGCATCGTCGCCATGTCGGGATGGATCATGCCCGAGCCCTTGGAAATGCCGTTGATCGTGACCTGCACGCCGCCGATCTCGGCTGTCCGGGTGGCGGCTTTCGGAAATGTGTCTGTGGTCATGATCGCCCGCGCCGCCATATCCCAGGCATCCGGCGCAAGCGCCTCTTGCAAGGCCGGCAGGGCAGCGATGATTTTGCCGTCATCAAGCGGTTTACCGATGACCCCGGTGGACGCGGTGAAAACCCTGCTCGGCCGGCACGACAGCAAATCGGCAACGGCCTCGACGATCCGTTCCACTGCCTGTTCCCCGGCTGGCCCGGTAAAGGTATTGGCGTTTTCCGAATTGACGACCAGCCCCTGGGCCTGGGCGCCGCCGGGGCCGCCCTTCAACGCCTTGCGGCACCAGCGCACCGGGGCCGAGGCGGTCAACGAGCGGGTGAAAACCCCCGCGGCGCAAGTTTCGGGGGCCATTTCCACCAGCAACAGGTCGATTTTACCGCTTTTTTTCAAGCCGGCACAGGTCGCCGCAACCCGAACCCCCGGAATTTCCGGCATATCCGGAAATGTCTTGGGCGCCAGCGGCGAAACAGGAGATGAAGACGGTTTTGCGCACATGGTTATAGTCTGCTTTACCCGCAAATTGGAGTGAAGCAGGAAACCCTGCCTCGGGTTATTATTTGGCCGCCGGCTTGCTGTCCTTTTTCGCGGACCCGTCGGCGTCGAACCGGGTGATGTCGGCTGCTTTCCGAAGCTTGCCAATATAAGCGGTTCCCGCTTCCTGGGACAGTTCATTCCGCATATTCTGTTCAACTTCCTTGAAGTCGGGGACGACGGTTTTTTTGCGGTCGTCGAGCTTGATCACGTGCCAGCCGAACTGCGTCTTGATGGCGCTTTCGGTAAACGCACCTTTTTTCAGGGCATAGGCTGCCTTCTCAAAGGCCGGGACCATTTGTCCCTTGCCGAAAAACCCGAGACTGCCGCCGTCAGACGCCGATGGGCCGGTCGATTTTTCTTTTGCCAGCTTGGCGAAATCCCCGCCTTTTTTAAGTTCCTCGATGACCTTTTTGGCTTCGTCTTCCGTCTTCAACAGGATATGGCTCGCCTTGATCTGTTCGGCGCCGGCCAATTCCTTGGACGCTTCATCGTAGCGCGTCTGGACTTGCTTGTCCGTGACCTTGGCTTTCATAACCTGGGTCAGGGCCATGCGCTGCAGGATTTGTTCCTCGATCCGCGCCATTTGGTCTTTGAATTCCTGGCTTTCATGCAATTTCTGGCGCCGGGCATCGGCAGCCACCAGCCGGACATCGATCAGGCTGTCGATAAGACCGGGGTAAATGGTGTCGAAGGGAACCTCTTTATATTGCTGCGGCAACCGCCCGTGGGCGTCCTTGACGTCGGTGAGATGGATTTTATGGCCGTTGACAACGGCCACCACGGGGTTTTCTTCGGCCAGGACGGTATTACCGCCAATGGCAAAAGCTACAAAAGCCGCCACGGCGGCGGAAGCATAACGCGAAAGCATCATAAAAATTTCCTTATCTTTTTCGGATCCGGGAGAAAGCTCAAATAATCGAAGACCGGCAATGTATCCATTTTATGGAATAGAGTATATTCCTTCTTCAAGGACAAGTGCCGCCGGGGGAGACCGGGGCAATAGGGAATGTATATGAACAATCGCCGGAAATTTTGTTGGGTTGCGTTGCTGGCAGCCGTCATCCTTTTGCCGGGATCAGACGCCGGCGCCGAAGAGCGCCTTAGCAACGCCCAAATCGTCCGTAATTTTAATATTGTCGCTTTCGGTAACGAGTACACGCTGAAACGCTACGAATTTGTCCGCAAATGGCGCAAACCCATCATAGCGCGCATCGACGGCAATCCGCCTGCCTACTTTGAAGATTTTGTCCGCGACCACCTCCGGGACCTCGCCAAAATCACCGGGCATCCGGCAAGGCTGGCCTATTCCGAAAGGATGCGCCGGGAAAAACGGCTGCAAAAGGGCCTGAGCGGCAAAAGTTTTAATATGTTCCTGTTGTTCTACCCGATGGATAAATTGACCACCGTACTCAGGGGCCAAGTCGGTAATCTCATGGACCCATCCCTGGTGCGGCTGAAAGCAGGCCAGTCGACCTGCGAAGCGCAATTCTTCAAAAAGGGTAATGAGATCAAGTCTGCCGTGGTCCTGTTTCCGGCTTATGACAAACGGGAAACGCTGCGCGCCTGCGTCGTCGAGGAACTGACCCAGGTGATGGGGCTGGCCAATGATTCCAACGCTGTCAGCCCCTCGATCTTCAATGACAGCAGCCAATTTTTCGAGTTGACGGCGCATGACCGCCTGTTGCTGCGAATTCTTTATGACAAGCGCATGCCCATCGGAATGCCGAGAAGTGATGCGATGGTTCTGGCGCATCAAATTCTCTTTGAAATCAGGCCCTAAGCATATGAGTTTGAGCGAGAGTGACCAGGGTCACTGTAAGTTAGAAGCCTGTCAGGCATTGTTCATAGAATCTATTTTTGCTCAGAGGCATCAATCCTGTGTTTAGGCTTCTTCGTTATTATTCCATCGCCAGCGGGATAGCCCTTCTCGCCGTGGCCATGGTGCTGGTTTTCGTTTACCGCAGTATTTCCATCGATCAAGTGCTGGAAAACGTGGAAACGGAAAACGTCGCCATGTCTCGCGCTTTTGCCAACGCGATCTGGCCCAGGTTTGCCGGTTATGTGACGACCTCAGCCCCGACGGACGCCGAAAAGTTACAGGCACGCCCGGAAACCGCAGAAATCCACGAGGTTGCGAAATCCCTGGTGGTCGGACTGAATGTCGTCAAGATCAAGATCTACCGCCTCGACGGGCTCGTCGTTTATTCATCGGACTTTTCGCAAATCGGTAAAAAAGACCACAATCCGTCCCTTAGGGTCGCGGCACGCAAGGGGCACCCCACCAGCAAGTTGGAATTCCGCCCGGAATTCAACGGCATCAACGGCGTTATTCTGGAACGTCAAATTGTATCGTCTTATGTGCCTATTCTCGGTCCTGACGGAAACATCGAAGGCATTTTCGAACTCTATTCGGATGTCACGACCAAGATCATGTCCGTTACCGGCGATGTGGCGTGGCTATCCATTGGGCTGATCTGGACGTTCGGCATTCTATACGGGGTGTTGTTTTTCTTCGTCCGCCGCGCCGATACGATCATCAAGCAACAGTACGCAGACCTTCACCACGAGGTCATCGAGCGCCTGGAAACGGAACAAAAACTGAATGACGCCCTGGCCCAGGCGGAAAGCGCCAACCAATCGAAAAGCCACTTTCTGGCTCATATGAGCCACGAGTTGAGAACCCCCCTGAACTCGATTATCGGCTTTTCCGAGACCATCAGCAGCCAGGTTTTCGGCAAGCTGGAAAACGAAAAATACCTCGAATATACCCGCGACATTCATGGTTCCGGCATGCATTTGTTGTCGTTGATCAACGAAGTACTCGACATTTCCAAGGTCGAGGCCGGGGCCATGGTAATGCACGAGGAAAAGGTCGATTTGACCTCAATGATGAAGAATTGCGCCGCCATGATGCAAAACGATGCAAAAAAAGTCGGGATTGAATTGAAGGTGTCCCTAGCGCGGGACCTGCCGCAATTTCATGGCGACGAGTTGCGCCTAAAACAGATATTTCTCAACCTTCTGTCCAACGCCATCAAATTCACCCCCACCGGCGGAACCATTACCATGCAAGCCGGGCTCGATGCCGGGGGCCGGCTCATGGTTTCCGTTGCCGATACAGGGATCGGTATCGACATTAAGGACCAGTCCCGGATTCTGAAGCCCTTTGAGCAGGTCGAGGATACCTTCCGACGCTCAGCCAAGGGCACGGGATTGGGCTTGGCGTTATCGAAATCCCTGACTGAATTGCATGGCGGGGAATTGTCACTGGAAAGTGAACCGGGCATCGGCACCACGGTAACGCTTTCCTTCCCGCCGGAGCGCGCCATGGTGCGGGAACCGCAATTGCCCCTTGGCCCCCATTAAAGCCTGAATTCCGCCTGTTTTTGCCCCCCGATGCATTGACACGGCCCTATTGGGACTCTATCTCATGTGCGGGTGTCGGCGGCTGTTTATGCAGTCGCCGTTAAGGTTTTAGGCCTCAGCTAAATTCTAGGAAATTACTGAATGTTCGAAGCCATCGCCAAGCGCTTGTTTGGCTCCGCCAACGAGCGCTTTTTGAAAGAACTTGGCAAAGACGTTGACGCCATAAACGCGCTTGAACCGACTTTAGAAGCTTTAAGCGATGAAGAACTTCGCGCCCGCACGCCTTGGTTAAAGGAACGGCTGCAAGCCGGCGAAAAACTCGATGATCTTCTCGTCGATGCCTTCGCCACCGTGCGCGAGGCGGCAAAACGGACCCTCGGCCAGCGCCATTTTGATGTCCAGATCCTGGGCGGTATCGTTTTGCACCGGGGCATGATTACGGAAATGAAAACCGGCGAGGGCAAAACCCTGGTCGCCACCATGCCCGTCTACCTGAATGCCTTGAGCGGCGAGGGCGTCCATGTCGTCACCGTCAACGATTACCTGGCCAAGCGCGATTCCGATTGGATGGGCGCCATCTATAAGTTCTTGGGCCTAAGCGTCGGCGTCATTACCCATGAGCTTGAAGACCACGAACGCCAGGCGGCGTATGCGGCGGACGTCACCTACGGAACCAACAACGAACTCGGTTTCGATTATCTGCGCGACAACATGAAATACAGCCTTGCAGACATGGCGCAGCGGGCGTTTTCCTACGCCATCGTCGATGAGGTGGACAGCATCCTGATTGACGAAGCCCGCACACCGCTGATTATTTCAGGGCCGACGGAAGACGTATCGGAACTTTACACCGCCATCGACAAACTGATCCCCCAGTTGACCGAGGATGATTACGAAAAAGATGAAAAGGCCCGTTCCGTCGCCCTGACCGAAGCCGGCACGGAAAAGATCGAAATTCTTTTACAGAAATCCGGCCTGATGACCGGAACCAACCTGTACGACATCGCCAACGTGTCGCTGGTTCATCATGCCAATCAGGGCCTCAAGGCGCATACCCTTTTCACCCGCGACATCGATTACATCGTCCAGGATAACAAGGTCATCATCATTGACGAGTTTACCGGACGCATGATGGAGGGACGGCGTTTTTCCGAAGGCCTGCATCAGGCGCTGGAAGCCAAGGAAAACGTCGAAATCCAGTACGAAAACCAGACGTTGGCATCGATTACGTTCCAGAATTTTTTCCGCCTGTACCCGAAATTGGCCGGCATGACCGGCACCGCCATGACCGAGGCCGGCGAATTCTCCGAGATCTACGGTCTCGAGGTCATCGACATCCCGACCAACGTGCCTTGCATTCGAGACGACCAGGATGACGAAGTTTACCGGACGATGGCGGAAAAGGATCAGGCCCTGGTCGAGCTGATCGCTGATTGCCAGACCCGCAAACAGCCGGTGCTGGTCGGTACCGTCAGCATTGAAAAATCCGAGCATCTTTCGGAGCTATTGAAGAAAAACAAAACCCCTCACCACGTCCTCAATGCCCGCTACCACGAACAGGAAGCCCAGATCATCGCCCAGGCCGGTGCTCCCGGTTCGATCACGATCGCCACCAACATGGCCGGGCGCGGTACGGATATTCAGCTTGGCGGCAACGTCGATATGATGATCGCCCAGCAGGTAGATGAGCCGAAAGACACAGACGCCTACGCCAAGGCCGCCGAAGCCCTGCATGCGCAGGTCGATGCCGACAGGGAAATCGTCCTTAAAGCCGGTGGCCTGGTCGTCATCGGAACCGAGCGCCATGAAAGCCGCCGTATCGACAACCAGCTTCGCGGTCGGGCCGGCCGTCAGGGAGACCCGGGGGCGTCCAAGTTCTTCCTGTCGCTGGAAGATGATCTGATGCGTATTTTCGGTTCCGAGCGAATTGACAGCATGTTGCAGAAATTCGGCCTGGAGGAAGGTGAAGCGATCATCCATCCCTGGGTCAACAAGGCATTGGAAAAAGCCCAGCAGAAGGTCGAGGCGCGCAACTTCGAAACCCGCAAAAGCATCCTAAAATTCGATGACGTCATGAACGATCAACGCAAGGTGATCTACGAGCAACGCAAGGAACTGATGTCCATCGAAGACGTTTCCGATGAGGTCGCCGGCATGCGCGCACAAGTCATCGACGACCTTGTCGCCAAATGTATTCCGGAAAAGGCTTATGCCGAGCAATGGAACACGGACACGCTGCACGAAGAAGTCCTGCGCATCTTCGCCCTCGATTTACCGGTCGCCGAGTGGGCCAAGGAAGAAGGTATTGCGGACGCGGAAATCAAGGACCGGATCAGCAAGGCGACGACAATCAAGGTCGCCGATAAAATCAGCAATTACGGCCCGGAGGTCATGCAAAGTGTCGAAAAAAGCCTGTTGCTGCAACTGCTCGACCAGTTGTGGAAGGAACACCTTTTGAACCTCGACCACCTGCGCCAGGGCATCGGCCTTCGCGCCTATGCCCAGCGCGACCCCTTGAACGAGTACAAGCAAGAAGCCTTTACCTTGTTCGAGGAAATGCTTTCCATGTTACGCGACCGGGTCACGCAGGTTCTGTCTTATGTCGAACTGGAAGCCGAGCCCGGTGACGACCTGTTCGCACGGCCCGAACAGGAAATGACCGAAACCCGCTTCGACCCGGCCTTCGAAAATGCTGACAACTCACTGTTCACGGAAGAGGCCGCCGCCTTCGAAGCCATCGATCTGGCGCCCGTCATGCGCCGCCAGGCGTCAGACAACCAGGACCCGGAGGATCCGTCGACGTGGGGCCGGGTCTCGCGCAATGCCCCCTGCCCCTGCAATTCAGGCAAAAAATACAAGCAATGCCACGGCAAGGTGACTTAAACCCCGCCCTTTACTTCCAACACCGCGATCATATTAGGCGTCCAGACGATAGGCGTGGTGGTAAGAATTCTCGACAACAGCCCGTGCAAGCAATCCTCGGCCAGACGACGGAACGGGCTGCCGCGCCGTTGCGCTAAAAAATCCAGCGCCGAATATCCGGCGGCTTGCCCCAGTTGTTCCAGGCTGTTGGGCGTGAATGCGGTTTTGTGGGTGAGATCGGCGAATTGATGCATCCCGCCCCAGGGCGAACCCATATTCGGCACCCGGACAATAACCCGCCCACCGGGAACGAGAACTTTTTTAATGGCCTGCAACAACCGCACCCCGTCGCCAGGAGAAAAATGTTCCAAAACATCCAGCAGCACCACGCACCCGAACGGCCCGTCCTTGTTGCCGCTTTCCAGGAAATCCCAGATATCGCCGACAGTGACATGTTTTTCCAGCCCCGGCTCCATAACGGCGACGGCGGCGGCGTCCTGTTCGACGCCATGGAAACGACCGACGCCCTTGCGTTTCAGGTAGGATAGAAATTCCCCGGTGCCGGAACCTAGCTCCAACACTGACATCTCGGTCGAACATCGGGCCGGAACCCAGAATTCCCGATCAAACCAACGGATGTGCTTGTCCTTCAGCCGAGGCGTCTCATAGCGCTTGAAGGCTGTATAGGTTTGGTAAAAATCTTCGGGCTTTTCAAAGGCCATCAGTTGATACGCTCCTTTAGGTTCTCAAACAAAAACTTTGCAAGTTTCGCCGATCCCCCCGGCGTGGTATGGGAAAAATCATAGTGATCGCCGTCTTCAAAAACCAGATCCCTTGAAACGTCAATGCAGATCGCCTTGGCATCCCGGCAGACCTTCATGGCGCGTCGATTGTGCGCCATCAGAGCCGCATATTGCCCGACGTCGATACTGCCTTTTTCGACGAAGCGCCCTTGCAATTTATCCTGAAAGCCCTCTTTTACGACCCGGCCGAATATCCGCCCGTTGCGTAAGCGATAGTTCGCCATGTGTTGCGTAACGATGATCGGCTTGGCGCCCAAATTGCGGATCACGTGAATCAATTTTTGGACTCTGACACCATAGGCATCCAGCCACGGGCTTAATTTTTGCTCCGCCGCGTCAACATCAGGCGCGCTTAGTGGTTCTTTCCATTCATAAGGCCCGCCCGAGAAAGAATGCACCAGCATGGCATCGCGGGCACGGATCATTCCCTTGGCCGTGCGGTAAAGACCATACAGCGCGCTGTTGTTTTTCAGATACTGCTTGGTCGTTTTGAATGGCTCGACCATGAGCTCCCACTTGTTCGGGGGCCTGTCGGCAAGAAGATGGCTCAAGTCGTTGATGCCGATATAGGCCAGTATATAGCGGGGCCGGAAATCAGGAATTTTAGGAAACCATAGATCGAACACCTTCAGGTGCCCGACCGTCGATTGAGCGTCGACGCCGGCGTTGACCACCACCATCGGCTGGCCTGCGTTGGCAAATTCAGCCGCCAGACGGTCTGACCAGGTCTTGCCTTCATCGATGAGAATCTCGTTCGTCGTGCTGCCGCCAATGGTCAAAATATCGATTTTGGAAGGGTCCGGATATTTGCCACGAAGCCCGTGCTTATCACGCAAATATTCCGTAATGCCGCCGCCGTAACGTTCGGTAGCGTCGAACCGGCGGCTGACGTGGCGATCGACTACCAATACACCGTAATTTTCGCCAAAAAAAATACTGCCAAAGACTAGTTCAGTCAGGCTAGCAAATACCGTCAGAAGCGCAAGGTTGACCGCGATCAGGCGGAACCACCATTTGGCCTTTTCCCAATTCAGTTCCTTAGCGCCCATGAAGCAGATTCCATAATAATAGCATTGGAACTAGCAACGTCTTTGTAGGAATCGTTGTTAATTGACTAATTTTACGGATGAAAATTAAAGTCAGTCCCTTTTTATCCTGAAAAGCTCTTCCACATATCCCTCTAACATCCAGTATGGAAATCTATAAACGCGTTCAAATCCACCTACTTCGGATACTAGTTTGGATACGACTGTATGTTGCGCATCGAAAATCGGATGTTTGGATTGCCCTTCCTGGTTTATAGACAAAAAATATTTGGAGGTCCTTTTAATTTCTGACAAATATTTTAGCGCTTCCGTTCTCTCAATTTCTGCAAATGAATCTGTATTCACTACCAGGTCAATACTTTCATCCGGAAATTCTTTAAACCCTGTAGTCGGCAAAATATTTATTACGTTTCGCTTTTCACCAAATCCAGATACAACCCCACTCCCTAGTGCAGATGCTAAGTAAAAGTGCTGAATGGAACCTATAAACGGCAAATCAATAATCGTAAAATTACGAAATCCATTACGATGAATTAAAAGGCCGAGAGCCCCAAACCCTCCCCCAATTTCGACGATAGCGTCCGAAGGCTTGAACCCGAGTTCCTTTATACGATGCGCGACGTAAGCATGTTTAACTATATCCGCATTGGTTTTTATGCCACCAAAACTAAACACGGGCGGTCGACCTACCAATGGCATTTCCAAAGAGAACCCGATTTTTTCCTGAATTTTTTCAAATAGATCGTCTTGATTGCGCCAAATTAACTCATGAAATTCGTCAATCTTTAACATTGAAAAATTTGGAAATGGCAGAACGGCAATTGCCTCTCCCAAAGAAAGCAACAAGTCCGTCATCTGCAGCCTTTTGAACCCTGGCCGCCAGGAGTACTTTCCATCGTAATATGATTTCATGCTGCCCATTCCGTACAACACGTCTGTCTGAAACAGGTTGGCGAAAATATCCGTTAATTCTTGTTCATCTTCATTTTCTAAAGCTTTTTTTAACGGCATTATTTCGGCCCACGAAATGAGCGAGTCTTTAAATTCGATTGGGTAACTTTGGTAAATCCCGATAATTTTTTTCACCAAATCAGAATCGGCTTCATAAGGCTCGGGATTTAAATTAATTACAGGGCGAGGACCGTCAAATAATGGGTGTTGTATTCCAGGCGCGCCCCACAT
>LFEN01000072.1 GCA_001510075.1 Alphaproteobacteria bacterium casp-alpha2
GTTATCGGCGGGCTCAAGCAACCCAACCCGCCAAGCCGGCGCTGGCTTGATTTTTTCCGCGAGCAGCGGCTTCTTTACATGGCCCGTGAAGCCATGGATGCCGGACGCTTGCCGCCGGGACTAATGGGGCGGATTGAACAACTGGCCGGGCGCCTCGGCGACTGGATCGGCGAGCCGGACGCGCCGTCGCTGGTTCACGGCGACATGTGGACCGGCAACGTGCTCTGCCGCCAGGGCCGCATCGCCGGCTTCGTCGACCCGGCGATCTATTACGCCGATCAGGAGATCGAACTTGCTTTCTCGACGCTGTTTTCCACTTTTGGCGAGCCGTTCTTCCGGCGCTACACTGAACTGAGGCCAATCCGCCCCGGCTTCTTTGAGGAGCGCCTGGCGCTGTATAACCTTTATCCGTTGCTGGTCCACGTCAGGTTGTTCGGTGGCTCCTATGTCGGCTCCGTCGAGCGAACGATCCGGCAATACGGATGCTGAGGCATTCGCTGGACTGTCGCCCTTGAACAAAATATCTTGGCCCGCACACCATGAGGTGAGGGCGGACTAAGGCGACGGGTTGCTGTTTTCAGTGTGCAGGGCTTCAATCCCGGCCAGCACATCATCTGAAAGAACCATACCTTCCGACGCCAGATTGGCGGCCAGTTGTTCTTGCGTCGTCGCCCCGATAATGGTGGCGGTCAAAAATCGCTGAGAGTTGACGAAGGCGAGCGCCATCTGCGCCGGGTCCAATCCATGGTCTTTTGCCAGCGTGACATATTTTTCCGTCGCCATGACGCCGGGGGGTTTGAAGTAGCGCATGAATTGGGGAAACAATACGTGGCGCGAGCCCGCCGGCGCCGCCCCGCCAATATATTTTCCTGATAATGCGCCGAAGCCCAGCGGCGAATAGGCCAACAGCCCGCAGTCCTCGCGGATTGAGACTTCCGATAACCCGACCTCGAACTGACGACAAAGAAGATTATAGGGATTCTGGATGGCGGAAATTCGGTCCAGCCCGGTGCGTTCGGCAATTTCCAGAAATTTCATCACCCCCCAGGCGGTTTCGTTGCAAACGCCGATGGCGCGAATCTTGCCCGCCTTGACCTGCTCGGCCAGCGCCGACAATTGTTCCTCCATAGACGTGAGGGACTCGTCTTCGACATGCGCATAATCGAGTTTTCCGAAATAGTTTGATTTACGTTCCGGCCAATGGGTTTGGTAGAGGTCGATGGTGTCGGTTTGCAGCCTTTGAAGACTCAAATCAACGGCTTCGGCAACTTGCTCGCGACCGAAGCCAAGATTGCCGTTTCTGATATGGGAACGCTCGGAACTCTTGCCGCTGATCTTGGTGGCGATGACGACGTCCGCCCGGTTGCCCCTGGCCTTCATCCAGGTGCCGATGATGCGTTCAGAATCCCCCTGGGTTTCAGGTTTGCCGGGAAAAGAATAGCCCTCTGCCGTGTCGAAAAAATTGACGCCGTGATCGACAGCCATATCCATTTGGCGGTGACCTTCGGCTTCGGTGTTTTGTTCGCCGAAAGTCATGGTGCCGAGGCACAGACGGCTGACCTTGATGCCGGTGCGGCCCAGTTCGTTCATTTTCATACAAGGGAACCTTTTATAAGAAGAGCGCCAACACGCCCGTATAGCCGTAAAGCCGGTTGTTGGAAATTTCGCCGTTGCCGAAAAAACCGGCCAGGGGAAAATCCCCCAGCACATCCCGGATCAGGGAGGCTTCCTTGTTTTCCTGGCCGAACATATTAGGGCCGCGGGCGACGCAGGAAAAATACAGCCCGCCCCGGGGCGGGCCCGGCAGGCGTTTTTTCAGGCCCTTGAGCATGGTGAGCATATCTTCTTCGGCGCTTTTTGGATCACGGCGGACAAACATCACCCGGTCGCCGGCATTGATTTCTTCGCCGACGGCAAGCCAGCCGCGCTCGGCGTCGATGCCGATAAGGTTGCGCACGACATAATCCCCCGTGTCCGAGCCTTCGATGGGAAAGGCAGCGTGGATGTACCCGGCGGCGCGGCTTAAATCCCGGGACAGCAACTCGCCGACATCGTCTTTGAATATGGACAATGCCTCTTGCCCGTCGAGGCCGATGATAACGTTATCGACGCAATCCGAAACCACGTGGCTGGGGCCGACCGGCAGGCAGCCCTGGGAAAGGCCGGTAGCGACCTCGACGGTGGGCGCGAAGAAAACGCCGGACAGGCCGCCGGGCAGCCCACTATCGGGGGCGTCAGAGTCGACGATCTCGGCATCCGCAATTTGCGGGTGCGCGCCGCGTGAGGCGCTCAAGCCGCCGACAAAAAAAGCCGATGTCGCCAGCCCTAAGTCCTCGATGATGGCGGTGGTGTCGGCGTTGTTGGGATCGCCGTGAACGACAGCGAACGGCGCCGACACCGCATCGGTCCATTTTTTGCTCTCTGCATTCAGGCCGACATTAAGGACGGTGAGCGCGGGGAAAATATGGAATTGCTCATCGCCAAAGGCACCCACCATGGCCACCGCCGCCGGGCGGTCGAAATATTCAATGCCGGTGGCGCAGATGCCGATGCCGGTGGTGCCGGTCCAGTGTTCGATATTGGTGGTCTGGCGCAAGTAGGTGAGGATAGACCCCATATCGCCGGCCAACAGGTCGGTGACATATAAAAACCCCAATAGCTGCTCTTGCCCGGATGCGCCCATCAAGGCGTCGCCGGCAGTCAAATCTTCGACCAGTTGCCGGGCGACACTGCCCCAGTCGTCGGCGGTGGCGTGAGCGACGCTAAAAGCGGTCATGCGATCAAGGCCCTTTCTGCAGGCATTTTAGTCCAGTTTCTGGTTTACCCCGCCCCGGGCCGCCCTTCAACGCCAGACGGAGCATAAATTGGTGAATTTCCGGCGTTCCGGAACAGCAAAAAACGGCATCAATAAGGCGTTATAGGGCAAACCGCCTATTGAATGAAAAATCTTTTGTGCCATATTCAGCCTTACGAAGGTTCACCAATTTACATACTACAGGAGTTTCTCATGGCTTTCGGACCCGACAACAAATTCCAGCTTCGCACCGCGACGTTGAGCGGCACAGATGCCGCCGCCCACGACATCGACGCCGGCCTCAGGGAGTATATGCTCCGTGTCTACAACTACATGGCATCGGGCCTGGCGCTAACGGGCATCATTGCCTATGGCACCGCCAACACGCCGGCGCTGTTGAGCCTGTTTTACGCCACCAGCCCGCAGGGTTTCCTGCAGCCGACCATGTTGGCCTATATCGCCATGTTCTCGCCGCTGGCGTTCGTGCTGGCGCTGTCGTTCGGCATCAACAAAATGTCGGCGACGATGGCGCAGGGCGTGTTCTGGGCCTTCGCCGGGGTTATGGGGCTGTCGCTGTCGCATATTTTCCTGTCCTACACCGGCACCAGTATCGCGCGCGTGTTCTTCATTACGTCGGGCACATTCGCCGGCATGAGCCTTTACGGCTACACCACCAAACGCGACCTGACCGGGCTCGGTTCGTTCATGTTCATGGGCCTGATCGGCATTATTATCGCCAGCATCGTCAACATGTTCCTGCAAAGCTCGGCCATGCAATTCGTCATTTCCGTGATCGGGGTGTTGGTGTTCGTCGGCTTGACGGCCTATGACACGCAGAAAATCAAGCTAACGTACGCCGAGGCAGACGGCGCCGGCGTCGCCACCAAGAAAGCGATCATGGGTGCTTTGACGCTGTACCTCGACTTCATCAACCTGTTCCTGATGCTGCTGCGCCTGTTCGGCGATCGCCGCTAACGCCCGGCATCAAAAACAATTATTTCGCCCGGAAGCAAGCCAGCTTCCGGGCGGTTTTTTGCCCCAGCGGCTTCGCCGCGGCAAAAAAACAACCAAAAGGGGGGATTTAAATGAGCAAACCCAAAGTCATCGTATCGCGGCGCTGGCCGGAAGAAGTCGAGCGTCACATGAGTGATGTTTTTGATGTGCAACTCAACGAAGACGACCACATCATGTCGGCAGAAGAAATGAAGGCGGCGCTGAAATCTGCCGACGCGTTTTGCCCGACGGTGACGGACGCGGTCAATGCCGACGTGCTGGGCGTCGAAGGGGCGACGGTCAAGATCATCGGATCGAACGGCGTCGGCTTTAACCACATCGACCTGGACGCGGCCAAGGCGGCGGGGCTGTGTGTCACCAACACGCCCGAGGTGCTGACCGACTGTACGGCGGACATCGCCATGACGTTGCTGCTGACCGTGGCCAGGCGCACCGGCGAAGGCGAACGCCATGTCCGGGCCGGTGAATGGGTCGGCTGGCGGCCGACGCACATGATGGGGACCAAGGTCACCGGCAAGACCATCGGGCTGATCGGCTTCGGGCGTATTGCCCGCGCCATGGCCCAGCGCGCCCACCACGGTTTTGGCATGAAGGTGCTGTTCCACGATCCGTACCCACCGTCTGATGAAGACGCCAAGGCCTTGGGCGCCGAAGCCTGCGACAGCATCGACGACGTGTTGGCCAGATCCGACTTCGTGTCCATCCACTGCCCCGGCGGCAAAGAGACCTATCATTTGATGAACGCGGAAATGATCGGCAAAATGAAGCCGGGCGCCTTTCTGATTAATTCGGCGCGCGGCGACGTTATCGACCCCGACGCCCTGATTGCGGCGTTGAAAGCAGGCACCATCGCCGGGGCCGGGCTCGACGTGTTCGAGGGCGAGCCGAAAGTGCCGGAAGCCTTGATCGCCATGGAAAACGTCGTTCTGCTGCCGCATCTGGGTTCTGCATCGCTGGAAACGCGCGTTGCCATGGGCATGCGGGTGGTCGATAACCTGACGGCGTTTTTTGACGACAAGGAACCGCAAGACAAATTAGTCTAGATACAGCGCCCGCCGTCGACTTCCAGGCAGACGCCGGTAATGAACTCGGCCTCATCAGACGCCAGATAAAGAGCTGCATTGGCGACGTCCAGGGGCGTCGACATGCGGCCCAGTGGAATAGTGGCGATAAATTTTTCCCGCAATGCCGGCGTATCGCCGCCCATAAACTGTTCCGTCAGGGCGGTCTCGCCAATGACCGGGTTAATGGCGTTGACGCGGATGCCGTCCGGCGCCAGCTCGGCGGCCATGGATTTTGTCAGCGTCACGACCGCGCCCTTGGAACCGTTATACCAGGTCAGGCCCGGCCTCGGACTGACCGCTGCCGTCGATGCGGTGTTGATAATGACGCCGCCGGGCTGTTCTTTTAACAACGCCACGCCGTGAATCGCCGCCCAATAGATACTTTTGACGTTGACGGCGTAGACACGATCGAAGGTTTCCTCGTCGACTTCCAGCATCGGTTGGCGCGGCTGGGCAATGCCGGCGTTGTTGACGAGGATGTTAAGGCCACCGAAAAGCTGTTTCGCCTTCGACATCATCGCCTCGACCTGGGGGCCGTCGGAAACGTCCGTTTTGATCCATTGCCCACCGATATCGCCTGCAACACGCGCCGCCGCCGATGCGTCAATGTCGGCGACGAGCACGTTGGCCCCTTCTTCGGCAAAGCGCCGCGCGATCCCCTCGCCGAAACCGGAACCGCCGCCGGTGACGATGGCAGATTTGTTTTCGAGTCTCATCAGTCCCCTCCCAAGGCTCTCAAAACATACTATTGCACTACCGTAACAGCCACTACCCAATAACACTTAGCGGTGACCGCCCCCGCCCGTTTACCCGCGACCCAAGATGTCCATGGCGCCGTTCAACTGGCTCATCCTTTCGTGGTTGCCGTAGCCGCTGTCGGGGTGGTGAATGGCGGCCAACATCCTGAACCGCCCCTTCAGGACGCCGAGGTCGGGATTGCTTCCCGGTGGCAATCCCAAGACATGCAGCGCCTGTTCCCGGGTTTTGACGCCGCCGGCCAGCGGTTCGAACGACAACACCGCGACAATGGCCTGCAAGCGCGCCATTTCCTCGTCGTCGGGTGAAGGGATTTCCGGGGTTTCCGGGGTATGCGCCCCATCCAGCCCCTCGAAAATCATGCTGATATCGCCCTCATCCATGGCCAGCGCCAATCCCAGAGCACGGCGCAGCATCGGCAACGCATACCCGGGGGCAAGGCGCACCTGCAACCGCGGTTTGCGGGACCAAAGGCGGCCTTTCGCCGGGCCGGACTTAATGATGATTGATTCGCGGTCGCCTTTCGCCGGGTCACCGGGATCCGGAAAGGCGGCGAGATGCTCGGGCGCCACCGTCAAAATCACCGAACGGGCAAGGTCGGCAACATTGGCGGTTTTCCGCTGCGCCAGCGCCACGACCGCGTCGCGGAAGCCGCTGGAACAAGGGATGGTGTAAGATTGTTTCGTTTTCGTCGGTGCCATGAGCGTTCCAAGATTTTCGGAATCGACGGCGTAATATTAAGGTTTCTTTAATAAATACATAGAGGTAGTGACCAGTTAAATTTAGCCATACCATATCTGTCCTGTAATGATTTTAGAGCTTTGGCCCTCCCCGTCAACTTCTATCGTAGTTGTTTTTCGGCAAATGAGCGATTTTTCTTGCCTGAAACTGCCCCAGAAAGTTCAATTCCAACTTGCGTGAGCCATCCGCGAACCGCAGAACATGCCGGTTCCCCTTACTAGGCGCCAGAAGGTACCGATGATTTGCCGTCCCGTCAGCCCTCCAGCGGGGCGCCTTGACGAGGTGAATTCTTGGCCGATTCCGCCATCTCCGGCGCCAACGCATTGTCGTTTGCCATCAACGGGCGGTCGTTCGTCGGTAGTTCCAACCGCGCCCGTGTGCCGTCAGCCAGCATTGCCGACGATTTTGCCGCCCAGCGAAAGACCGCTACCGGCCGCAGGCTCGGCGTCGGTGCCGCCCGCAACGTCGTGGAAACGGCGGTGATAGCAGGCTACGGCGTTATTTCGGCGCTGAAAGCACTGTCCGGCGCCTTCCGGATCGCTGCCGATGGGGGGGTGTCGGGAAACCTGACCGGCCTCACTCTTGCCGGCACCCGTATATCAGGCGTCAACATCACCGGCCAGGCCGGCCGTCTGGTAAAGGCCATCGACAGTCTGGTGGAAAGTGCGGAGACATCCGGCGCCAACCTGATTTCGTCCGACGCATTGCGTTTCACTATTCAGACGACGGAATTTGGTGGCAGCATCACAATATCACCGCAAGCCCTCGATTCTGAGGGTCTCGGAATCCGAGACTTAAACGGACTGACCCGCGAAGACGCCCTTGCCGCCGTTTCCCGCATCGAGGCAGCCCTTGTTATCGCCCAGACAAGAGTCTTTAACCTGGAGACGCTGCGCGACAGCCTGATCCCCGGCGGCGGCATTTCCAGAGAAATCACCCGCCTGATTAATTCCAGCCCTACCGGGTTCCTGCCACGCGGCAGCCTGGTCAATCAAACGGCTTAAGCGCCAGAACCTCACGAAAATGTTGATGTTTGAAGGGCCGGGTGTTATCTGACCTTGTCTCGAATTCACCGTTTCTGGGGGAAGTCATGAGTGGCAACATACCCGCCGACCCGGCGATCATTGCCAGGGTCTACCGTTCGCTTCGCCTGATCCGGCGGACGGAAGAAGAAATCGCCCGGATTTATCCGTCCGACAAGATCAAAAGCCCGGTGCACCTGTCGATCGGCCAGGAAGCGGTTGCCGTCGGCGTATGCGACGTGCTGGGCGACGACGATGTCATGTCGGCGACCTACCGGGGCCACGCTGCCTATCTCGCCAAGGGCGGGGATCTCAGACAAATGATGGCGGAGCTGTTCGGCAAGGCCGGCGGCGGCGCCAAGGGCAAGGCCGGTTCTATGCATCTGGTCGATATGAAGGCCAATGTCCTGGGCATGTCCGCCGTCGTCGGCACCACCATCCCCATCGCCGCCGGTTATGCCTTTGCGCTCGGTCGTGAAGGCCAAGGGGAAACCGAGAGGCGCATCACCGCCTGTTTCTTCGGCGACGGCGCGACGGAAGAAGGCGTGTTTTCCGAAACCCTAAATTTTGCAGCCTTGCACAAACTGCCGGTGCTGTTCGTTTGCGAGAACAACGGTTTTGCCATTCATTCGCCGCTATCCAATCGCTGGGCCACGGAGGCATTGTGCGAACGCGTCGCCACCTACGGCATTCCCACGCATTCGCTGGACCGCGACGACGTATTCACCATCCGCGAGACAGCGCAAAAAGCCGCCGACGAAATTCGCCACGGCGGCGGGCCGCAATTCATCGAGTGCAAGACCTACCGCTGGCGCGAACATGTCGGGCCGGGCGAGGACTACGACGACAGCTACCGCAACCGTGCCGACCTGGAACCCTGGCAGGCGCGCGACCAGATCAAGCTGACCGGCGACATGCTGGATGCCGGCGAGCGCCAGGCCATCGACGATGAGATCGAAACCGCCATTGCCGACGCCATCCAGTTTGCCGAAGACAGCCCATGGCCCGACCCGGAGGAACTTTTCAATCATGTCTTCGCCGACTGAACGAAGCCTAAGCTACGTCGAGGCCCTGCAAGAGGCCGTCGCCCAGGAGATGGAGCGCGACGAAAGCGTCTTTGTCATTGGGCTAAACGTCGACGACCACAAGGCCATCCAGGGCACGACGCAAGGCCTGATCGACACCTTCGGGCCGCAGCGCGTGATGGATACGCCGCTGTCCGAAGATGCCATCACCGGTATTTGCATCGGCGCCGCCATGGCCGGTATGCGTCCCGTTCATGTCCACATCCGCATGGATTTTTTGATGTTATGCATGAACCAACTCGTCAACATGGCGGCCAAGGCGCATTACATGTACGCAGGCCAGGTCAGCGTACCGATGGTTTCCAGGTCGATCATCGGTAAATCGTGGGGCCAGGGCGCGCAGCACAGCCAGGGCCTGCATTCCATGTTCATGCACGTGCCGGGGCTGAAAGTCGTCGCGCCCACCAACGCCTACGACGCCAAGGGCTGCATGACGGCGGCCATCCGTGACAACAACCCGGTGATTTTTGTCGAACACCGCCTGCTCTATTCGACCGATGCGCCGGTTCCTGTCGAGCCCTATACGGTCGAATTCGGCAAGGCCCGCATTTCCGGCCAAGGCACGGATATCACGCTGGTCGGCGTTTCCTACATGCTGGTGGAATGTTTGGCCGCCCGCGATCTGTTGGCCGAGGTCGGCATTTCAGCCGAAGTCATCGACCCGGTGTCGCTAATGCCGCTGGACGTGGACACCATCGCCGCCTCGGCGGAAAAGACGGGGCGCCTGTTGGTCGTCGATAACGCCTGGACGGCGGCCGGCGCCAGTGCCGAGATTGTCGCCGCCGTCTGTGAACGACAGGCCGGAACGCCACTGATCGTTTCCCGCATGGGCTATGCGCCGACGACGTGCCCGACGACTCCGGCGCTGGAAAAAGGTTTTTATCCCAACGCCGCCACCATTGCATCGAGGGCGCATGCCATGGTCCGCCCCAACGATCCGGCATGGGTGCCCGACGTCGAGCCGACGTTGCCGCATGAAGCGGCCTTCCGGGGTCCGTTCTAGATGTTCTGGGATTTAGCCGCAGATACCTGGGGGACGGAAGAACGCGCCGCCGTAACCCGAGTCATGGACAGCGGGCGCTACACCATCGGCCCCGAGGTCACCGCCTTTGAGCAGGAATTTGCCGCCTATCACGGTAAAAAATTTGGGGTCATGGTGAATTCCGGCTCGTCCGCCAACCTTGTCGCCACCGCTGCGTTGACCCATGTTTCTGAGCGCCCGCTCAAGCCCGGCGACGAGGTTATCGTGCCGGCCATTTCCTGGGCGACAACATACCATCCCTTGCAGCAATACGGGCTCAGGCTGCGCTTCGTCGATGTCGAAGCGGAAACGCTGAACATGGACACGAGCCAACTTGAAGCCGCCCTGAGCGACCGGACGCGGGCCATCGTCGGCGTCAGCATCCTGGGCAATCCGGCGGCGCTGGACGTGATGCGGTCGTTTGCCGACGAACACGGGCTGTGGTTCATCGAAGACAACTGCGAATCGCTGGATGCTGAGCTAGGCGGAAAAAAGACCGGCACCTTCGGCGACGTCGGCACCTTCAGTTTCTTTTTCTCGCACCATATTTCCACCGGCGAAGGCGGCATGGTGCTCACCGACAATGTGGAAATCGACGCCCTTTGCCGCGCTGTCAGGGCGCACGGCTGGATCCGGGACGTGCCCGACGCCGTCAACCTGTTCGAGGCCGGCGATGATGCCTTCGAAGAAGCCTATCGGTTTGTCATTCCCGGCTATAACCTGCGCCCGCAGGAATTCAACGCCGCAGTCGGCCGTGAGCAGCTGAAAAAACTGCCCGCCATGATATCGGCCCGTCGAAAAAATCTGAAACTGTTTCAGGATACCTTCGGCAACGACGACCGCTTCATGATCCAGCGCGAAAACGGCAAAAGCTCGTCCTTCAGCTTTACCCTTATTGTCAGGCCCGGAATGGGCCTGGAACGGGCCGACGTGTTTGAGCCATTGAAAGACGCCGACATCGGGTTTCGTATGATTACCGGCGGCTGCTTTCCGCGCCACGATGCGGTAAAATTTTTTGACCACGACACCGTAGGCTCCCTGCCCAACGCCAACATGGCACACGACCGCGGTTTTTTTGTCGGCAATCATCCCTTCGACCTTAGCCGGCAAATAGAAAAGTTGCGGGACGTACTTAACGGGCTTAACGGTTAGGGGATAAAGAGGACTTTATGATTGATTCAAAGAAAATTCTGATTACCGGCGGCGGCGGTTTCCTGGGCTCGGTGATGGCGCCGATGTTTCTTCATGTCGGCCATAGCGTCACCGTGCTGGATAATTTTCTCTACCGGCAAACGTCGCTGGCAGGGGTTTGCCATCACCCCCGGTTTGACTTGATCGAAGGCGATGCCCGAAGCGAGGCGACGATGAAGCCGTTGCTCAAGGACGCCGACATCATCATCCCCCTGGCCGCCCTGGTCGGCGCGCCGTTATGCGACAAAGACCCCATCGCCGCCACCAGCACCAATCTGGATGCGGTCAAGATGATGCTCGGCATGTTGGGCAAAGAGCAATGGGTGGTGCTGCCCAACACCAACAGCGGCTATGGCATTGGCGCGGGCGACGCCGAGTGCACCGAGGAAACGCCCTTGAACCCGATATCGCTCTATGGCCGCGACAAGGTGGCCGCCGAGGCCTGCGCCCTGGAGCGGGAAAACGCGCTTAGCTTCCGCCTCGCCACCGTGTTTGGCATGTCGCCCCGGCCGCGTATCGATCTTTTAGTCAATGACTTCGTTCACCGGGCGGTGACCGACCGCACCGTGGTCCTGTTCGAAAGCCACTTCAAACGCAATTACATCCATGTCAGGGACGTGGCGCGGGCCTTCCTGCATGCCTTCGAAAACTTTGAAGCCATGAAAGGCGGGCCTTATAACGTCGGCCTTTCCGACGCCAATCTGTCGAAGCTGGAGCTTTGTCAAAAAATCAAAACCCACGTGCCTGATTTCACCTATCTTGAGGCGCCCATCGGCGAAGACCCGGACAAACGGGACTACATCGTATCCAATGAAAAAATTGAGGCCACCGGGTTCAGTCCGAAATACTCACTCGATGACGGCATCCAGGAACTGATCAAAGGCTACCGGATGCTTCGAAACACCCTGTATTCGAATATTTAATTATGACTGACGCCACGCCCTGTCTTGGGGAAATCGACGTGGTCGTCCTGGCCGGCGGGCTTGGCACCCGCATCCAGGGCGCCCTTGGCGATACCCCTAAAATTCTCGCTCCCATTGGCGACAGGACGTTTCTCGATATCCTGCTTGCAAGGCTTATCCACTTCGGCGCCAAACGCGTCGTGCTGGGGCTCGGCCATCTCGGCAAAAAAGTCGTGGCGCACCTGGA
>LFEN01000073.1 GCA_001510075.1 Alphaproteobacteria bacterium casp-alpha2
GAAGCCGACATCGCCGCAGACCAGCCGGTCCATGGGCCGCTCTTTGCCCAGATCGGCCAGGGTCTCTTCGATGGCGCGGGCCTGGTCGTCGGTTTCGACAAAGGCGAAACGGGCGGAAAATTCATCATAGAGTCCGTGCTCCATGGTAATCCGGGTGGCTTTTTTCAGTTCCCTGGCCGCAGCGATGGCGATCAGTTCATCGGCCATATCGCGAACCCGGTCTTTGAGTTTCGATTTTCGCGCCTGCCATGCCGCCCCGCCGAGCCGGTCGAGCACGGCGCCGGCTTGTTCCGAGCCGTAGCGCGATATGACTTCGATGTTTTCCACCGGCAGAAACAGCTTGGCGTCGCCGCCATAAATCAACCGCAGGCAGTCATGCGGCGCGCCCGCCACTTCGATGGCATGCAGCCCGTCAAATTGGCCGATGCCGTGGTCCATATGCACCACCAGATCGCCGGGATTGAGCACCGATGCCTCAGTGAGAAAGTTTTCGGCCCGGATCCGGGATTTGGCCGGGCGGCTCATGCGTTCGCCCAAGATGTCGGTTTCCGAAATAACCGCCAGACCGTCGGCCGTAAATCCCCGTTCAAATCCGGCCACCATCAGGCCGACCCCGCCTTTCAGTTCCCCGATACCCGACCATTGTTCCAGGGGCCTGAGGCTTAGCCCGTGTTCCTCCAGCACCGACAGCAGACGGTCGCGCGACCCGTTGCTGAACGCGCTGATGATCACTTGCGCCCCGCCCGCTTCCAGTTCCCGGACGTGTTTGAGCAGGGCGTCAAAAACATTGGCATCGGGTTTGACCCGAATGTCGGCAAAGTCATGCCCGGCCCGGCCGCCGGCATCGATAGCGGCGGGCTGACCTTCGGGGGGAGAAAAAGGTGAAAATATGCCAATGGACCTCACCGCCATCAGGGATTGCCACTCCTTGTGGTCAAGATAGAGCGTTTCCGGCGGCACCGGATGATAGGTCGTACCGGCATGGCTAAGGCTGGTATCGGGCTTGGTGTCGGCAAATTCGCGCCGGGCCGCATAATATTCGGCAATCAAATCTAGACGGGCTTGCAGGGATTCTTCACACTGATGATCCAGAACCATCCGCGCATCGGGCAGATAATCCAGCAAGGTTTCCATTTTTTCATGGAACAACGGCAGCCAGTGTTCCATGCCGATATGCCGGTGCCCAGCGCTGACGGCGGCATAAAGGGGGTCATCGTTGCCCGCCTTGGCGAACAGTACGCGGTAGGCGGAGCGGAAGCGCGAGATCGCCTCGTCCGACAACGCGACCTCGCTGACGGGTTTCAAAATGACGCTTTCCAGCTTTCCCGTCGTCCGCTGGTTGGCGGCATCGAAGGTCCTGAGCCCGTCCAGTTCGTCGCCGAAAAAATCGAGTCTCAGCGGGCTTTCCGAACCGGTCGGGAAGATATCAATGATGCCGCCGCGTTTGGCAAATTCACCCGGCTCGATGACCGTATCGGCGCGGATATAGCCGTTCTGGCCCAAAAATTCGCTCAGTACGTCAGGGTTCAGAGGATTTCCAGCGATCAGGGTCATCGTCGCGCCGGTAAAGCTGGCGCGCGCCGGCACCCGTTGCGACAGCGCCGATACGGTAGTCAGAATGACCCGGGAAAGCCCGTTTTTAGGGGTCTCCAACAGGCGGGTCAGGGTGTCGATGCGACGGCTGATAATTTCCGCCCGGGGTGAAACCCGGTCATAGGGCAGACAATCCCAGGCCGGGAATTCCAGGCGTTCCAGGTCGGGCGCGAAAAAGGCCAAGCCGTCGGCCATCGCGGCCAGGCTGACGTCGTCACGGGCGACAAATACGACATCGCCGCGCTCTCTCTCGTTCTGGCTCTCGTTCTGGCCCGAGATCGCCGCCATCAACAAGGCATCAAACCCTTCCGGGGCGCCGCCGATCAGGATCCGCCCCGGTGCGCCACCGAATGCCTGCACTTTGTCTTTAAAACTGTTCATTCGGGACAATTATTGAATTTCTTCAGCCACGCCATGACGTCGTTGTCATGGGCCGCAGGCACCGGCGTCTTGCCGATGATCCAGTTGCACAAATCGTTGTCGGATTCATCCAGCAACGCTTCCAGACGATCCATCTGCTCATCGCTGAGATCGCTAACGTGGGCCGCCGCAAAGCCGCCGATGAGGAAATCGTTTTCCTTCATACCGCAGTGTTGGCAGCGGAATAACAGTCGTTTTCGTCTGGGATCCATGAATAAGGACTTTTCCACATTGCCTCACCAGTGAGGGAGACTACGATATAAAGAACTCCATCGACGGATACCACCGCCATGCGCCCTGAATCTCTTTTTTCCGTCTTCAAGCCGGTGACCGCCCTGAAAGGGATCGGCCCGCGCATTGCCAAACTGGTCGAGCGCGCCGCCGGTCTCCATGTCATCGACCTTTGCTGGCACCTGCCTTCGGCCATCATCGACCGCCGTTATGCGCCCAGCGTCGCCGAAGCCCAGCCCGGTGTTGTCGCCACCATGACGGTGACCATCGATGCACATTCCAAGCCGCCCAATAAGCGGATGCCCTATAAAATTCATTGCTCCGACGACACAGGTAAAATGGCGCTGGTATTTTTTCATGCCCATGCGGACTACCTGAAAAAGACCCTGCCCGAAGGCGAGGTCCGCGTGGTCAGCGGCAAGGTCGAAAAATTCGGCAATGAAATCCAGATGACCCATCCCGACCACATCGGCACGGCTGACGAAATCGCTCAGCTTAAAGCCGTCGAGCCGGTCTACCCCCTGACCACGGGTTTGACGCTGAAGGTATTGGGCAAGGCCATCCGCTCTGCCCTTGAGATGACGTCGAGCCTGGCGGCGTTGGCGGAATGGATTGACCCGGCCTATCTCGCCAAACAGGGCTGGAAAGGCTGGCGCGAAGCGTTGCTGGAAGCCCACGCCCCGGAAGACGAGGCAGCGCTCGACCCCCTGTCCCCTGCCCGCCAGCGGCTGGCCTATGACGAATTGCTGTCCAATCAACTGGCCTTGGCGATCGTGCGGTTATCCATGCGCCGCGTCAAAGGCCGCGCCATCAAAGGCGACGGGCGGCTGCGGCAAAAAGTCATCGACGCCCTGCCCTTCCAACTAACCGGGTCACAGGAAACGTCCTTGCAGGAAATCGCCGCCGACATGGCGGAACCGATGCGCATGCTTAGGCTGCTGCAAGGCGACGTCGGCAGCGGCAAGACGGTGGTGGCATTGCTGGCCATGCTGAATGCCATCGAAACCGGCGGCCAGGCCGCCATCATGGCGCCGACGGAAATCCTCGCCCGCCAGCATCTGGCGACCATCGAACCGCTGGCCCGGGCCGCCGGCATTGAGGTGGTGTTGCTGACCGGGCGCGAGAAAGGCAAAAACCGCACCCTGATCCTGGAAAAATTGCTCAGCGGCGAGGTCTCGCTCGCCATCGGCACCCACGCTTTGTTTCAAGACGATGTTGAATTCAAGGCCCTGGCCATGGCGGTGATCGACGAACAGCACCGTTTCGGAGTCCATCAACGCCTGACGCTGGCGGCCAAGGGACAAGCCGTGGACATTCTGGTCATGACCGCGACGCCGATCCCCCGCACATTAATGCTGACGGCCTATGGCGACATGGACATTTCCCGGCTGCCGGAAAAACCCCCGGGCCGTGCCGCCGTGGAAACCCGCGTCATGCCCATCGAACGCCTGGATGAAGTGACGAAAGCCCTGAAACGCTCGCTCGACGGCGGCGGGCGGGTTTACTGGGTTTGCCCCCTGGTCGAAGAATCGGAAGTTCTCGATGTCGCCGCCGCCGAAGATCGCCACGCTTTCTTGCAGAAATTTTTCGGGCCCAAAGTAGGGCTGGTGCACGGGCGCATGAAGGGCAAGGAAAAGGATGCCGCCATGGCTGCCTTTGCCCAAGGCGAGGCCAGCATTCTCGTCGCCACCACGGTCATCGAGGTCGGGGTCGATGTGCCGGAAGCGACCGTCATGGTGATCGAACACGCCGAGCGTTTCGGTCTCGCCCAACTGCACCAGTTGCGCGGCCGCATCGGGCGTGGTGACAAGCCCAGCAATTGTTTGCTGCTCTATGCCTCGCCGCTGACCGCGACGGCCAAGGCGCGGCTCAAAATCATGCGCGAAACCGACGATGGGTTCCTGATCGCCGAGGAAGATTTAAAGCTTCGCGGCGCCGGAGAATTGCTCGGCACCCGGCAAAGCGGCCTGCCCGAATTCCGTCTTGCCGATCTCGCCCATCACGGTGAATTGCTGGCCACGGCGCGCGACGACGCGGCGCTGATCCTGGACCGCGACCCGGAACTGGAAAGCGAGCGCGGACAGGCGTTAAGGGTGCTGCTGTATCTGTTTGAACGCGAAGCGGCGGTGCGGAACCTCAGGTCGGGGTAGGCTCAGGTCGATTTCGGGGCCTTCTTTTCCCCCGGCCTGGAGCCTTTGGGGGCGAGCACGGGTGCGCGGTCATTTTCGCGGATGATGTCGACTTCCTCGTAGGTATGCGCCGATGTCAGCGGCACCATTTTTTCCTCAGAAGGCCGGCGGTCCGGGGGCGTGACGAGGCCGCCGGAAATCACCATCTTGATGGCTTCTTCTACCGACATGGAGAGCGGCACCAGATCTTTTTTCGGCACGAACAGCAAAAAACCCGATGTCGGGTTGGGCGTCGTCGGCAGAAAAATATTGATGCATTCCTCTTCCGTCGTGTTTTGAACCTCGCCTTGCGTGCGTCCGGTAATGAAACCAATGGCCCAGATGCCGCGACGCGGGTATTCGACCAGAACGGCCTCGCGAAACGCCGCCGAATGGTCGGCCAACACCGTTTCCAGGATTTGCTTGAGGGCCGAATAGATGCTTCGGATCACCGGCATGCGGGCCAGCATCTGTTCGGAAAACCGCAACCACATCCTGCCCATGAAGCCCGCCGTCAGCGCACCGACAAATATCAGAGACAGAAACAAGATCAGCAGGCCAAGACCGGGGACCCCAAACGGCAGATAGGTTTCCGGGTTGTATTTCGCCGGCAACAGCGGCGTTATCTTGCTATCGACAAAACCGATGAACAGCCAGGCCAGATAGAAGGTGATGGAAATCGGCGCAATAACCAGAATGCCGGCGAAAAAATAGGCCCGTATCCGTTGCCCGAAACCGAGGACATGCTTTTCGGGAATGGGGATTCCTTCGCCTTTGGGGGTGGCGCTTTCTGGGGTCTTTTTGCTGCTCATGGTTTAGGCATCGATCATTGGTTAAAGGGCTTTATTTCACTAAAGCCCGCACATTATTGGCCAGTATATTCAATAAGCCACGGATAAAAGGGTCGGCCTTGCCGAGTTTTTGTTCGAAGGTCGCGCGGGTGACGACGATGATGGTTGATCCCGTCTTGGCCCGGGCGGCGGCCATCCTGGGCTTGGAGTCGATCAACGCCATTTCACCGAAAATACCGCCTTGGCCGACCGTTCCCAGAACCGTTTCAACGCCATCGATGGTTTTGAAAATTTCCACCTCGCCGGATTGAACCACGTAGGCCAGATTCCCTTCATCGCCTTCCTTGAAAATCCTGTCCCCAGGCTGATACGTCTCGCGCTGAAGCACATTATCGTTCATGTGGTGTCCCCCCTCGGCGGATAGTGAAACTTTTTTTATTTTCGTTCGCCATAATAGCGCCAACCGTGCAAGAAAACATCCACATAGAGGCTTAAATAAGGCGTATCTGCACTATTACATACGTAGGTGTTCGTTTCATGAGTAGAGAATATCCGGACCACCCCCGGATCGGCGTCGGCGTCGTCATCCTGGGGGAAAAAGGCGTGTTGTTAATCCGCCGCGTCAAGCCACCTAGACAGGGACAATGGAGCCTGCCCGGCGGCGCCCAGAAACTCGGCGAAACGGTCTTCGAAGCGGCCATTCGCGAAGTCCAGGAAGAAACCGGATTAAATGTCGAAATTCAGGGGCTGATCGATGTCGTTGATTCAATCACCAAAGACGACAAAAGGGTCCGCTATCACTACACCCTTATCGACGTGCTGGCCCTCAAACGACCGGGCGGGCCCCTGAAAGCCGGAAGCGACGCCGCCGAAGCTGCCTGGATAGCGCTGGACGATATTCCGGGACTCGGCCTGTGGTCGGAAACCGAACGGATCATCAAATTAGGTTGTGAAATGCGGGACGCCCTAAGCTAGTCCCAAAAATACCGGTACAGCCTTTTCGAGCCGGTCCTGATGCTGGTCTCAGCCGTCATTCCCGGTGTCATCCGCACCTCGGCCGCGCCGTGGCCAAAGCTATCTCTGGAAACGGTGACAATCCCCCGGTGATAGGTCTTGGCGTTTTTATCCTCAAAAGTGGACGGCGAAATTTCCTTCAAGGTACCGGGTATGCCGCCGAATCTGCCGAAGCCGGGGGCTTTCACCCTGACGATAACCTTCTGGCCGGCGGCGACACGCTCCATATCTTTGACCGAAATCCGCGTTTCAATACGCACGCCGCCGCCTGAGGGCAGGATTTCCAGGATGACATCGCTTGGACCCACCAAAGCGCCCAGGGGATGCTTTTTAACCCCACGCACAATGCCACCAACCGGCGCCTCGATGTCCAAGCGGCCGAGTTTATCTTTCAGCGTTTCAATGGTCTCGTTAAGCGCGTCCAGTTGGCTGGTCAGCACGCCCAAATCATCCAGGGCTCTTTCCTTGAGCCGGATATCCAGCTCCCCGGACTGTTTGCGGGCTTGACGCAGGTCTTGGCCGGTCTGCTTTTTGGCAATGGCGAGATCGGCCAGGTCCTTGAGCGCCGTATCAAAATCCTTCTTGGCCTTCAAGTAGACGTCCTTGGCGGTCAGGCCTTTCTTGAAAAGGTCCTTGCGCAGTCCGACTTCTTCCTCGAGCAGAGCGGATTTTTTGGATAATCTCTCTTCCCGTTTGGCGATATTTTTCAGCTTCCTTTCCGCCCTTTTCACCCGCCCGGCCCAAACTTGGCGGCGTTTCTCGGTCAAATTCCTGAGACTGGTGAAAACCCGGCGTTCATGATCGGCGAGCGGCTTATAGGCAACGGAAACAAAGGAATAATCCGGCTCACCGCCCTGGCCCAAGGCGCGCAGCCCCGCCGCCATCAGCTCGGTCCTGGCCTTTTCATTTTGCAGACTGAGCAGCCGGGCTTTGGCCTCATCGGCTTCCAGGCGCAGCAGAACCTGACCCTTTTTGACGGTTTCTCCTTCGCTGACCAGTATTTCCCCGACCATGCCGCCATCAGGGTGACGAAGTGATTGGATATCGCCGGCGGGAATAACTTCGCCCTTGGCGGTCACCGCGTCGTCAATCTCAACAAATCCGCCCCACAGGGCGAGCGCGACGACCCCGGCCCCGACGATGATACCGGCCCGGAGCATCAGCCTCGGCCCCGTTTCTTCGCCAAAAGACGCGGACTGGGCCATAACCCGGGGACGCCTGTCACCGCGCAGGATCATTTGACCGGACGGCATATCTGTTTTGCTGGCGCTCAACTCGCTC
This sequence comes from Alphaproteobacteria bacterium casp-alpha2, assembly GCA_001510075.1. Taxonomy (GTDB): domain Bacteria; phylum Pseudomonadota; class Alphaproteobacteria; order Rhodospirillales; family Casp-alpha2; genus Casp-alpha2. The sequence continues at coordinate 7,499 of LFEN01000073.1, forward strand.
ATAACATTCCCCGCGTTTTCTGCATCACCACCTTGGGACGGCCGACGGAGCGGACGCTGCCGTATTCAAGCCAGATGATCCTATCGGCCATTTTCAGGTGCGACGGGCGGTGAGTAACGATGAAGATGGTGGTTTCGCCGCGCAGGTTCGACAACGCCCGCAACAACGCCTGATCGCCTTTCAGGTCGAGCCCGTTGCCCGGTTCGTCCAACAAGATGATCGGCGCCCGTTTCAGGTAGCCGCGCGCCAGGTTGAGGCGCTGTAACAATCCGGGAGATGCCTGGCCCGCGCCTTTGTCTCCGAGGCGCACATCCCAACCGGTGCGTTTCCAGCCGCCCGCGCCTTGTTCCAAGTCCTCGATATCGTCCAGGGCACCAGCCTGGCGCAAGGCCCAGCGAAGGTCCTCGTCCGTGGCCGTCGGATTGGCGAGGCGAAGGTTCTGGGCAATGGTGCCGTAAAAAAACTCCGGCGTCTGCGGCACATAAGCAACGCTGCGGCGAAGCTCAGCCGGGTTGATGTCGCGGAGATCGCGGCCATCAATCTGGATGCTGCCTTCGCCGGGTTGATAGATTCCCGCCAAAAGCTTGAGCATCGTCGACTTGCCGGCCCCGTTAGAACCGAGAACGGCGATGATCTTGCCGCCCTTGATATCAAACGTGGCGCCGTTCAAGGCCGGTGGCCCGTCCTGCTCATAACGGATAGCGACGTTATCGAAGGTTACTCTTCCATCGGTGGGCCGCGATGATCGCGCCAATGAAACCAGACCGCTATCGGGGTTGATGTCCATCAGGTCATCAAGATGATCGACGCCGGTCGATACCTGGGACAACCGGGCCAGGGACACCAGCCCGGTTTGCAGGGGTTGCAACGCCCTCCAGACAAGGATCAGACAAGCCACCAATGCGCCCAAGGTCATGGTCCCGGCCTGCACGGGGGCAACACCCAGGGCGACAGTGGCAAAACCGGCGACGACCGTCACGCCATGGGATAAGGTTTCCAGCAGGGAGGATAATTGCGCCTTGTAGAAACTCTGCAAGGCGGCCTTGGCCGACAGGGTGCGGTAGCGGTTGAGCCAGTCTTTTTCCGCGCCGCAGTATTTTATCACCCGCATTCCGTTCAGGGTTTCGACCGTCAGTTCCTGTTTTTGCGTTTCCGCCTCGGACGCCCTATCCGTGATGCGGGCGATCAGGGGCATGACCGCAAGCCCGATGGCGCCTGTCAGGATCAACAGGACGATCGGCACAATGGCGATGGCGCCGCCCAAATAAACGATGACAGCGATAAAAAGCAGCACGAAGGGAAGCTCGAACAGAACCGGCGCCACCGGGCCGGCGAAAAACTTCCGCACGGTCTCGAAATCCTTAATCCGCGAAACTTGCCTGCCGATATTGGCCCGTTCGATCATGGCCGCCGGAAGGTGGAGAATTTTGCGGAAGACTTCGATTCCGATGATGTGATCCAGGCGCGCGCCGACGTAGGCGAAAATGCGCCAGCGTAACGACCTGAGCAACAATTCCAGAACCAGCGCAATCGCAGCCCCGATGGCCAGATATCCCAACACCGGCAGAGACCCCCCGGCAATGGCGCGGTCATAAACCACCATCACGAACAACGGCGTCGCCAGGGCCAGCAGGTTAAGGGCCACGGTGATGAGCAATGCCTGCATGGCCGGGCCTTGAAAGCGTGCCGCCAGCACCCTGAACCAACCGAGCGCGCCGGTTTCCACGGTCGAGGCTCGTTCAATGGTCGAAAAGAAATACACCTCGCCCTTCACCGATTGCAGGGGAATTTCGATATATCGCCCCTGGCCGCTGTCAAAAACCTCGGCCTGGTCGGCATCAAGGCCGGCGACGATCAAAGCATCCCCGTCGTCGGGTAAAAACAGGCAGGGAAGATCTTCGGGGTTGAGTTCGTTCAGTTTTCCCCTTTTGCTCCGGCTGGCGTAGCCCAGGGAGGCAAGGATATTGCGAAAAGAAGTGATATCGATACTCTCGACAAAATGCGGCAGGGCTTCCGCCACCTGTTGCTGATCGCCACGCCAGCCTAGAACTTCCAACAAGGGCAAAATCGACACCGAAAGGTCGGTCGGCCGGCTTATTCCTTCAAGCGCGCGCAAGCCCCCGACCCCACCGGGACCTTTCCCGCCGAGCGTCTGAAAGGGGGTTCCCGAAAGCTGCGCCGGGACTGTTTCATTGGGAGGAATGGCGTTCATAGCGCCGGTGCCTGTTCGGCCGGTGGGGTATCTGGTTGCGCGGGGGCGGCAACCCCGGCACGCGATTGGGTCAAATCATGTTCGAAAAGTGCATCGCCGCGGATTTCAACGATCCTGTCGGCAAGCCTGAGCATGGACGGACGCTGGGTAACCATGACCAGCGTCACCCGTCCTTTCAGGCGTTCCAGCAATTCCTTGAGCATTTCGTCGCCAGCGCCGTCGATGAAGGAATTGGCTTCGTCAAACAGCAACACCGGGGGCTTGTCAACCAGGGCGCGGGCGATGGCGATGCGTTGGCGGGTGCCTCGGGGAAGCTTGTCATCGACCCCCTCGCCGATGGAGGTGTCGTAGCCTTTGGGTAATTTGGCGACGACATTGTCGAGCCCCAGCAGCCGGGCGATGTCGAGTGCATCTTCGGTCTTGTCGTCGCGGAACATAGTCAGGTTTTCAACCACCGTTCCCTTGAAGACGACGCCTTCCTGCGGCAGATAGGCGATTTGATGGCGAATTTGGGCGGGATCGCATTCTCGAAGGTCGTATCCGTCGATGCGCGCGGTGCCGCTTGTCGGCTTCAACAAGCCCATCATCAAATACAAAAGGGTCGTCTTGCCGCTGGCGCTGGCCCCGACAATGCCGATGGTTTCACCGGCGCCGATATGCAGGGTCGCATTCCTGAACACCGCCGGCAACTCCTCGCCGTCTTTGCCCTTGCCGTAACTGAAGGTCAGGCTTTGAAGATCGAGCGCCCCTTCGACGCTCGGCAGTTCGATAAGGTCATCCAGCTTTTTGCCTGGCAGTTGGGTCATTTCCGCCAGCCTTTCGCGGGCCAGCTTGCTACCCTGGAACCGCGACCAAACCCCGGAAATGGTTTCCAGCGGGTGGATGGCGCGTCCGGCGAGAACGATGCAGGCCAACAACGCACCGATGCTCAGGCTCCCCTGGATAACCTGTACCCCGCCAAACCCGGCAACACCGATGATGGCAAGCCCGGAAAGCAACGATCCCATGCCTAAGGTCGATCCCTTAACACCGGCAATCTGGTATTCAGCATCGACCGAGGTTTCCTGCAGGCGCTCGTAGCGGCGGATCATCTGTTCTTCCATGCCGAGCCCCTTGACCGTGTGAATACCGTCGAGGATTTCGATGATGAATCCGAACCGCCGGTCATCGGCGAGCATTTTCTCTTTCAAGGCGGTGCGAAGCCGACCCAGGGTCAGGATGATGATGGCGAAAAGAGCGATCACCACCACCGGCACCAAGACCAGGGGGCCCGCCAGATAGGCGATGACGCCCAGAAATAACAGCGCGAACGGCAGATCGAATATCGCCACCACCGCCTGTCCGGCATAAAATTCTCTTAAGCTTGCCAGGGCATTCAGGCGTTCCAGGTAGGCCCCCGTGCCGCGTTTTTCAAAATCGGTAATATCGGCGGCAAAAAGCCTTTCCAGAGCGTGACAACCACTCAGATGTTCAAAGCGGGCACCCATCCAACCGCCGGCATAGGACCGCCCGGCGCGTAACAGCGTTTCCAGCAGCAAGGCGCAGGCAATACCGGTAGCCAGCCAATTGAGGGTCGCCGCATCGCGTTCAGGAATGACCCGATCCAAAACCTGCAGCAAAGCCAACGGCAAGGCGAGTGCGAGGATGTTGATGAAAATCGTCGCCACGAACATATCGAACCCGCCGCCCGGCATTAACGCCATGGCGCTCAGGCTATGGCGCCCGGCGGATTGGTCTTTGTTTTTGGCGGCCCAGTTTAACACGTAAAAAACCTGCCCAGATTGCGCTGCCCATTCGCGAAGCCCAGCCGCGAACATCGGTGACAATGGGGTTCCCGCGCAGGTTCCCCACACCACCGTTAAATAATTATGCTTAACAAACGGTTAGCGGTGAGCGTACGGGAGAAAAAATTTAGGGGCTGTCCTAGATAACTAAGTTAAATGCAGCCTAACCCACTGTTTTATTTGCTTCATCTGATGCTGCGGCTTCGGGTTGTTAAA
>LFEN01000074.1 GCA_001510075.1 Alphaproteobacteria bacterium casp-alpha2
CTTGCCGATAATGGCGGGATCGTTGAACAGGTTGAACAGGAACGGCTCAATCGCCTCCGGGGCATCCGGCCCGCCGAGATTGAACAAAACGACGGCAATCCGGGGAGCCGTTATGGACATCAGGAAATACTCTTTGCCGTTTCCGGCCAGCCTTTGATCAGCTCCGCGACGCGCCCGACGTGTTCCGGCGGTGTTTCCGGCACCACCCCATGGCCGAGGTTGAAGATGAACGGCCCATTGCCCAGCGTTTGCAGAATTTTAATCACCGCCCGGTCCAGCTCCTGGCCGCCGGCAACGAGGACCTGGTTATCCAGGTTGCCCTGCACGGTGCATTTTGGCTGCAAGGTTTCGGCGATCCAGTCCAAAGGCTGGTCCTGGTCCAGGCTAACGCCGTCAACGCCGGTTTCGGTGACGAACATTTCCGCCCGTTTGCCGACGTTACGCGGAAAACCGATGACCGGAACGCCGGGACAGGATTTGCGCAATCGCTCGATGATCTGTTTCGTCGGCTCGATGGACCAGCGGCGAAACTGGTTTTCGTCGAGAATTCCCGCCCAACTATCGAATAACTGGATAATCTCGGCGCCGTTTTTCACTTGCAAGGTAAGGTAGTCGGCTGTCGTTTCGACCAGCAGATCGATCAGCGCCTGAAAATCTTCGGGCGCTTCGTCGGCCCATTTACGGATGTTGCTGCAATCCGTTCCGCCTCGGCCTTCGACCATATAGACAGCGACCGTCCACGGCGCACCGGCAAATCCGATCAGGGCTGTATCGCCGGGAATTTCCTGCGATAGCCTTTTTACGGTTTCGAACACCGGCGCCAAATGGGCCGGCATGGCTTCGCAGGTTAGCTTTTTGATATCTGCAAGGGAGCGAAGCGGTTCCAGAACCGGGCCTTCACCCTCGCGAAATTCGACTTTCTGGCCCAAAGCATCGGGAATCACCAAAATATCGCAAAACAGAATCGCCGCATCCATCGCGTAGCGGCGGAGTGGTTGCAAGGTCACCTCTACGGCCAGGTCCGGGGTATAACAGAACTCCAGAAAATTCCTGGACGATTTTCTAACCTCGCGGTATTCCGGCAGATAGCGCCCCGCCTGGCGCATCAGCCAGAACGGCGGCCGGGCAAGCGTCTCTCCGTTCAAAGTTCGAAGCATGCGTTTTTTATCTAGGCTCATTCTTATGTCTTAGGTATGTCTGGGACCAAGTTTTAGAAAGAATGCCATTCTTAAAACAAACTATAATTATATATAAATAAAGGTAGTAGTAGCTGTAGTACGGTGAGTATTGGGGATTAATGAAATTTACCAACCTTATCAGGTGATCGGCTGGGGAGTTTGAAAATCTCTGGATAACATTAGGGAAAACTATTGATACGTGATTTTCTCGATATAAAAACCCCATATTTTTTGGCATCTCTTCAAAAACGCAAAAACATGTATAAGTTTATTCTGTCATAGCGAAAGAGAAGTTATGCAGAACCCTTGATAATGTTTTATACAGGTCAGTCTCTCCGGTATTGATACGGGACGAATGCGGACAAAAAGGCCGAATCCTGAAAACGGCTGCTTATCCACAAAAGACCCCCAGAAGCCCCCAAGGCGGAAAATGAACAAAAAAAACGTAAAATCCTTTCACCTTCATCTGGTTTCGGACTCGACGGGGGAGACGGTTGGTATGGTGTCCAGGGCATGCCTGGTCCAGTTTGACACCATCGAAGCCCATGAACATCTCTGGACCATGGTTCGTTCCGAGGACCAAGCACTGGAAGTGCTGGATAAAATTAAGGACAATCCGGGTTTTGTTCTGTTCACCATCGTCAACGAGGAAATCCGTAAAATTCTCGAAGATGGATGCCGCAAACTGCAGGTGCCGTGCATTGCCGTGCTGGATCAGGTCATCGGCAAGCTGGGCGCGCACCTGGATGCGGAGGTTCATGCCACACCCGGCCGCCAACACGTTATGGATGCGGAATATTTTTCCCGCATCGAAGCCATGCATTTTGTCCTCAGCCATGATGACGGCCAGTCCGCCCGCGACATTAATGACGCCGATGTTATCTTGCTGGGCGTGTCCAGAACATCGAAGACGCCAACCTGCATCTATCTCGCCAACCGGGGCATCAAGGCCGCCAACATTCCCATCGTGCCGGGTGTCGATTTGCCGGAAGAATTGTTTTCCGCCGATCATCCCCTGATCGTCGGCCTCAACAAGGACCCCAAAAGGCTGGTCGAAATCCGCCGCCAGCGGCTTAAACTGCTGGACCAGGATGAAAGCTCGGAATATGTCGATCTGGAAAAGGTGACAAAGGAAATCAACGATGCGCGGCGGCTTTATACCAAGCACAATTGGCCGATGATCAATGTCAGCCGCAAATCCATAGAAGAAACAGCGGCCACCATCATCCAGTTGCACAGCCGCCGCCTGGAGGGTATCTCCTGACGCGCCTGGTGCTAGGCTCGGCCAGTGTGGTCCGGGGCGATATCCTGCGTGGCGCCGGCGTTAGCTTTATCGTCGAAGCGTCGAACGTTGACGAAAAACCGATCAAAATCCGCTGCCGCAAACAAGGCCTGAGCGTCGAAGAAACGGCCATGGCCCTGGCCGAAGCCAAGGCAGCGGATGTAGCGGCGAAGCATCCGGGGGCGCTGGTGATCGGCGCCGATCAGATCCTTGACTGTGACGGGCGATGGTTCGACAAACCGGAAAATGCAGATGCCGCACGCGATACACTCAAAGCCTTACGCAGCAAGCAGCACCGGCTGATCAACGCCGTGACCGTTTATCGGGACAGCGAATATTTGTGGCGGCATACCGAGGTTGCGACACTGAACATGCGGGACTTCTCCGACGCTTTTCTGGAGCAATATCTCGAAGACGGCGGCGCGGACATCCTTGCCAGTGTCGGCGCCTACCGGCTGGAGCAATCGGGGGCGCAGTTGTTTACGACCGTCGAGGGCAGCTACTTCACCATCCTGGGCTTGCCGCTGCTGGCGCTGCTGGAATTTCTGCGGCTTCAGGGCGTGTTGGTGAAATAGAGGCGACGCCAGGCGCGCGGGTCTTTAAAGTATCTGTCCATGAGCGCAGAAAACAAAACCATCAAAGCTGGCGTCATCGGCTGGCCGATCGAACACTCCCTGTCGCCCCGCCTGCATTGCTACTGGCTCAGGGAATACGGCATCGACGGTGTCTATGATGCGCACCCGGTCAAACCGGAAGACGCGGCAGCCTTTATCCGGGGGCTTGCGGGTGATGGGCCGGGGGGCGGCTTTGCCGGCATTAACGTCACCGTGCCGCATAAGGAAACGGCCTTCAGCTGCGTCGATGAAATGGACGATTTCGCCAAGCGTGTCGGCGCCGTCAATACCATCGTTGTCGGCGCGGACGGCAAGCTGATAGGCAGCAATACGGACGGTTTTGGTTTTATGGAAAGTCTGAAATCAGGCGTACCCGGCTGGGAGGCAGCTCAGGGGCCGGTTACGGTCATCGGTGCCGGCGGTGCGGCGCGCGCTATTGTCACGGCTCTGCTGGATGCGGGTGCGCCGCTGCTTCGCCTCGTCAACCGCACGGGTGATCGTGCGCAAAGCCTGGCTGCGGAAATAGGCGGCCCCGTCGAGGTCGTTCCGTGGGAGAAACGAACGGCGGCGCTTAAAGAGGCTGCCCTTTTGGTCAATACGACGACCCTGGGCATGGCCGGCGCGCCACCGCTGGACCTTGATCTTGGCAACCTGCCCGATTCCTGCTTGGTCACGGATATCGTTTATGCGCCGCTGATAACGCCGTTGCTGGCGGCGGCGGCGGAACGCGGCAATGTGACCGTCGATGGCATCGGCATGCTGCTACATCAGGCGCGGCCCGGGTTCCGTCAGTGGTTCGGCGTCGAGCCCACGGTGACGCCAGCGCAGCGGACCTTCGTTCTGGAGGCGCAATGATCATCCTCGGCCTCACGGGCTCGATCGGCATGGGCAAGACAAGGGCGGCGGAGAACTTTCGCCGCCTTGGCGTCCCCGTTCATGATGCGGACAAAGCCGTTCATGATCTATTATCCGGCGACGCGGATGTTATCGCTGAAATCGGCGCCCTGATCCCCGGTGCCGTTAAAAAGGGCGCCCTGGACCGGGCGGCGATTGCGGGCGTGGTGTTTTCCGATCCGGAGGCGCTGGAAAAGATCGAACAAATCGTTCACCCGAAAGTACGCCTTCGGGAAAAACGGTTTCTCGAACGCACGGCCAGGGATGGTCGCAGACTGGTGGTGCTGGACGTACCTTTGTTGTTCGAGACCGGCGGCGATAAACGCTGCGATGGCGTTATCACCGTGTCGGCGCCGGCATTTATTCAGCGCCAGCGGGTTTTGCGGCGCCGTGACATGACGCCGGAGAAACTGGCCGCAATTCTCGCCCGGCAAATGGCCGACGCGGAAAAATGCAAACGATCGGATTTTGTCGTTAAAACGGGGCTGGGGCGCGGCTACAGCTTGCATCAGATTCTCAACATTGTCAGTATCACTCGTAACTGGCAGGGACGGCATTGGCCGCCCCGGGTCGCCCCTCTGATTGCCACGGGGCCAGTTAGGTCGGGAGGATAAGTTTTGCGCGAAGTGGTGCTGGATACGGAAACCACGGGCCTGGACCCGAACTCCGGAGACAAGATTGTCGAAATCGGATGCGTCGAACTGGTAAACCACCTGGCCACCGGGCGTCACTATCATCAATACATCAACCCCGAACGCGACATCCCCGAACAGGCTGCGGCCGTGCATGGCCTGCGCACGGAGTTTCTCGCTGACAAGCCGGTGTTCGCTGACATCGTCGAAGCCTTTGACGAATTTATCGGCGACGCGAAATTGATTATTCACAACGCCAAATTTGATATGGGCTTTATCAATGCCGAACGCGAGGCATTGGAAATGGAGCCCCTGGCCATGGACCGCGCTATCGACACGGTGTCCATGGCGCGGCAGAAATTCCCCGGCGCCCAGGCTAACCTTGACGCCCTTTGTCGGCGCTTTCAGATCGATAACTCGGACCGCACGCGGCACGGCGCGCTGAAGGACGCGCACTTGCTGGCGGCTGTTTATCTGGAATTGATCGGCGGTCGCCAACAGGGAATGGAACTTACGGCCCAGGAGAGACAGGCGGTCGAGGCGGTGGAAAAAAACCGCCGCCAGGCGCGCCCGCATGCGCCGAGCGAAGAAGAAGCCGCGCTGCACGCCCGGTTTCTTAAAAAACTGAGCGCGCCGATCTGGAAGACTTAAAATCTAGCGCCGGCGCCTATTCTTTTTCTTTCTTGCCGGCCTTTTTATCTTCAGCCAGCTTTTCTTCGGCCTGCTTCTGGCCGGCCTGATACATGCCGGCGAAGTCTACCGGACCCAGCATCACCGGCGGGAAGCCGCCGTCACGGGTAGTCTCGCCCAGAACATTGCGAGCAAAGGGGAAAAGCAGCCTCGGGCATTCGATCAACATGACCGCCTGCAGGTGCTCTTTGGGGACATTCAGGGTAAAGACGCCGGCGTATTCCAGCTCCAGAATAAACCCGACCTTTTCGCCAACCTTGCAATCCGCCTGCATTTCCAGAATGACTTCGTATACCGAGTCCTGAACGGGCTTGGCGTTGACGTTGATTTGCAGGTTGATATCAGGCGGGCTTGCCTGCATCTCCGCAAAAATACCGGGCGCATTGGGGGACTCAAAGGACAAGTCCTTGATGTATTGCGCGTTTACCGTAAGCGGGGCTACTTGTTGCTGGCCGCCGGCCTCGTTCGCTGGCCCCTTTGGGGTATCCTTGGGGTTATCTTGGGGGGCATCGTCACTTGAAGGTTTTTTTGCCATAACGTCTCTTTCAATGTTGAATGGTCACTGGCTATCACGGTTTTGTATAGGGAACAACTATTACGCTCCGGTTAATGCCCGGCTATTTAATCCGGGATCCGGGGCGGCAGCCTTTTGCCACTGTTTTTAGAGCCGGCCTCCCCCTCCTCATCGTCGGGGGTTATATCGTGGAACTCGCCGTCAATGACTGCCTCGCCTTGTTCGGCCCCCGAAAACCCTTCGCCGTGAACCTCGATATGGCCGTGCTCGGCCATGTAGCGGGCGGCCCTTTGCGCCAGCAGAGCGCGCAGGGACGGCACGAACATCATCAGCCCAATCATGTCGGTAAAAAATCCCGGCGTCAGCAACAAGGCGCCCGCAAACAACAAGCACAGCCCGTCGAAGACCTCTTTCAAAGGGAAGTGATTCTCCTCCAGGCTGGCTTGCGCGTTCTTGAGGGTCGCCAGGCCCTGTTGGCGCAGCAATGTGGTGCCGATGATGGCGGTCAGAATGACAATGCCGATCGTCGGCCAAAAACCGAAATACCCTCCGACTTTGATAAAAAGGCCGATTTCAATGATCGGCACGGCAATAAAGGCGAATAAAAGAATGCTTCCCATGCTTGCTCTTTCCGGGTTTCCTGCCTATCTACGCAGTGAAGAAGGGCATGGCCTGACCATGCGGTACGGTTTCTCGTAATCCTGTGCAGCCTTGCCGCTGACGTGTTAAGGTGTGTTCTACGGTGTTTACCCTAGGGACGCCCGGCGGTCTAGACGCCGGTGTCTCGTGGTTCAAAAGCGATTGGCGAATATGGGCGACGGTTTTCAATTTATCGATATTATCTTTTTCGCCATGATTGCGGCGTTTCTGGTGCTGCGCCTGCGTGGCGTCCTTGGTCGCCGTGACGGCCATGAAGGAGACTTCCGCAGCCGACTCAAAGACGAGAAGGACAAAAACCCCGATAACAATGTCGTTAAACTTTCAGAACATGACGACGACATGGACGATGGCTCGCAGGACAGGCCAAAAGAAATGAAAAAAATCGTCGTCAACGATGACGATCCTCTGTCCGGCCCCCTTGCCGCCATTCAGACCGCCGATCCGGGCTTTGCCCCGGATGATTTTCTGTCCGGGGCGCGCATTGCCTTTGAGATCATTCTCGAGGCTTACGCCAACGGCGATGCCGGGGCGCTGAAGCCGATGCTGAACGCCGAGGTTTATGCCAATTTCTCGAAGGCCATTCAGGATCGGGAATTGGCCGGGGAAACGCTGGAAGATACCCTGATCGGGATCAAGTCGGCGGATATTGTTGAGGCCGAGGCCGGGAAGAAAACGGCAAGCGTGACCGTGAAATTTGTCAGTGAACAAATCAACGCCACCCGGGACGAAGATGGAACCGTGGTTGACGGCAACCCAACGACCGTGATCGAGGTTACGGATTTTTGGACCTTCTCGCGCGAGATCAGGTCCCGTGACCCGAACTGGACGCTTACAGCGACCAGCAGCCTTGATTAATCGGAAACGCCCGGCAAAATTAATTGTTCCGCTAGCCGCAGCGCTGCTTTTTTCCGGCCTGTCGGCGTGCGCCCAATGGGGCTTTGCGCCTGACAGGGAGGTGCCGGAAAAATTCGATAGCTTTCTCCGGCTTGATCCGATCAACATCAGCGAGCTTCCGGGCTGGGTCGGGGACCGGCAAAGCGAGGCCTTGGTCGCCTTTCTCCGATCTTGTGACAAGCTGGAAAAGCTGCCCCCTGAGCGGGTGCTGGGTCCGAAAATGGTCCCGACCAAGGTTGCGGATTGGTTGGGTGTCTGCGCGGCGGCGCGTCTCGTCCACCCCGGCAACGAGGAAGAGGCGCAGTATTTTTTTGAATCCCGCTTCACGCCTTACCGGGCGACCAACAACAACCTGCGAAAGGGCCTATTCACCGGCTATTATGAGCCTGAGCTTCATGGTTCCTGGCAGCCGGACCAGAGATTTCGTTATCCCCTGTATGGCCGGCCCAAAGATTTGATTTCCATCAATCTCGAAAAATTCGGGGATGAATATAAAGGCCGCACCATTTCAGGCCGGCTGCATAAAGGCGCGCTTGTCCCCTACCCCACGCGCGCCGAGATCGAAGCCGGCGTGCTCAAAGGCCGGGGGCTGGAACTGTTATGGGTCGATAGCGCCATTGATGCGTTTTTTCTGCACGTGCAGGGATCCGGGCGCATCGTTATGCCCGATGGCTCGGTCGTGCGCGCCGGGTTCGCCGGGCGTAACGGGCAACGCTATACCCCCATCGGGCGCGAGTTGGTGGCGCGGGGCATTCTGTCGGATAAAAAAGTATCGATGCAGTCTATCGCCCAGTGGATCGCGGCCTATCCCGTGGCCGGCCAGGAGCTGATGGAGCGCAACAAGTCCTATATATTTTTTCGCCTGCAAGATGGCGACGGCCCGATCGGCGCCCAGGGCGTTGCCCTGACGGCGGGGCGCAGCCTTGCCGTTGACCGCAAATATATTCCCTTCGGCGTTCCCATCTGGCTCGACACGACCGAACCCGGCGGCTCGCGAAAGCCCTTTCGCCGGCTGCTGATCGCCCAGGATACGGGCAGCGCCATCAAGGGCCCGGTGCGCGGCGATGTGTTTTTTGGTTTCGGCAAAGCCGCCGGCGATAATGCCGGGCGGATGAAGGAAAAGGGCACGTATTTTCTTTTTCTGCCGAAGCAACAATAGCCACCCCTTGCCGATCTTGCCTTTAACTCACGAAACGCTCATTCTTTAAGCATGTCCGAAAAGCCCGCTACGCTGCCCACCCACGTGGGTTTATTCGCTACCTGTCTGGTCGATCTGACGCGACCGCAGGTTGGGTTTGCGTCGGCCAAGCTGTTGCAGGATGCAGGCTGTCAGGTTTCGGTGCCCAAGGCGCAAACCTGCTGCGGCCAGCCGGCCTATAATGCCGGTGACAACGCCGATGCGCGGGCCATCGCCACAAAAACCATCAAGGCTTTCGAAAATTTCGATTACGTTGTCGTTCCGTCGGGATCGTGCGCCGGGATGCTGAAACACCATTACCCGGGATTGTTTGGCGACGACCCCGACATGGCCGCCCGGGCCCGGTCGTTGGCGGCAAAGACCCATGAGCTGACGGCCTTTCTTGTCGATGTTTTAAAGGTTGAGGTGACGGGCGTGGCCTTCGACGGCACCGTCACCTATCACGATTCCTGTTCCGCACTCAGGGAAATGGGGGTCAAACGACAGCCGCGCCGCTTGCTGGCAGGCGTCGGCGGTTTGTCTTTGAAAGAAGCAAAAGAAAGCGAGACGTGCTGCGGGTTCGGCGGCCTGTTTTGCGTTAAATACCCGGAAATTTCCGGGCGCATGGTCGACGCCAAGGTCGATGATATCGTCGATACGGGCGCCGGCACGTTGCTTTCCGGCGATCTCGGCTGCCTGATGAACATGGCCGGGCGTCTGCACCGCCGGGGCATCGCCACCGAAGTCCGCCACATCGCCGAAGTGCTGGCCGGAATGGCCGACGGCCCCGCGATCGGGGCGGCTGAAAAGAAGACGGACTGATGGAATCAACCGCCGCCAATTTCAAGGAAAACGCCCTGGGCGCGCTGGGCGACGCCCGGCTTCGCGACGCTCTCGACAAGCTGTCAGGTGGCTTCCCGGAAAATCGCCGCAAGGCAGCCGAACGCCTGCCTGAATTTGAGGCGCTTCGCGACCAGGCGCGCGACATCAAGCATCACGTGTTGGAAAACCTCGATCATTACCTGGAGGCTTTCGAGGCCCGGGTGGTCGAGGCCGGCGGCACGGTGCACTGGTGCCGGACGGCGGCCGAGGCGCGGACGACGATCTTGCGTTTGTGCAAACAAGCGGGTGCCAAGACCGTAACCAAAAGCAAGTCCATGATCGGCGAGGAAATCGCCATCAACGAACACCTGGAACACCATGGTGTTGAGCCGGTGGAAACGGACCTCGGAGAATATATTATTCAGCTCAGGCGCGAACCGCCGAGCCACATCATTGCCCCGGCCATTCACCTGAGCAAGGAACAAATCGCCGATACTTTTCGCGAGAAGCACCGCGATTTGCTGGCCGACCGGCCGCTGGAAGAACCGCGCGCGCTGTTGGAAGAAGCCCGCGGCATCCTCCGGGAAAAATTCGTCGCCGCCGATGTCGGGCTTACAGGTGCCAATATGCTGATCGCCGAAACCGGCTCGACGGTGCTGGTCACCAACGAAGGCAATGCGGATTTGACGTACTCGTTGCCGCGCGTCCACATCGTGCTGGCCAGCCTGGAAAAAATCGTCCCGACGCTGGAAGACGCGACAACCATTCTGCGTGTGCTGGCGCGCTCGGCCACCGGCCAGGAGATGTCCGTCTATAACACGTTTTGCACCGGGCCGAAGCGACCCGGCGACCTCGACGGGCCGGAAGAATTTCACGTCGTCTTGCTGGATAACGGCCGCACCGACATGCTGGGCGGCGAATTTCACGACATGCTGCGCTGCATCCGCTGCGGCGCCTGCCTCAACCATTGCCCGATCTACAAATCGGTCGGCGGCCACGCGTATGGCTGGGTTTATTCCGGCCCCATGGGGGCGGTACTGATCCCCAATTTGATTGGCATGGAAAACGCCCACGATCTGCCCAATGCATCGACGCTGTGCGGCAAATGCGAAGAAGTCTGCCCGGTGCGCATTCCGCTGCCGAGAATGCTGCGGGCCTGGCGAAAGCGCCAATTCGAGGCGCAAAACACTTCTAAGGCGGCGCGCGCCGGGCTTAGGTTCTGGGCTTTTTTCGCCGGCCAGCCGTGGCTGTATCGGATTTTCGCGAATTTGGCGGTGGGCGCGCTGCATAAGTTGTCCCGAGGCCGGGGCCGGTTTCGCCGGATGGCGTTTCTGGGCGGCTGGACGACGCTGCGTGACCTGCCGGCCCCCGCCGGCAAGACCTTCATCAGCCAGTGGCATGGGAAAAAACCAAGTGAGTCCGGGCATGAGTAACGCAAGGGGGGAAATTCTCGGCGCCATCCGCACCGCCCTGAAACGGCCGGAGGCCTATGGGGCCGAAAACATTTCGGTTCAGCAACGAATTCAGGCGCACAGGGCCAACCTCATCCCGGCACGTGGCCGTTTGGGTACGAAAGCCAGGGTCGACTTGTTTATCCGCGAGGCCGAACAGGTTCAGGCGACGGTCGCGCGGGTATCGGCGCCGGCCGGCGTGCCCCGTGAAGTGGCCCGCTTTCTGGCCAAAAACAACCTGCCCATGCGCTTGAAAACCGTCCTCGAAACATCCGGAAAAGTCATTCCGTGGTCGGAACAAACCTTGCTGAGCGTGGAAGAAGGCCGTGCCGACGGATCGGAAGAGGTCTGCGTCAGCCAGGCCTTCGCCGGGGTCGCCGAATCCGGCACGCTGGTGATGCTGTCGGGCGCCGACAGCCCGACGACGCTGAACTTCCTGCCCCCGACCCATATCGTGGTGCTGGGGGTGGCGGACATCGCCGGCGATTACGAAGAAATCTGGGACCGCCTGCGCCGGGAAAAAACCACCGAGGCGGGCCGCTTCATGCCGCGCACGGTCAACTGGATCACCGGACCGTCGCGCTCCGCCGATATCGAACAAACGTTGTTGCTGGGCGCGCACGGGCCGCTCCGCCTGCATATCGTGATTGTCGATGGCGACGCCTGATAAGGATAAAAAAGTGGCGCGAAAAACTGCCGCAAAAACCTTCAAGGGCGGCGAGCGCCCGCTTAGCGGCGCGGAAAGCGAGCTTTGGAATCAGGTCATGGGCGGCGTCGAGCCGCTTGGCGACATCGGCGCCGATTTTGCCCCCGGCCAAGAGCCCGGCCAGGAACCCGGTGAGGAACCGCCGGAAAATATTCCACCGTCGAAACGAAAAAAAGCGCCCCCGCCCCCTCC
>LFEN01000075.1 GCA_001510075.1 Alphaproteobacteria bacterium casp-alpha2
TATCGGTAGCCACAAATAGCCATACCTCGCCATGAATAGGGTGCGTAAAGACAAAGACCGACATGGAACAGTTACCGCCCGAGCCGTCTTTTCCGTTTTTTAGGATTTCTCCTTGCCATTCTCCTTTGTGGACGAGGGTGGAGAAGACATCGTCGAAGAATGTTTTAGAGTCGCCCTCAGGAGCCTGACAAAACTGCGTGATCTGCAATCCGAGCAATTCTCCGACGCTGTAGCTGAACATCCTCTCGGCTCCCGCGTTGGCATAGACAACTGATTTGTCTTCCACGCGGACGATAAACACCGCCTCGGACACCAGTTCCAGAATACGGGCCTGAAGCCGAATATCTTCCTCCAGTGTGGCGCTTTGTTTTATTGCCTGATGACGGTAACGTTCCGGTAAAATCGGATCGATGGTGCCAAAATCTTCAACAATGCTGAAGACGCCATCGGCCCCGCAACGCGAAAGGAAGGTGTTTACCCTCGAGTGATGATGCGAGGGATTCATTTGCACCATCCCTTGGGGAGCCTGGATATCGATTGTTTCCAGCGCATCGACAAGTGCCTCAGACTCTAGACTACCAGCCCGGTTGGCCGCCTCTGCAAAGGCCTTAACGCAAACATAGGTGCCTTCGCCAAAATTGGTGAGAATGCCGTTCCCCTGTGGCCACACACCAGTCACCTCGGGATATTCAGAAAGACGCGCCAGAAAATCTCGATTGCTGGCGGTATCCACGGTCATGAAATAGGTATTACTCGAATAAAATCCTTCCCGAACTTCCGGTGACAGATTGCTCGCCATCACCTCGTCGTAGTGCCCCATGACCACGGCCATGCGCTTCTTCAATCCGCGTTCCGTAAACCGGGTAAGAAGGGTCAGTTGATCTTCCCCCGCAAAATAGGGAACGAAGACATCCGGTGCCGTCTCGGCGATCTGATCCAGCAGGTTATCGATCATCTCGGCGCTAACGCCTATGGGGCAATATTCTTCGCCGACGACGACCCCTCCGGTATCTTCAAGGGCGGCCTTGCCTGCATGGATGGAGCCGCGCGGCCACTCGTAATTATTACCGGCAAAAAACATGCGTGGCCCATATTTTTCACGCATGTAAGGGATCATACGTTCGATCTGCTGATTAGGCAGTGCGGCAAAGTGGAAAAAGTAACGGCTGCCAATACTGCCTTCATAAAACGAAAAATTAAGATAAGGAATCTTGCGCGGCTCGGCGACGCGATAGGCCACGGCAATACGTGAATTGGAAAGAAGGTTGCCAATAATGGCTGTGCACTGATCCCGAATTACCAGTTTGTCGGCGGCGGCAACGGCACTCTCCGGCAGGCTGCCATCATCTTCAATAACCAGTTCCAGAGGTCGGCCCAGAACGCCGCCGTTCTCATTGACTTCCTGGCAAGCAATCAGCCCAGCGCGGGCTATTTCTGGACCGTACATTCCGACCAGCCCGGTGAGGGGCGGCATGAGGCCTAATTTGATTGTGGTTCCAGGCATTCCGTGTTCCGTATCTATCCGACATTCCCCAAATAGCCAGATTAATATAGTTGGTTATTTGTGACTGGTCAGTTTCAGAACATATCATCGTATGTCATAAGCCAGTGCTTTTCTCGGTGGTGCACACAAGGGGTCTAGATTCCGAAAAGATTATGGTCAGTTCAGGACACCTTAATTTTTGTAAAATTTCGGACTTCCCATCCCTATCCAAAGGTCCGCCCTTTGGCTAAAAAGCGAAGTTCCAGCCACCGTCTGATTATGGCAGCTTTCCTGCGCCAAGCGGAAGTCGAATGGCAGCTTTTTAGGGGCGGCAATTCCACATGAAACGTCGAAGAGCCTTATAATTCCTGTAACGCGTCTTTGACGCGGTCAATGACATCGCCCCATTGCCCCGCCTCGCTTTGGCGGAACAGCCGCACCGACGGGTGCCATGGGCAATCTTCGCGGTCCTGCATCCAGCAGCTTAACGGCACAGTGTTCAGCATCACCCACGTCGGCACGCCAAGGGCGCCGGCAAAATGCACGGTGGTGTTGGAAACCGAAATCACCAGATCCATGGCGCTGATCTGGGCGGCGAAGGCATCCAGGTCGGCTAGCTGGTCGATGGCGTCGTCGCGATGGATGGTAATGCCCGTTTGATTTTCAAATGCTGTGCGTTCCGCCGCCGTGTCGCCGTATTGCAGGTCGATGAAGCGGATGCCCGGAACGCTGGCTAACGGTTGCCAATCGGGCAACGCCAAGGATTTATCTGCGCCGATTTCCGGGTTTTTGCTGGTCCAGGCGATGCCGGTCAACATATCTTTTGTGCCGTCCCGGTATTGATTTTTCAATTCGCGGACCCGGTCCTGGTCGGCCACAAGGTAGGCGCCCCGGTTCGGGAAAGCGTCCATATCGGGGCGCAGCCAGCGGCCCAAGTCGCCTGACGGGATGTGAAAATCAATACCCTGCCCAGTTGCCGGATCGGGTGGTGTTTTGCGCGCCACGCACGCGGCGCCCGCGAACGAGCGCTCGAATATAGGCACCAGGCGTTGTTCGCATTCGAGCACGACATTGGCCCCGGCATCCAACAGGTCAGGAATTTGCCCGGCAAAGTGGACCTCGTCGCCGACGCCCTGCTCGCCCCAGACCAGCAGTGTCTTTCCGTTCAAGTCTTCGCCGGTCCAAAGAGCATAGGGGAAGGCGCGCTTTTCCGACGGGAAATCCCGGCACCGCCAGCGCCATTGATATTCCGCCCAGCCGTCGGCGAGATTGCCGCCCAACAACAGGGCCTGACCCAGGTTGCGATGCGCCTCGGCATAATCGGGGTTGATGGCGATGGCGCGGCGAAAGGCGGCTATCGCATCGCCGGGCCGTCCCTGGCGGTGATAGAGGTTGCCGAGGTTGTTTTGCGCCTCGGCGAAACCGGGATTGAGGTCGAGCGCACGCTCAAACGTCATGACTGCGCCCTCGGCGTTGCCTTGTTTTTCCTCGGCGATGGCTAAGCCGTTCAGGGCCTCGACATAGGCGGGGTTAAGCTCCAGCGCGCGTTGGTGGGAAGCGCCGGCATCTGCCGCCCGGCCCAGGTCTGACAATACCGTGCCGAGCGCATAATGGATTTCAGGCAGGCTGTCGTTGAGGGCAATGGCCCGGGCGAAGGATTTTTCCGCGTCTTCCAGTTTCTCTTGCGCCTGCAGCACGACGCCCAAATTGACGTGCGCCTCGAAGAAATCGCCATTAAGGGTGATCGCCTTGCGATAGGCTTTTTCCGCCTTGGCCAGACGCCCGGCCTGATGGTGGGCGGCGGCGTCTTCGAACGCCTTGGCCGGGTTGCCTTTGGCAACAGAGGATTTTCTCTTTTTCGCCATCACCTACTCTAGCGTTTCATCATAATGGTAATCCAGCCGTTGCTGGTCCGGGTGCGGATCAGCCGCAGCCCGTGTTGCCGGTGCGCGTGGATGACTTTTTGCCCGTCCCGCTCGAGCAGGCCGGAGAGCACACAGATGCCGCCGGGCAATAAATTTGCCGCCAGATCACCGGCCATGCGGATCAGCGGCCGGGCCAGAATATTGGCGACGATCAGATCATAGGGGCCATTTTCCACCACTCCCGGCGTTTGGTAGCCGGGGCCGCATCTGGCCCGGACCAGCGGGCCCAAATGGTTTTTCCGGGCGTTGCGTGCGGTGACGGTGGTGGCCTCGTCGTCGATATCGATAGAAACCACCCGGGTGCGCCAGGTTTTTGCCATGGCCAGGGTCAAGATGCCGGAACCGGAACCCATATCGAGGGGTTTTAAAAATTTTCGGTGTTTGGAAAGTTCATCCAGCATGAGCAGGCACGATGCGGTCGATGCGTGCTCGCCCGAGCCAAAAGCCGCCCCGGCATCCAGTTTGATGGCGATCTGCCCGGCCGGCGGCGCGCCCTCGAAATGGGTGCCGTGAATGAAATAGCGGCCCAAACTGAGCGGCGGAAAATCGGCAAAATTGTCAGCCACCCAGTCACGCGGCGGCACCAGCTGGAAACTGGCGCCGGGCGTCTCGCAACCGGCTTTTTCCGCTGTCCTGGCGATGCGCCCCAAAAACGCCTGTTCGTCCGGCTCGGCGTCGGTGAAACCCTCGACGCGCCACTCGCCATTGTCCTTGAACGATGATATCGCCATGCAATGCGCTTCCAGCATTTCTTCGAAGGCGGTGACAGCGTTTTGCGGCACGCTGATCATGACACGCCAGAGAAAGGTCGCCTGCGGGGAGGTAAGGGCCGCCATCAAACGGCTTCCACGAAGCTCGCCATGACCTTTTTATTGCCGGCTTTCTCGAAGGCGATTTCCAGCTTGCCGCCATCAGTGGAGAGGATTTTGCCGTAGCCGAATTTCTGGTGGAAAATCCGTTGCCCGGTTTGAAGGGAAGGCTCGTTTGTCCCATGGTCAGCCCCCTGAATGTTCCCATGGTCAGCCCCCTGAATGTTCCCATGGTCAGCCCCCTGAATGTTCCCATGGTCAGCCCCCTGACCATGAGTCCCCCGGAACGTTGCTTGGCGCTCGCCAAATCCGCTGCTGGGTCTGTCAAAAGTCTGCCGGCCGCCGTAGAGGCCGGGTTTTGATCGGATGTCGATATGGTCTTGCGGCAATTCGTCGATAAAGCGCGACGGCACCGCGCTTTGCCATTTCCCGTGGATGCGCCGGTTGGCGGCAAAGCTGATGGTGGCCATTTTTTTGGCCCGGGTCAGGCCGACATAGGCGAGGCGGCGTTCTTCTTCCAGGCCGGCGAGGCCTGAGTCATCCAGCGTGCGGGGATGGGGGAACAGGCCTTCTTCCCAGCCGGCCAAAAACACGCTATCGAATTCCAGCCCCTTGGCGCCGTGCAGTGTCATGAGATTGACTTTGTCGGTGACCGTGGAATCATCGTTTTCCATGACCAGGCTGACGTGTTCGAGAAAGTTCTGGAAATTTTCGAAATCTTCCAACGCCACCAGCAGCTCGCGGACGTTATCCAGCCTACCCGGTGCTTCCAGCGCCGTCGATGTTTGCCACATGGCGATATAGCCGCATTCGTTGAGGATTTTTTCCGCCAACTCCGGGTGATGCATGCTTCCCATCTCATCCCGCCAGCGCTCAAAATCATCCAACAGGCCAGCCAACGTGGCTTTGGCCTTCGGCTTGATCTCGTCGGTTTCCGTCAGCCGCCGGGCGGCGACGGCCATGGGAATGCGCTCGGCCCGGGCGAGGCGGTGGATGGTTTGCAATGTCGCCGGACCGAGGCCACGCTTCGGCAAGTTGACGATGCGCTCAAATGCCAGATCGTCTTCGGGTTGGGCGGTAATGCGGAAGTACGCGATGGCGTCGCGAATTTCCTGGCGCTCGTAAAACCGCGGCCCGCCGATAACCCGGTAGGGAACGCCGAGCGTTATCAGCCGTTCCTCGAACTCGCGGGTCTGGAACCCGGCGCGCACCAGCACGGCGATCTGGTTGAGGTTCTGTCTCTTGGCGTGCAGCGACTCAATCTCGTCGCCGGTGACGCGGGCTTCTTCTTCGCCGTCCCAGACGCCGACGACGCGAACCTTGTCGCCGCCATTGATGTCCGTCCACAACGTCTTGCCGAGGCGGCCTTCGTTGTGGTCGATGAGCCCCGAGGCGGCGGCCAGGATATGCGGCGTCGAGCGGTAATTGCGCTCGAGGCGGACAACCGTGGCGTTCTCGAAATCTTTCTCGAAACGAAGAATGTTTTCGACCTCGGCGCCGCGCCAGGAATAGATCGACTGGTCATCATCGCCGACGCAGCAGATGTTTTTGTGTCCCTGGGCCAAAAGCCTGAGCCACAGATATTGCGCGACGTTGGTATCCTGGTATTCGTCAACCAGCAGGTATTTGAACTGGGCTTGATATTTTTTGAGAATTTCCGGCTCGTCTTTGAACAGCGTCAGGCAATGCAGCAGCAAGTCGCCGAAATCGGCGGCGTTGATGTCTCTGAGCCGTTGCTGGTATTCGGCGTACAGGCCCAACGCCCCGCCGCCGCCCGCCGTCGTGCCTTCTGCGTCCGATACGGTTTCCGGCGTCAGGCCTTTGTCCTTCCAGCGCTGGATAATGCCGTTCAGCGCGCGCGGCGGGAATTTTTTTTCATCGATGTCATGGTTTTCCAGCAGTTGCTTGATCAGGCGCACCTGATCGTCGGCGTCGAGGATGGTAAAGTTGGATTTCAGCCCGACGCATTCGGCGTGCGATCTTAGGATTCGCGCACCAATGGCATGGAAGGTGCCGACCCATCCTCCTTCCCCCGCTATACCGAGCAGGCTTGCCACCCGGTTTTTCATCTCAGAGGCCGCCTTGTTGGTGAAGGTGACGGCGAGGATTTCCCAGTGCCGGGCGTGGCCCTGCAGCAATATATGGGCGAGGCGCGTCGTCAGCACCCGGGTCTTGCCCGTCCCCGCACCGGCCAAGACCAGCACCGGGCCGTCAATGGTCTCGACCGCCTGCAGCTGCGTCTCGTTGAGGGTTTTCAGGTAGGCAGACGTATTGGCTGGGCGGGCCAAGGGCTGATTTGCGTCATCGTTCAAGTCGGGAAGGTCGGACATGGCCTTTATATAGCACGAGTAAGGGCCGGGGGCAGGGCGGTTTTATCCCCAAAATTTTCTTAATGACCATGTTCCTCGTGGCGGCTTTTCAGCAGCGCCCGGTTATAGGCGGTCATCACGTCTGCGTGGTTGACCGAGCCTTCGAAGATCATGCCGTCCGCGCTGTCGACAATGGCGATGCGGTCGTCGCCGCTTTCCGATAACAAATCCAGCGCCGTTTCCAGATCGTCGGTGGCGCTGAGAAACGCCACGTCCGTCCGCGCTATGTCACCGGCCCTGAGCAGATCGTCAATCGCCGCATCGAAGGCGGTCTCGGAAAGGTCGGCCAGGGTGATGGAGCCGTACAAATCGCCGGTGCCGCGAACAACGTAAAGCTCGCCGGTTTTCGATTCCTGCAAGCGCTTTCGGATTTCCGGCAGCCCGGCATCCAGCGAAATGGTTTCGGAATCTTCCCGCATGACGTCGCCGACCCTGACGGCATTGAGAATTTCCGCCTCGAAACCGCCTTTCAGGTCGACGCCGCGCCGGTTGAGCTGTTCGGCGAAGAACGAGCGGCCATAGAATTGCTGGGTGATTTCCGTGGCGATGACGACGGCGATCATGACGCCCAGCGTCAGGGCATAGTCGCCGGTCATCTCGAAAATAATCAGCGTCGTCGAGATCGGCGCGCCCATGACGGCGGCGGCCATGGCGCCCATGCCGACCAGGGTATAGGCGGCGGCGCCGGAAGAATATTCGGGAAACGTGCTTGTGGCGACAATGCCGTAGGCACCGCCGATCATGGCACCGATGACCAGCGACGGTGAAAACACCCCGCCGCCGAAGCCCCAGCCGAGGGAAACGGCGGTGGCGGCGATCTTGGCGACGGCAAAGGCGAGCAACATGACGAGCGGAATTTTGACCAGCAATGCCTGTTCGGTGATGCCGTAGCCGATGCCCAGCACTTCGGGAACTGCCAACCCCATCAGGCCGAGGACCAGCCCCGCCAGCGCCGGTTTGAGCCACAAAGGTGCTGGAATCTTTTCGCCCAGACGTTGTGCCTGGTGCATGGCGTGCATGAAGGCGATGGCGATGATGCCGATGGCGATGCCTAACCCGGCAAAAGCCGGGAATTCCCAAAACGACGCGATTACGTGCTGTTCCAGGGCAAAGGCCGGGAAGTTGCCGAACCAGACACGGGAAATGGCGGTGCCGGCGACCGACGCGATGACAACGGGGGCGAAGGCGTTGAGGGCATAATGGCCGATGATGACTTCGCTGGCGAACAGCACGCCGGCGATCGGCGCGTTGAAAGAAGCGGCGACCGCAGCCGCAATGCCGCCGGCGAGCAATGTTCGGGTCAAAGACCGGCTCAGTCCCAGGCGCCGTCCCATCCATCCGGCGAGGCTGGCGCCGAGATGCACCGCCGGCGCTTCGCGGCCCACCGAGGCGCCGGCGCCGATGGAGACAGCGCTGATGAGGGCGGCGAATAAACCCGTCCGGGAGGACATCCGTCCGCCGCGCAGCGCGCTGGCCTCGATGACATCGGCCATGCCTTCGGGTCTTTTTTGCGGCATCAGGAAATGCGCCAGTAACCCGACGATCAGGCCGCCGATGATGGGGATGAATAATATCTGCCACCAGTGAAGCGCGTCAGCGTTGGCAAACAGCCGTTCGGACCCGGAACCGTAGAACCCCGTCTGGATCAGGGAGATGACTTCCCGCAACACCACCACCGCGCAACCGACAAGGCTGCCGACGACGAGGGCCAGGATGGTCATGACCATATGCTCGCTGCCGAACAGGCGGCGGAGCCCGGAAAGTATGCTGCTGGGGAAAGACCGATTTTTCATGGCGCACCGGTCGCAGACCCTAAGCTATATTGGTGAAGAAAGTCTTTCTTTTCAGGGATTTGTTGTTGCGTTCAAGACCCCAGGGTGGCTTTCAGGACGGCGAAAATGCCGCCGGCGAAGAGCGCCGAAAACGGCACCGTAATCACCCAGGCGGCGATGATGGTCCAGAAATACTGGCGCCTGACCAGTTTTTTGCGCCGGGATTTTTCTTCGGACGGCAGCAGGTCCCATTTTGACGGTGGCCGGGACGACGACGCGTCGCCTTTCTTCCCGTAGCCGCCCATGTGCGTACCCCTGGATGAATGGTATTCGCGGAAAAAGCCGACGCCGAAAACGGCGCCGACGGCGATGTGGGTGGAACTGACCGGCAGGCCCAGGGCAGACGCGACAATGACCGTAATGGCTGCGGACAAGGCCACGCAATAGGCGCGCATGGGGTTCATGCGGGTGATCTTGTGGCCGACGGTGCGGATCAGTTTCGGCCCGAACAGCATCAGCCCCATGGTGATCCCGGCGGCGCCGACAAACATCACCCAGATCGGAATGCCGA
Source organism: Alphaproteobacteria bacterium casp-alpha2 (assembly GCA_001510075.1). Taxonomy (GTDB): domain Bacteria; phylum Pseudomonadota; class Alphaproteobacteria; order Rhodospirillales; family Casp-alpha2; genus Casp-alpha2. The sequence goes on from LFEN01000075.1 coordinate 8,930, forward strand.
CCTTGGCCTCAACCGTGCCGGTGGACGCCGCCGTGACGATGGCGGCCAACGGCCCGACGGCGTTGGCGACATCATTGGCACCGTGGGCGAAGGACAACAGGGCGGCGGAACAGATCAGCGGCAGGTGGAACAGGCCGCGAATGGTTTCCTTGGTGTTATCCATGCCCTTGGCGCGCTGCCCGATCCACGGCCTGACCAGGCCCAAGGTGGCGGCAAAGAAGCCGGCGCCGATGGCGGCGACCATCCAGGGTTCGGGCCTCCAGATTTTTTTCAGGCCCTTGACGGATAAATAGGCGGCAAACACGCCGGCCATCAGCGCCACCAGAATCGGCACCCAGCGTTTGGCGGCGCTGATGGTGTCTTTTTGGTAGAGCACATATTTTTTGATGAAGGCCAAAAAGGCGGCGGCGATGATGCCGCCCAGGAACGGCGAAATAACCCAACTGGCGGCGATCTTGCTCATCACGAACCAGTTGACGACACCGAACCCGGCGGCCGCGATGCCGGCTCCCATGACGCCGCCGACGATGGAATGGGTCGTCGATACCGGGGCGCCGACGAAGGTGGCGAAATTGATCCACAGCGCAGCCGCCAGCAACGCCGACATCATCAGCATCAGAAATACATGCGTGTTGGGGATCAGGCTTGGGTCGATGATGTTCTTGGAGATCGTCTTGACGACGTCGCCGCCGGCAATCAGCGCGCCGGATGTTTCGAAAACGGCGGCGATGGCCAACGCGCCTAACATGGTCAGCGATTTTGCCCCGAACGCCGGGCCGACGTTGTTGGCGACATCATTGGCGCCGATGTTCAAGGCCATATACCCGCCGATCACCCCGGCGGCGATGATGAAGGCCTGGTTTTCCGAACCGGCGGTGATGATGGTGGCGGCAATCCAGACCAGCGACAGAAACAGCGCTGCGACGCCGATGCCGACCATCGGGCGGGCCGACAGGTGCTGGATGGTCGTTTCAAGCTTGAAGAGTTTGGAAAGGTCTTTGGTGGTGGTTTCTTTGAAGCCGTTTGGCGTTTCAGCCATTTTTTTATTTTCCCCCGTCCCTGAACCCGTGACTTCGGGAGTGCCCGCAAAATGTGACGGTTTCAAGAACTATTTATGACGCTCGGTTGGGCGCTGGAATGATTGGTCTTTTTAACGCCAATTGCCCCATCCTCGTCACCCCGTCGCCGGGGAAAGAGAGAGTATTCGTCTTCGATTCTAGGCACAGATGCTTGTCGTTGTTTCCCGCCTCGGCCACTATGAGATCTAAGGAGTGCAGGCGACGTGCTGAAAATCCGAAACCTGACCCGTCCCGGACTGCGGTCTGCGGACCTCGACCTGGCCGAAGGCGAATGTGTTGCCTTGGGCGGGCCGTCGGGATCGGGAAAATCGATTTTCCTGCGCGCCATTGCCGACCTTGACCCCAACGACGGCGAGGTCAGCCTGGAAGGCCTTGCACGCGACCAGATGACAGCGCCGATATGGCGCAAACGCGTCTGTTACGTGCCCGCCGAGGCCGGCTGGTGGGCGGACCGGGTAGCGGACCACTTCCCCGACCCGGACATCGCCCGCCCCTTGATGGTGCGTCTAGGCCTTGCGCCCGAGGCGCTGGACTGGGAGGTGGCGCGGTTATCGACGGGCGAGAAACAGCGCTTGGCCTTGTGCCGGGCGCTGCTTGCCGCGCCCAAGGTGTTGTTGCTGGACGAGCCGACATCGGGGCTGGACCCGGAAACCTCGGCCAAGGTCGAAGCGATGTTGCATGAACGTCTTCAAGGCGGCACCGCCATGGTCATCGTCACCCATGACGCGGCGCAGGCGGGGCGCATGGCGAAACGGCGATTGCACATGCAAAGTGGCGTCTTGAGCCCGCTTGCGAGACGCGGCGCATGACCTTCATTGCGCTTAGCTACTGGGACATCGCGCTGGCCGCAACATTGCTGATTTTCAATGCGGGTCTTTCGTTTTTTCTGCAACTGGGGCTCGGCAAACGCCTGATCATCGCCGGCCTGCGCATGGCCGTGCAACTGACCCTGGTCGGTCTGGTGCTGAAAACCTTGTTCGCCTTGTCGTCGCCCTGGTTCACCGGGTTTGCCGCCCTGGTCATGGTGTTGTTCGCCGGGCGCGAGGCCATGGCCCGCCAGGACCGCAAGTTCGAAGGCTGGTGGTCTTATGGCATCGGCACCGGGTCAATGATGACGGCGGGGCTGATCGTCACCGTGTTCGGCCTGAGCACGCAAATTTCCCCCGACCCCTGGTACGATCCGCGCTATGCCATCCCGGTGTTGGGCATGATTTTGGGCAATACCATGAACGGCGTCAGCCTAGGGTTGGACCGGCTGGTGTCGGGCGCCTATCAGCAACGCGGTGCCATCGAGGCGCGCTTGATGTTGGGTGCCGATATTTCCGAGGCCATGCGGGGCATCGCGCGCGACGCGCTGCGCGCCGGGATGATGCCGATTATCAACTCAATGGCGGCGGCGGGTCTGGTGTCGTTGCCGGGGATGATGACCGGGCAAATCCTCGCCGGCGTGGCCCCGGTGGAAGCGGTGAAATACCAGATTTTGATTATTTTTCTGATTTCCGGCGGCACCGGATTGGGGACTTTGGTCGCCGTTATCAGCGGCGCCCGGCGGTTGACGGATTCCCGTCACCGCCTGCGCCTCGACCGATTGTCGGCAAAAACCGACAAATAGGCTCTTTATGTCGGCGGGGG
>LFEN01000076.1 GCA_001510075.1 Alphaproteobacteria bacterium casp-alpha2
AAAAGTTTGGGCTTGGCCGCGTCTCGCCGCCCGCCGGTTCATGGGCGCGGGCGGAAATGATGATGCGGTTGATGTTCATGGCGTCGCAGGAACACCCGGCGTTCGGGTTATGGCTGCGCCCGTTCCGCCTCCACGATGATGAAAAAATTCAGGCCGATCTCAGGGAAGTCGGAAATGCGCGCTTCGCCCAGTGTTTCCAGCGCCTCGAAGGCTGGCTTGAGGGCCGCGACTGGCTTATCGGCGATCATTTGACCTTGGCCGATGCCCTGGCTTTCGTCCATATCCGTTGGGGGCTGCGCGTTGATCCGCCATCGACGGCATATCCCAACATATGGCGCTTTGCACAAAAAATGGCGGAAGTCCCCGCCGTTCAGCGCGTCATGGAACAGGAAGGCATTGTCCTCAACTAAGCGCATAACATTGGACGTTAGCCTCCCCGCGCGGGTAAATTTACGGTTAATAATAGACCAATAGAAAATCAATTTTTCTTGGTAGGGGAAACCTGCGGGGTCTTGAAAATCCAGAAGGAGGTCATGAAAAGTTTTTCCGTCTTTGCCATCGTCGTCGGCCTTCTCGGCTTTATGCTTTTCGTATCTTATTCGCCGGATAAGAAAACGCCGGGCGAAATGAAACAAATGGCGATTATGTCGCCGCCGAAAGCGGCGGCGGCAAAAGTTCCCGTAGAAGGAAAAAAACGACCATGAAAATCGTCATCACCGGCGGCTTGGGGTTTTTAGGCCTCGGCATCGCCCGCAAACTGATCGAGAGGGACGAGGTCGAAAGCCTCGTCCTTTTTGATGTCGCCGTTCCGGACGCCTTGCCGGATGGCCTCGATGATCGTGTAATCATGCTCGCAGGCGACATTTCCGACACAGACCAAGTGAGCGCCCTCATCGACCAAGATGACATCGCCGTCTTTCATCTGGCTTCCGTCGTCAGCGCCGGTGGTGAAAAGGATTTTGACCTCGCCATGCGGGTTAATCTTGACGGCGGGCGCAATATTTTAGACGCCTGCCGGGCGCGGAAAAGCACGCCCAAGGTCATCTTCACATCGTCGCTTGCCGTTTTCGGCGGCAACGCCATGCCTGACACCGTCACCGACATGACCCGCGTAGTCCCCGAAACGACCTACGGCATGACCAAGGCCGTCGGCGAGATGATGATCAACGAGTACACGCGAAAAGGCTTCATCGACGGCCGGGCGGCCCGCTTGCCGACGGTCATCATCCGCCCCGGTCCGCCCAATGCGGCGGCATCGGGGTTTGCCAGCGGCGTTTTCCGCGAACCATTGGCGGCGGCCGAACATATTTTGCCTGTGACTAAGGATACCAAAATGATGGTCATCGGCTATCGCAAGGCTGTCGCCGGCCTGATCGGGCTGCTGGATGCCGCCGGGGATGACATCGGCCCGGACCGCGTCGTCGGCCTGCCCAACAAGGCCTATTCGGTGGCGGAAATGATCGCCGCGCTTGAACAGGTAGCCAAGCAGAAGGGCATCTCTCTTGGTCCCATCACGCCGACCCCGGACCCGGCGGTAGAAGCCATCGTCACGTCGTGGCCGCTGGCCATGGAGGACACGCGGGCAAAAAAGCTCAGCCTGTCGGGCGATAAAAATCTCGAAGCCATCATCGAAGAGTATCTGGAAGATTTCGGCTAGGCGTATAATACCTCCAGGAGCCGCACAGCATGACCGATATGAACGACCACTGGCAGGGAGTCTACGTCGGCAAGGCCGAGGATGCCCTGACCTGGTTCCAGGACACGCCCGAGGTTTCGTTGGGCCTGATCGCGCGCACCGGGGTGCTTCCGGATGCCCGGATTATTGATATCGGCGGCGGCGCATCGCATCTGGTTGACGGCCTGCTGGAACGGGATTTTTCCGATTTGACGGTGCTCGACCTCGCCGATGCGGGGTTGCAGCAATCGAAAGATCGCTTGGGCGATGCTGCCGCCCGCATCAATTGGATTGTTGCCGATATCACGCATTGGACGCCCTCTGGAAGTTTTGATCTTTGGCACGACCGGGCGGTGTTTCATTTCCTGACCGATGAAAACGACCGCGCCGCCTACCGGAACACCCTGGAAGCCGCCCTTGTTGCCGGCGGGCAGGTCATCATCGGCACCTTCGCCCTGGACGGCCCGGAGAATTGCTCAGGCCTTCCCGTCAGGCGTTATGACGGGAAAACCCTGGGCCTGGAACTGGGGCAGGGCTTCCGGTTGCAAGAAACCGTCCTTGAAGGCCACGTCACGCCCAAGGGCAACATCCAGAATTTCCAGTTCTCCCGCTTCGTCCGTTTCTGAGTCCCCGTTTTTGAGTCCCCGTTTTTGAGTCGATGTGTTGAAGCGGGTGGGCAAACCATTTATGGGTATTGCCGTAATGAAAAAATCAGAAAAACCAATCTCCGTCGAAGACGCTATCGACAGCCGCCGTTCCATCCGCCGGTTCCTGCTCGACCCGGTGGCGCGCGAAACGGTCGAGGAAATACTGGCGCTGGCCAGCCGTGCGCCCAGCGGCACCAACATTCAGCCGTGGAAGGTAACCGTCGTCACCGGGGCCAAGAAAGACGCCTTGTCGGCGGCCATCGTGAAGGCCCATGACGCCGCCCGCGATAACCCGGATACCGCCCACAAACGCGAATACGATTATTACCCGCTGAAATTCGACGAGCCTTATCTTGGCCGTCGCCGCAAGGTCGGATGGGATTTGTACGGGTTGCTCGGCATCGGGCGCGAAGACAAGGACGAGATGCACGCCCAGCATGGCCGCAATTACCTTTTTTTCGACGCCCCCGTCGGCCTGTTTTTCACCATCGAGCGGGAACTGTCCATCGGCAGTTGGCTCGATTACGGCATGTTCCTGCAAAACATCATGCTGGCGGCGCGTGGAAAAGGTCTGCACACCTGCCCGCAGGCAGCCTTCGCCAATTATCACGCCATCATCCGCCAACACTTGGGTATTCCCGAGGGCGAAGTCGTCATCTGCGGCATGTCGCTGGGCTATGCCGACCCGGACGCCATTGAAAACACGCTGGTCACGGAACGCGAGCCGGTTTCCGGCTTTACCAAATTTGTAGGCTGGTAAAGGCCCTCATGAAGGAACCACCGAAGAAAGCCCTGGTCTGTATCAACCGGCGGCTCAAGGCCGACGAGGCATCCTGTGCGGTGCGCGGCAGCCTTGAGATCGCCGAGGCCATGGAACGGGGCATTAAGGAGCGCAGCATCGATATTGTGTTTGAACGCTTTGTCTGCTTCGGCCACTGCACCAAGGGTCCGAACGTCAAGCTGGTGCCCGGCGCGTTTGTTCACGGCGTCACGCCAGACATGGTCGACGGCATCCTCGATCAACTGCAAGACGCCTGCGGCACCCGCGACGATGAAGAACCCGACCCCCCGCTACATCTATTGGGGTCGTAAGAGAATTATTTTCAAGCGCCCGTTGTCCCGGTGCTGGAACTCAGGCTGTCCAGCAGCAGCATGACCAGCCGCCTCGCCCCATCGGCAGTGATCGCCGGCCCGGTGCCGGTTTTCCGGACAGCATCAGGGGGCCGATTGACCAACTCAATGTGACAGTCCCGGTTATCGCCGCTATCGACGAAATGCGCCTCGATGGCGACCCGGTTGTCGGGCGACACCTTGCCCAAGTCTTGCGGGGGGTGGGTATCGTCCCAGTCGAAAACGCCCTTCTTAACATTACGGGCCGGGGCGACGCGCAAACGCCCGTTATCCATGAAAACGATCCGGTCGATATCAATTTCCCGGCCGGTAAAGGAAACCCTGAGCATCTTGGAACGGGTGAAAAAATCCACACTCATATCGTCCTGCTGATCGATGGAAAAATCCATCCCCTGGCGATTGGCGATCGAACGCAGTTCATTGATGAAGGTCTTGACGGTAGATTGGGCGATGTCGTGGGCATCGGCCGATAATTTTGGCCGCGCGCGGGTGGTGGTAAGCATGGTCGCCTGGGATTTAGACGGCCGGAAAGTGCCCGCCATCATTTTAGGATCAGCGCCCCGGCGGCGAAGGTTGCCCGAGCGGACCATTTTAGGCTCACCTTTCGATGCCCGGCTTTGGCCCGACAACATCGTCGCCTCGCCTTTCGATGCCACGCTTTGCCCCGGCAACATCGTCGCCTCGCCTTTCGATGCCACGCTTTGCCCCGGCAACATCGTCGCCTCGCCTTTCGATGCCATGCTTTGGCCCGGCAACATCGTCGCCTCGCCTTTCGATGCCATGCTTTGCCCCGGCAACATCGTCGCCTCGCCTTTCGATGCCATGCTTTGCCCCGGCAACATCGTCGCTTCGCCTTTCGATGCCATGGCTTGCCCCGGCAACATCGTCGCGTCACCCTTGGGTGGAGGGGCCTGAATGGGGATATAGGTCAAGCCACCGGGATGGCCGAGGGGGGGCGGCATATCCTTCTCCTCGGGCGGCATTTCCACGGAATCGGCATCAAGGACCTTGTCCTTGCCCTGCCGCCATTTATCAAGCGGGCTGATATCGTCGGGTTTCTTCGCTCGCGCCACCGCAGCAATTCCTTATCCGGGGGTACCATGGAAAACGTATCAGCGCCTTGGCCGTTGTCAATGTGGGCAAAGGGCATAGACAGGCCGGGGGGCGGGCGTTTCCCCTGTTAATCTGGGGATGGCCCATTGTAAATCAATGGGTTATTGTCGCTTCAAACCGGGAGTTCCAAACCGATGAAAAACCTGTGGTCCGATCATCAAGCGCGATCTTTTGTCCTGCGCTACGCCAAGGCAGGCGTTAACCGTGACCGGGCGCTGCGAGTCTATACGTCTAGGCTTTTGGGCGGGGAGCCACGCCTGGTGCTGCACGGCGGCGGCAATACGTCGGTCAAAACCACCATGCCCGATATCATGGGCGAAAAGACCGAGGTGTTGTGCGTAAAAGGGTCGGGCTGGGATATGGGCGATATCGAGCCCCAGGGGCTGCCCGCCGTGCGCCTGCAACCGCTTCGGCAAATGGTGGCCCTGAATAAACTCAGCGACGAAGACATGGTCAACGCCCAGCGCATCAACCTGCTTGATTCCACGTCGCCCAACCCGTCCGTGGAAACGCTGTTGCACGCTTTTTTGCCGCACAAGTTCATCGACCATACGCATTCCAACGCGGTGCTGTCTTTAACCGACCAGAAAGGCGGCGATGCGCTGTGTAAGCGCGTATTCGGCAAACGCATGGGCTACGTTCCCTACATCATGCCGGGGTTTGATCTGTCGAAAAAGGCATTGGAAGTTTACGAGGCTGATCCGTCGGTAGAAGGGCTTATTCTTTTCAAGCACGGCATCTTTACCTTTGGCGATACGGCCAAGGAAGCCTACGGGCGGATGATCGAAATGGTCAGCCTGGCCGAAAGACGCCTTAAAAAGGCCCGTAAAAAGGTCTTCGCCGCCGCCAAGCTGCCGAAAAAAATCGCCGGCGTCGCCGACATCGCGCCCATATTGCGCGGCCTGACGCGGCACGGCGGCAAACGCCTGATTTTCGATTTCCGGGGCGGCAAAAATATTTTGAACTACGTCGGCGGCAAGGACATCCGGCGCTACGCCTGCCAGGGAACGGTGACGCCGGACCATGTCATTCGCACCAAGCATAAACCGCTGATTTTGCCGGCACCGGTAGCGGGTGATATCGATGCTTTCAAAAAATCCAGCGAACGGGCGTTGGCGAAATACGTCAACGACTACCATGCCTATTTTCGGCGCAACAACGCGCGGCAGAAAATCAAACGCACGGAACTGGACCCCATGCCGCGCATGATCATGGTGCCGGGGGTCGGGGTTTTTGGTCTCGGCGCTAACGCCAAGGCCGCCGCCATCGCCGCCGATCTGGCGGAAACCAACATAGAAGTCATCACCAAGGCGGAACGCATCAACCCCTATCAGGTGATTTCCGAGGCCGATATCTTTGATCTGGAATACTGGTCGCTGGAACAGGCGAAGCTGGGAAAAGGCGTGGAAAAACCGCTGGCCCGCCATGTCTCGGTCGTCACCGGCGGCGGTTCCGGCATCGGGGCGGCGACGGCCCGCGCGCTGGCGGCGGAAGGCTCGGAAGTGGCGGTGCTCGACCGCGACCTTAAGGCCGCCCAGGCGGTAGCGGCGGAATTTGGCGGATTAGGTCTTTCTTGTGACGTCACCGATGGCCGCGCGGTGCGGCGCGCCTTTGACGCCGTGGCCAAAACCTTCGGCGGCGTCGATATCGTCGTCTCCAACGCCGGCGCCGCCTGGCAGGGCGCCATCGGCACGGTCTCAGATAAAATTCTCCGCGACAGTTTCGAGCTCAACTTCTTCGCCCATCAATCCGTGGCCCAGAATGCTGTCCGCATCATGACGGCGCAAAACACCGGCGGCTGTTTGCTGTTCAACACCTCGAAACAATCGGTCAATCCCGGCAAGGATTTCGGCCCCTACGGCCTGCCCAAGGCGGCGACGGTGGCGCTGATGCGGCAATACGCCCTCGATTACGGGCATCTCGGCATTAAATCCAACGCCGTCAACGCCGATCGCATCCGCTCCGGTTTGTTGACCGACGACATGGTCAAGGCGCGCTCGAAAGCGCGGGGACTGAGCCGTGCGGAATACCTGGGCGGCAATCTGCTGGGCAAGGAAGTCACCGCCGAAGACGTCGCCAAAGCCTTCGTCGATCTGGCGCGCTCAACCAAAACCACGGCGTCTATCGTCACGGTTGATGGCGGCAATATCGCCGCCGCCCTCAGATAACCCCATGACCAACGCCATCGGCGGATTTGATCACGTCATTGTCGGCGTCGCCGATCTGGAAGCGGCGCGGGACACGTATCGCCGTCTCGGGTTTACCCTCAGCCCCCGTGGCCGGCATTTCGGCTGGGGGACGGCGAATTACTGCATCATGTTTGATGGCGACTACATTGAGCTTCTCGGCATCGTCGATGCATCGCAGTTCACCAATAACCTGGACAAAAAACTGGCTGAGAGCGGCGAGGGGCTGATGAGCCTGAGTTACGCGACCCAGGATGCGGGGGCCGCTTACGCGGCGCTGAAAGCGTTGGGGGCCGAGCCGCCGAAACCGTTATCGCGGGCGCTGGAACTGCCGAGCGGAGAGGTGGAGCCGAGGTTCGAGCTGGTGCATCTGCTACCGCAAGCGACCCCCGGCGCACCGTCCTTCGTTATCCGGCATTTAACCCCCGACCTGGTGTGGCAGGCGCAATGGCTGGACCACGCCAACGGCGCAACGGCCATCGCGTCTGCGACAGTACGCGTTGAAGATCTGGACGAAGCCGCCGGCGCTTACGGCAAATTGTTCGGCACTGATGCGGTCAGTGGAAGTGTCGTGCGTGTCGGCAAGGGTTGCCTGTATTTGCAACCCGCCGGGCCGGACGCACCGCCGGGGCCGGTGGGTTTTGAGGTCAAGGTCAGCGATATCGACCAGACGGCGGCAGTGCTGGAAAAAGCAGGCATCGCCTTCGAGCGGCAAGACAGGGAGATCAAGGTGGCGGCGGGCGACGCGTGCGGCGTCGCCCTTGTATTTTCGGCTTAGTGCTGATCCTTCCAGATCGACACTTTCAGCGCATAGAGCATACCCGTCAGCACCAGCAGGAACAGCATGACCTTGATGCCGAGCCGTTTGCGTTCTTCCAGTTCCGGTTCCGCCGCCCAGGCCAGGAACGTGGTGACGTCGCTGGACACTTGATCCAGCGTCGCCTTGGTGCCGTCGGCGTATTTCACCGCATCATCGGCCAGTGGCGGCGCCATGGCGATCTGGTTGCCGGGGAAATAGAGGTTGTAGTTCATGCCTTCGGGCAGTTTGACCCCGGCGGGCGGCTCTTCCTTGTAGCCGGTGAGCAGGCCGTGCAGATAATCCGCGCCGCCTTTGCGGGCTTTGGTCATCAGGGATAAATCAGGCGGCAACGCGCCGTTGTTCGACGCCCGGGCGGCGTTTTCGTTGGCGAACGGCGACACGAAGCGGTCAGACGGTCGGGCCGGGCGCTGGAACATCTCGCCTTCGTCGTTGGGGCCGTCGGTGACTTCGAACTCGGCGGCGATTTTCTTGACCTGGTCCGGGCTGAGGCCGATGGCGGTGAGGTTGCGGTACGACAACAGGCGCAAGGCATGACAGGCCGCACAAACTTCGCTGTAGACCTGATATCCCCGTTGCAACGCGCCCCGGTCAAAAGTGCCGAAGATGCCGTTGAAAGACCAGTCCTGGGCATGGGGTTTGGCGCCTTCGGATGCGGTTGCGCTGCTGACGGCTGACCCAAAGATCAAGGCGACGGCGAGGATGCTGGCGATTGCGTTGATTTTTTTCATTGTTATTCTCCCGCCCCGGATTTGGCATTCGCCGTCACCGCCGCTGATATGCTTTCCGGCAACGGTTTTGTGCGTTCCAAAATGCTGACCAGCGGAATGATCAACAGGATATGGGCGAAATAATACGCCGTCGTCACCCGGCCGATCCACAGGAACGGCACCCCGTGGAAGACAGCGTCCGGCGAATTGGCGCCGACCCAGCCTAAAATCAGGCAATCGACGAAGAACACCCAGAACAGTTGTCTGTTGATGGGACGAAACTGCGAACTACGCACCTTCGATCGGTCGAGCCACGGCAGCAACAGCAAAATCAGGATGGATCCGAACATGGCGATAACGCCGCCCAGCTTGGCGGAAATGAACCAGATATCCGGTACGGCGCGCAAGATTGCGTAGAACGGCAGGAAATACCATTCCGGCACGATGTGCGGCGGTGTCACCAGGGGGTTGGCCTTGATGTAATTGTCCGGCTCGCCGAAGAAGTTGGGCGCGAAAAAGACAAAATACATAAAGATCAGCATGAACACGCCCATGCCGAACAAATCCTTGATGGTGAAGTAGGGATGGAACGGGATGGTGTCCTGCGGTCCCTGGATGTCGATGCCCAACGGATTGCTGGATTTATGTACGTGCAGCGCCCAAAGATGGATGAAAACCAGGGCGAAAATCACGAACGGCAACAGATAATGAAAGGCGTAAAAGCGATTGAGCGTCGGGTTATCGACGGAAAATCCGCCCCACAACCAGGTGACGATGCTGTCACCGATCAGCGGAATGGCGGAAAACAAATTGGTGATCACCGTCGCGCCCCAAAAGCTCATCTGCCCCCAGGGCAGCACATAGCCCATGAACGCCGTCGCCATCATGGCCAGCAGAATAAATACGCCGATGATCCACAACAATTCCCTCGGTTCCTTGAACGAGCCGTAATACAGCCCCCGGAACATGTGGATGTAGACGAGGATGAAGAACATCGAGCCGCCGTTGACGTGGATATAGCGGACCAGCCAGCCGTAGTTGACGTCGCGCATGATCCTTTCCACCGATTCGAAGGCGTAATCGACATGCGCCGTGTAGTTCATGGCCAGCACGATGCCGGTGGCGATCATGATGACCAGCACGAGACCCGCCAGCGAGCCGAAGTTCCACCAGTAATTCAGGTTTTTCGGCGTCGGATACCCGGAGCCGACCGACTCGTCGATGAAGCTGAAGATCGGCAGCCGGTATTCGACCCATTTGATGACGGGGTTTTCGAAGAATTTGCTCATGTTGCGGCCCTAACCGATCTGGACTTTGGTGTCGGAAAGATACTTGTATTCCGGCACAAACAGGTTTTCAGGCGCGGGGCCCTTGCGAATCCGGCCCGACGTGTCGTAGTGCGATCCATGACACGGGCAGAACCAGCCGCCGAACTCGCCTTTCGGGTCATTGGCTTTCTGGCCCAGCGGAATGCAGCCCAGATGCGTGCACACACCGACCATAATCAGCCATTGGGCTTTTTTGACCCGGTCTTTGTCGGCCTGGGGGTCGGGCAGATCTTCCAGCTTGGCATCATTGGCCGTCTTGATTTCGGCCGCCGTCCGATAGCGGACAAAGACCGGCTTTCCGCGCCATACCACGGTAATGCTCTGGCCTTCTTTGATCGGCGCGAGATCGACTTCCGTGGTCGACAGTGCCAGTGTATCGGCAGCCGGGTTCATGGAATCGACCAATGGCCATGCGGCCAGGGCGGTTCCAACGGCGCCAACGACGGACGTGGATATAATTAAAAAATCGCGGCGGGATTTATCGTCGGTGATGGCCGAATCGCTCATAAAAAAGTCCTCTCTCCGTTCCCCGTCTTTACGGTTACAATTGCCCGTGTACTCTACGCATTAAGGCCTTGTTTTCAACCCTTTCCGGATATGCCCATGCGGTCCACCATCAGACTAGCCCTTTATCAGCCGGACATCCCCCAGAATACAGGGGCATGCATGCGCACGGCGGCGTGCCTGGGCGTCGGTGTCGATATTATCGGGCCGGCGGGGTTTGCACTATCCGACAAGCAAATGCGGCGCGCCGGGATGGACTATCTCGACCGGCTCGACTGGACCAACCATGTATCGTGGCAGACGTTTCAGGCACAACATCTTGGCCGTTTGGTGCTGCTGACGACAAAGGCGGAAACTTCTTATATCGATTTTGCCTTCGCCCCCGGCGATACCCTGCTGGCGGGCCGCGAAAGCGCCGGCGTCCCAGATGACGTGCAGGCGGCGGCGGATGCAAAAATTCTGGTGCCGATGCTGGCGGGCATGCGGTCCTTGAACGTCGCTGCTTCCTTGGCCATGGTATTGGGTGAGGCATTGCGCCAGACTGGCGCTTTCCCGAAGGGTTAGGGTATAGAATCAAGCAGACTTAAAAAAAGAAATTCACCACAAAGACACGAAGGCCAGACGGGTTCATTTTTCTTTGTGTCTTTGTGGTTAAGACCTTAGGTAGGATTCGACCATGAGCGGCGAAAAAGCATACGGCGACGGCCACAAGAAACGCGCTAGCGAGTGGTTTCAGCAGTTCCGCGACGACCTTTGTAGCGCCCTGGAATCCGTCGAGGACGACGCAACCGGCCCCAACGAGACTTCCTCCGGCCAGCCCGGCCGCTTCGAGCGCACCGCCTGGCAGAGAGAAGATGGGGAAGGCGGCGGCGTCATGTCGGTGATGCGAGAAGGCAGGGTGTTTGAAAAAGCCGGCGTCAACGTCTCGACGGTCTGGGGCGAGTTTTCCGACGAATTCCGCGACAAAATTCCCGGCGCTGCCGATGATCCCCGTTATTGGGCGTCCGGCGTATCGGTGGTCATTCATCCGTGCTCGCCGCTGGTGCCGACGGCGCACATGAACACGCGCATGATCGTCACGACGCAAGGCTGGTTTGGCGGCGGCGGCGATTTGACACCCGTGTTCCCCGTTGACCAAGACACGGCGGATTTTCACGCCGCCTGTAAAGCCGCCTGCGATAAAGCCGACGGCGATTATTATGCGAAATTCAAAAAATGGTGTGACGACTATTTCTATCTGCCGCACCGGGGCGAGGCGCGCGGCGTCGGCGGCATTTTTTACGACAACCTCAATTCCGGTGACTGGGAAGCCGACTTCGCCTTCACCCAAGACGTCGGGCGGGCGTTTCAGGCGGTGTATCCCGAAATCGCCCGCCGC
>LFEN01000077.1 GCA_001510075.1 Alphaproteobacteria bacterium casp-alpha2
CTTTCACGCAGATACGTCAGCCCGGTTTCAAATTCATGGCGGGCGTCGCTGATGGCGTCATCGACATCGCGGCGGCTGCGCCAGTTGAGCCAGAACAGGCCCGCCAGCGCCGGGATTTCGACGACCGATATCCACCAGATCACGTTCAGCGTCCAGGGGTCTTGCATGGGTGGGTTTCCTTTCGTTTGGGCATAAAAAAAGCCGCTGAAGAAGCGGCGGTTGGGGGGGGATGAATGGGGATGGTTTAAATTTTAAATTCCGCATCGGCCTTGAAGCCGCCCTGGCCGGGCCGCCAGTTGGCGCGGGCTTTAACGTCTTTGGCCGCCGGCGCCGGCAGGCGCGGCAAGCGCACGGGCTCTGACAGCAAGCAGCCCGACACCGCATCCAGCCCGTCGTCGCGGGCCTTGGTTCCCGGCCGCCATTCACGCATTTCGGTGATGAAGGGGGTCGAAAAAACCTGCCTGTGCGCATGCAGCCTTCCTGCCGCCAGCACGGCGTCGAAGGCGTCGATGATGCGGAGATCCTTGGAGCGGCTGGAAGCCTTCTCGATAACGGCGCTGGGCAGGCCCGCGATGTTAAGCTCGCGCCTGAGCAACCCCGGCAGGAACCGCCCGAGCCCGTTGGTTTCCAATGTCACCGAAGGAAGGAAATGATCGCGGACAAAACTGCAGACCTGGTTGCAAAGCTGTGTCGCTTCATCGACCTCACCCGACAGCGCCGGGTCGTGTTCCAGGTAGCGCACGCCATGCAATCGGTAATCGCCGTCTTCGCCGGTGAAGACGCAGGCGATGACGCTGGCGTCGCCTTTGTCGGGCGATCCGAATGACGGGTCCCACCAGCACGATACCGAGACCATACGCTTGCCCCCTAGCAACAGTTTCGCTTCGCCGTTGGCTTCCCGGTAATCGAGGTCGTCGTCATAGGATTTAAGCCGCTCGGGGTCGAGGCGGCCGTCGGTGATGTTGACCGGCTGGAGCAACATCTGGCTGGCGAATTTGTTCGGCCCGGTGCGAAGCCGGATGGCGTTGATCTTTGCCGCCGGGAAGTGTTCCGGCCAGCGGCTGTTGCCGCCCCCATCAAGCAGCGGCAGCTCAAGCCGTTTGAACCCGGCCAAGTAAGGCACTTCCTCGTCTGCGTCGGCGCGGGGTTTATCGGCGTAGATGGAATAATAGGTATGCGGCGTGCCGACATAGAGTTGCAGCCCGCCCGGCGTCAAAACATAGTCGATTTCATCGAGGCGCTGGCGCAGGTCCTGGCGTTTGCCCGGCGTGTCCGACGTGTTCGGCACCTCGACATCGTCGCAGATAACGACATCGGCGCGCGACCCGGTAATATTGGCGCCGATGCCCTTGGCCAGCATGGACGGGTCGCGCAGCTCGCGGGGCCGGTTGACGGTAAACTGCGCCGATGCCCACTGATCGGCGCGGTCCGGTTTCAGGTTATGGGTCAAAGGATGGCGTTCGATGATGCGTTTGACGTTGCGGACCATCTTGCTGGCTAACGCGAAGTCCGCCGCCAGAACCAGGATGCGCAGGTTTGCATTACGCATCAAAAGCCAGGAACAAAACAGCCCGACAATGGTCGACTTGCCGGCGTTGCGGAAGGCCAGCAAGACCAGCTCGCGATCGCCCACCTGCCAGCTTTCCGCCAACCAGCGGGCGATCTCAATATGGAGCTCCGGCGTCTTCATCCCCTGGTGCTGGTTCCAGGCGATAAGGAAGGCGTCAAAGTTTACGGGGGAATTGTCGGGTTTCATGGCGGCTTAAGGCTGTTGGGCTTTGATGGCGGCCCGTTTGGTCCGCAGCGCCTGAGCCGCCGGGCTATTGCCGGAAGGGTCGTCGTAAAGGGCGTCTTGAAGGCGGCGGTTGATTTTGTCCAGGGTGCGTTCCAATGCTAGGGATGGGGAGATGACTTTTTTCAATGCCATTGTCTTAACTCCATTGCAGACCAACGCCGTGGATGCGCTGGCCTTTGGTGTTGAGGGTCTTGATGCGGTACTTCATGGATGTGCCGGCGGGCTGGGCGGAAATGTCCGCCGTGCCGGTCAGTATGCGCCCGGTGGTCAGCGTCGCTTCTTCGGTGAGCGTTACCGCCGTCCAGGTCGTGCCGCCGTCGCGGCTGACTTCGGCGGTGAGGTCTGTATTGAGCGTGACGGCATCAACGTCCTCTTGCCAAAGCACGATGAAAGCATCCGTCGGTTGTGCCAGTGCCGTTGTAGCGCCGGAGACTAGAGTTATGTTCTGATCAACGGCGACGGTTATCTCCATTTTAATTTCTTCAGTCGGCCATTGACCGCTATTGTCTGAAATACCAGCCGCTGTGCCGGCGGCCCCCGTAGAGAAACTCGCGTTTGCGGCCACCCCTGCAAAATCACATTGATAATTCGTGTCATCGGGGTCAGAAATTACCATCCAATAAAATGTTCCCGCCGTAATTGACGGTGGCGTCCCAAAGGTAAATGTATAATCACCAGTGCCACTAAGGGCTTGCGTCGGAGTCGCGGACCCAATAGTTGATCCCGGCGATCCTGCATTATTTGTGTACAACTGCGCCCGGACTGTGTCTGCTTGGGCTACAAATTGGTTTACATTCACTTTTATGGAATTAATCGTGCCGCTATTGGCAGCAGTGAAACCAAGGCCAACAAAATCATCAGTCCCGTTATTGAAATTGCGACCATCTACATTGCTGTCTGTAAGCGACCAAGTTCCGTCTATTACTGTACCCGACCCGGTATAATAATCCCCGGTGGCGTCATAGACCTCGTTCGTTGATGTAGCGGTATCGATGCCGGTTTCATCCTCAAATTCGTCAACGACGCCATCGACCATGTTTTGCACTGACAAGCCGCCATTGATAGCGATGCGGAAGGCATTGAGAATGATGTTGGCTTTCTCGGCATCCGTGGCGCCCGTGGCAATGCCGGTTAAACCCGAACCATCACCATTGGGCGACAAAACATCTGTTCCGATAACCGCCCCCAAGGTCGTGCGCGCCGTTGCGGCATCGGCGTCATCAATCAGCGTTGCGCCGAAGGTTGAAACCGCAACGCCGCCCGCAGGGCCGTCCGATGCGATCGGGTCGCCGTTGGCGTCGAAGGCGAGAAACTTGCTGGTCCTGGCGCCCTTGGCGGGAAGTTCCAGGCTGGCTGCCGTATCGGTGGCGCCCAGACGCAGCGACCGGCTGACATCGTCGTCCACCTGTTGCAGCGACGCGGTCAAGGTATCCAGCTCATCGTTGATGACCTTGGAGCGGAATTCGCCGGATTCCTGAAAATCCGATGTGCGTTGAATGGCGAGCTGGCGTTTCAGGGTGACGATAACGCCGTTGGCGGGGGCAACAAGGAACGTGGCGCTGCCGCCGGCGGAATTTCCGGCGCCTAAAACGGTGTAATGGGTTGTCAGTGTTTTAGGTGTCGTGTCTTCATAGACCGCAAGATCGACGTCTTTGAAGATTGGGAAGGGGAAGGTGAAAAGCGTTTGCGTGCCATCACCGGTGAATTGAATGCGCGGTGAAATATCACCGATTTGAATGTGATCGGCCATGGGGCTCTCCGTTACAAAAAAAGGGTGGGTCGTTTACTTGAGCAGGTTCAGGCCATTGAGGCCCTTGCCCAGCAGATTGAACGCCGCCCGTTGCCGGATGTCGGACAGCTCAAGCAGGTTTCGTCGCCGGGTATTTTCAAAGGTGTTGTTGATGTTGCCGATGCGAAGATCGCTGGAAAACCGGTCATCATTGATGGCTTGATCCGTTTCCTTCGATAGGCCCCTGAGCAGGGCATCGACGGAACCGCCACCGGCGATGCCCCGGGATGCGAACCGGGCCCTTTGGGTGGCCAGGTTGCGCCCAAGCAGGTCGCGGCGTTGTCGTTCGCGGATTTCCTGGGCGCGCCCAATCTGTTGTGTCTGAAAATTAGCCGCAGTCTGGGCGGCAGCATTTTGCGCCTTCGCCTGTTGTCTGGCCTGGATCTGTTGCAGGGCGGTCGTTGCCGCCAGTGCAGCGAATTGTCCCATTGTCTGGGTCTCCTTTATTCTGGTGGGATTAGCCGTTGATGCTGATTTCGGTGGTCACCGAAAGAAGGGTGAAGGGAAGTGGTGTTGATTGTTCAATGCGCCAGAGGGGCTCGGTGCCGTCTTTGCGCCAGCCCAGCGCCCGCACCGTCTTGTCGCCGCTAAAAGGTTGCGGTGGCTGGTCGAGAACGGAACTGCCGAACCCCTTGAACGGAATGTTGGTGAAACCCCGCCCCGTGTCGAGGCGGAGAACCGCCGTGTCTTGAAGCCGAAACGTAATGGCGACGGGGCGAATCCTGCCGCCCTGGCTGCCGCCTTGAGCGGTTTGAATCGATGGCGGCAGGGGCTCGATTGTATGGGCGTACGATAAGCCGATTTCCACGGACGTCGCCGGCTCGTCAAGCGAGATGGCGCCGCCACTGACGGTCTTGTCGGTTTGTTGGGCGCCGTCGGCGAGGACGGTGACGATTTGACCTTCAAGGTGGTCGAGGCCGGCCCATGTGGATTTTGGTGTCGCGTTGGTGCCGCTAAGGCCTGAATCCACGTTCATGCCTTTTTCGAGAACTTCCAGAAAAACGCCGCCGGTTCTGGAAACAAGGAAATAAACCGTGTTGCCGACCATGGCGACGGAGCGAAATGCTCCTTGCGTTTCCTGTAAGGACCAGGCGGTGACCTGCTCGGCCCGGAAGATGGTCACGGTGGCGAGATTACCGTTTCCCATGGCCATGAAAAACAGCCGGTTGGCGGTGTCAAAATCCTGATCGACGGTACTATCGACCAGATGCTTGGCCAGTGTTGCCAGGTCTGCCGATTGATAGGCCTGTTCGACATCGGCAAAGAGGAATTCTCTAAGCTCGGCCCCGCTTCGGGGTGTGAACAGCGTCGCCCCGTCAACATCGCGGGGCGGCACGGTCCTGTCCGTGGGCGAGCCGATGCGGGTTTGCCGGCGCAGTTGCAGGTTGGCCGGCGTCAGCGGATCGCCGCTCACCATCCACTCGGCGCCGGAGGTGAAGACCTGTAGATGGCGGCCGGAAAAAACCGCCCGGATGGCGTTGACCTGATCGGACAGGATGGCAAATTCAATGGCCTCGTCATCAAGCCCGGTGCCGAGGTCAAAATTAAACAGATCGGCGGATTTTGACAGCCATAGCTGGTTGGGCAAATCGCGCGACCCGCCGATGACCATCCGGTCCTGATGAAAGTTGAGAGACGCAGGCCAGCCCCGGACGACGGAGAACGATTGTTCTTCCCAGTCCTTGGTGGCGGCGGTGGCGGCCAGCGATTCTTTGACGCTTGCGCTGACCACGGTGGCCGAGGTAAAGGCGGTGATCTCCACTTCTTTGTTCTCAAACCGGAAGCGGGCTCCTACGTGGGCGGCGACAAAAACATCCGCTGACGCGGTCAAGGTGATGGATCCGGTGGCGGCGCTGGCGGTTAGCGTCACGCCGTCATCGGCGAACTTGTGGTGGGGCTGGTAAATACGCCCGTCCTTTTCGACGAAGGTCCAATCGCTGACGGTCCAGCTGGAATCGGACGTGCGGGTGATTTTTTTCGGCGCCACGTCCGGGTTGACGACCAAAAGGGTGTCGGCACTTTGTACCCAGACGATTTGTCCGATCTGGGCTTGCGTCCAGGGTGTGGCGAAGCTGGCGACCTTGACCCCGTCGCGGTAGGCATCGGCAAAAAGGTCGGTAAACACCAACAGGTAAACTTGCTCCGTATTGAATTCGAAGGCGACCAGGCGCCCGTCGCCCCTGGCCGTGTCGATGTAGCGCAGTCCGTGGCGACGGGTGAGCCCGCCGGTCGGATTGATGAAGATGTTGCGCAGCTTTGCCGCCCCGTTTTCATAGGCGCGCAGGTCCCCCCGGCCGAGCAGGTCCGGCGAAATCTCGCCCGAGGTGAAGCTGGTTTTGTTGGTGGTCAGGCGGGCCATCAGCTGCGCACCTCGACCAGGGGGAAGTCCTCGATCCGGCCCGGCGTGTCTTGTTGGGAATCGATCATCTTGGCGCGGCGGAATTCAAGATCGGCCAGTTTGTGGAGGCTTTCCGAGCGCGACGTGCTTTCGGTCAAAGGAATACAGAACTCGGCCGCCAGGCGGGTAATCAGGGCCTGGTCGAAAAACGGCGGGAAGTCGAATTCATCGGGCCGGAAAATATAGCTGAGAACGACCTGGTCGGCGTTGGCGTGCAGCCGCCGTTCGGCAATGCGGTAATCGATGCCGCGGCCACGGCCACTGGGTCCGGCGGACAGGGCGCGAAGAAAATCGGCAGGCAACTGGAAGGCGGCGCTGTAGTCCGCCACCGGCGTTGCCGCCAGCTTCGGCAAAACCGATTGCGCGGAAGCGAAGCTCCACGGGTGCGCCGATAAAAGCGCATCGCGAGTGGATGGGTAAAGGTTTGCCGCCACTTCCGCTTCGGCGGTGCCTTCTTCGAAGGACGCAATGGTGTCGGCGCCGAGCTTCAATAGCGCGCGCGACGACAGGGCAATGTTACTCAATGCCATGGGGGTCTCCTTTTTTTGGGTAAGGGGGAATATTTGAATTAACTAAATACGAGTTAAATAAAATATGTGGAAAAATTTTTGCAAAAAACAGAAAAATAAATTAATCAAAAACCGTATAATTCTATATTTTATTGATTTTATTGGGTTTTGACGCCCGAAATGCCGGCGCCCCGAAAGGTTTTAACCTTCAGGGGCGCCGGCCAGGGACAGAGATGCCGTTTTCGGTTTAGCGGTTAGTCGAGATCGGCGGCGCCGACGGCGGTCATATCCGCGGCATCGACAACGCCTGCGCTATTGGCATTGATCAGAAAAATGCCGGATGCGGGGGTGCCGTCGGTGTCCGTGTTGGCCAGGACCATATCGCCGACGCGGACCATGTCCGTGGCGTCGTTGAAGTATCCTGACGTGTCCACGTCGATCGCCGGATCGATCGTGGTGTAATGCCAAAGCGTGAAGCCGTTCGCATAGGCCAGCACGCTCAGGTCTTTGGAATTGTATGCCATGGTGCAGCTCTCCTTTAAGCTTCGAGACAGCGCAGGGAGACCACGCCGGACGTATCAATCAGGCAGGACCCCTGGCTCATCATGTTGTTGATGAAGTTTGCCGCCCGGTCGCCGTGCCAGGTGATGTCGGTTTTGACATCGGCCCCGACGGCCTGGCCGAGGGCGGTTTTGTGGTACCAGTAGCAAAACCGGACCGAGCCGGTCTTGGTCAGACCCGAATGCGGGGTCCACAAGGCACCAAGCCAGCGTTTGGCCTGGGTGCCGTTCCACGGCAGTTCGTCGTCGCCGATGTAATCGGCATTGGCGAATTCCGGAATGGCAAGCAGATCGCTCCACTGTTTCCAGCCGACAATGGCGAAGCGGTCGCCGTCGTCAGGAACATCGGCCGCGCCAAGCAATTCAAACGCTGCCAGCACCTTGGCCTTGGTCAGGCCGTCGGCGCCGGTACCGGCGTAGTTGGTTGACGTATCGAGCTGGGAAATAATCAGCTCGTCGGTCTTGCGGCCAAGGGCGTAGGCGCCGGCCCTGGCAATGACCATGCGCTCGTTGATGTTTGTCTTCAGCTCATCAAGGCTGTCGACCCAATCACCGGCGTAATAGTCCGATAGAGTGCATTCGACCGGGGTGTGGTCGACGTTCATCACGGGAACCTTGCCGTGCCGCGCCTTGGTCGAGGCCGTGCCCTTGCCGACTTTTTGGAAAGTCGTCGAAGAGCCTTGGATGTTGTTTTTGACCCTGACGGTGTTGCGCAGCTTGGAGCCCATGCGCTGGTATTGCAGGTGGACGTCCGACTGGAAGTTCTTGATGAACGCCTGTTCTATGGTTGCAGACATCAATCATTCTCCTTTCGTGAATGATGGAGGTTGGCGTTAAGGAGGGGTGAAACGCCCGCAAGTCCGGTTGTGGCAAAATGCCGCCGGCAGGGGACGGAAAAACCGGACGGGCCGGGAGCACACTGGTAAACAGGCTCCCCTGCGGTTGTCCGCCGGTGAAAAAAATAAAAAAATTATTTAAGCTTATCCCCGTTCCGTTGTGCGGGGCGTCACAGCAACAGGCGCCGCGACGGGAGTAAAAGCGATTCTGAGAGAAACGGGGTTAACCTCTAACGGCAAACCCTTTATGATTTACTCAAACCCGTGGGGGGTTCATTAATAATGCAAGGTGTTAATCAGGAACGGAACGCATCCATGTCTTCAGAACAGAAATTCAGATTGGTCACCAGAAGCGATTTCGACGGCCTTGTTTGCGCCGTGCTTCTCGAAGAACTTGAATTGATCGACGATATTCTTTTTGTCCACCCGAAGGACATGCAGGACGGTCGGGTCGATATCTCGAATATTGATATCACCACCAACCTGCCGTACGTGCCGGGGGTGCATCTGGCCTTTGACCACCACCACAGCGAGGTCGAGCGCGTCGGTGAAAAACTGGACAATCATATCATTGATCCCGACGCCCCGTCGGCGGCCCGCGTGGTCTATGACTATTACGGCGGCCAGGAAGCCTTCCCCAGGGTCGATATCGATCTTATGGACGCGGTCGACAAGGGCGATTCCGCCCAGTTCACCAAAGAAGAGGTCCTTAAACCCGAAGGCTGGCCGTTGCTCAACTTCCTGATGGACGCGAGAACGGGTCTGGGCCGGTTTCGCGGATTCCGCATTCCGAATTATGAGTTGATGATGGCGTTGATCGAATATTGCCATGACCATTCTATCGACGAAATTCTTGAGTTGCCCGATGTCAAAGAACGCGTCGATCTGTATTTCAGCCAACAGGAAAAATTCATCGATCAGGTCAAGCGTTGCGGCACCGTCATCGGCAAGCTGGTGGTCCTGGATCTCAGGGACGAAGAAACCATCTTCGCCGGCAACCGGTTTATCGTTTATGCGCTGTACCCGGAGTGCAACATTTCCATGCACGTGATGTGGGGCCGTGACCAGATGAACATCGTCTTTCCCGTCGGCAAATCGATCTTCGACAAATCGTCGAACACCGACGTCGGCAAATTGATGCTGAAATACGGTGGCGGCGGCCATCAGGCGGCAGGCACCTGCCAAATCGCCCAAGACGAGGCGGAAAAAGTTAAACAGGAACTGATCAGCATCATCACCGCTGACGGGTGAGCCTTACTTCTGATAAAGGGCTTCTTCGCCTTTTTCCTTCACCGCCGCCACCAGTTCGGTGATGATTTGGCGCGCCAGCGGGGCGGTCTCAGCCGATGTCATGCCCGGTTTGATGCGTTTGTCGTAAAGCGTGCGGACCAGAATTTTGTCATTTATCGAAAACCCGTAAGGAAAGTGATAGTTGGTGAAAAGAGTTGGCTGGTAGGTGGCGTTGTCATGGCTTGGTCCAAAAACCTGGGTTAATTCCTCGATCAAACACCGATGTGCGTCAGAATCCTGGCCAGGATTTCCAATGATGATGACAGCTTTGGGAATTTCCTTTCGTTTGTTTTTATAAATCGTTAAAAAACATCTCCCATCACCAACATATTTTCTGTCCCAGACAAAGTGGGGCAAGTATTTATTGCCAGTATCCATAATGGCCTGCGTGCCACTCACAAAAAATATTTTCAAGTTGGCACGCGAGTCATCTGCATCAACGAAGTTAATTTCCAGGCCCGTTAGCTTACTTAAAAGAGCGGCATGTTCGCTGATAACTTTCCGCTGCCAAGCCGATGAATCTCCAATCAGGGCAATCGAGGCGGGCTTAATCCATTTCGCGGTGGCAGATATTTTTTTAGGTCTATCCGGGCTGTTGTAATGAACCGTTTTTACGAAGCTCGTGACAATGGCTTCCGTTGGCCTGAGGGAATTCAAGTCGAGGCTGTAATAATAATCTGAGTAATCCTGAAGAGTGGTCCCCAGCGCCCAGATGAACATCATCGAGGCCGCGGCAATGCCAAAAATCCACCAAAAAAAACGGTCGTGGCGGGAAAGGCCGGACTTAGTCACTGGTAAAGATCCTCAGTCATATCCTGCCACCTTAATCCTCGATAGGCAGCATGCTAATAACTTATTCGATTACCGTACTAACTGTCGGAGAAAAGGGGCAGGATAATTTACGCTTTCGGTCCTTTTCCTGGTGGAGCGAATTGGATATTCGGTCCTTTCGGCTGTTGTCCCGCCTTCATGCCCCTTAAAAAATATAATGAGGTAAAGGTGTCAAGAATATTGATCAAGGCATCTATGCGCTGTTTTTTAAGTCGGTCTTCTGCATCTCTTTCAGGCGCCAGGGGTTCTTTTTCCGGCTGCGGTGAGGGCTCATTGTGCTGTAGTGGCGGTCGTCTGCCGCCAGCATCCGTATCAATATCACCGGCACGCGGGTCCTGCTGGTCCTTTAGTTCTTCAATGAGGCCTTGCAACTTGCCCATAATGTCGGCTTCCGGGCTGTTTTGATCGCTGGCTCCGGCGGTGTCCTTTCCGCTCTGTCCTCCAGCGTTGGCAAAATTATGCGCTTTTGGGTCAATGCCGTTCTTTTGCATTTCCCGCAGCCGTAATACGAAATTCCGGATGTTATCTTTCCGAGGTTCGGGTTTGATCTCAGGTTCAGGAAGTAGCCCAACCCGTGGTGGAGCAGTGGGAAGTAACCTTGTTGCGACATGTTGTCCGGCCTCGGCGATCAGGGTCCGCATCGTCGGGCTGCGGGGGTTGATCAGGCCGTCAACTTTCAGGCCCCGGTCTTTTTGGAATGTTCGGACGGCTTCGTCCGTGCGGGCGCCGAAGAATCCGGTGACGCCGTCGGTCTTGGACAAGTCCAACGCACCGGCGCGGCCTAAAAGGTTTTCAACCTTGGCGACGTCGCGGCGGCTGTTCATGCCTTCCATGCCGATGGAATCGCGGATAGAGAGCGGGTTCTGGAAATTCAGGATTTCGCGGTCGGGTTTCGGTTCGGCCAACAGTCGGCCGAAGGGGTCTTTAAACATTTTTGTTCTCCGATAATAAAAAAGGACGCCGGCCCCTGGAGGGGCCCCTGGGAGCCGGCGTCCCAAGGGGGAGCAACGCCTGGGAAGGGGGCGCGCTCGACCCCTGTTTCGGGCCTGTTTGGGGCCTATTCCGGGAACAGGCGCCGGAAGCCGTCACGAACACGTTCAACGGTGGCCGGGTCATGGTCCCGCCAGTAGCGCGGGC
>LFEN01000078.1 GCA_001510075.1 Alphaproteobacteria bacterium casp-alpha2
GTTACTTTTTCGCGTCCTTTTTGGCCTTGGCGGCAGGCTTTTTCTTGGTCTCTTTTTTATCCGCCGCCTTAGCATCAGCCTTGGCCGGGGCTTTCGCCTTGGCGGGGGCCTTTTTCTTCGCCGGGGCTTTTTCCTCGGCCTTTTTGTCTTCTGGTGCGTCGGCCTTTTTCGCTGCTTTCTTCGCAGGTTTGGCCTTTTCCTCTTCCGCGTCGGCCTTCTTGGTGACGGTTTTCTTTTCTTCCAGGGCGGCGCCCAGGATATCGCCCAGCGAGGCGCCGGCGTTCGAAGAGCCATAACTCGCCATGGCTTTCTTTTCTTCTTCCACTTCCAGCGCCTTGACGGAAAGCATCAGCTTGCGACCGGCTTTGTCGACCTTGGTGATTTTGGCATCGATTTTTTCGCCGGCGGCGAAGCGGTCCGGCCGCTGCTCGGAGCGATCACGGCTCAAATCACCTTTGCGGATAAAGCCGGGAATGGAATTACTCGTCATGACCTCGATGCCGCCATCGACAATGGCGCTGATGGTACAGGTGACGACGACACCCTTTTGCAACTCTCCGAGGCCGTCGGCGACCGTATCTTCGGTCATCTGCTTGAGGCCGAGACTGATGCGTTCCTTGTCGATGTCCACATCCAGCACCTTGGCCTTGACGATATCGCCCTTCTTGAAGTCGGCAAGGGCTTCTTCGCCGGATTTTTCCCAGCTCAAATCGGACAGATGCGCCAAGCCGTCAATTTCGCCGTCGAGGCCGACAAACAGACCGAATTCGGTGATGTTTTTGACTTCGCCCTCGACTTCTGAACCGACGGTGTATTTGGTAAGGAAGCCTTCCCAGGGATTTTCCCGGCATTGCTTGAGGCCCAGCGAGATACGGCGTCTTTCCGGATCCGCCTCGAGAACCATGACTTCCACTTCCTGGCTGGTGGAAACGATTTTGCCGGGGTGGACGTTCTTTTTGGTCCAGCTCATTTCCGACACGTGCACCAACCCTTCGACGCCCGGCTCCAATTCAACGAAGGCGCCGTAATCGGTGATGTTGGTGACCCGGCCGGTGAATTTGGCTTCCGGCGGATATTTGCCGCCAACGCCTTCCCAGGGATCGACTTCCAGTTGCTTCATGCCCAGCGAAATTCGTTGGGTTTCGGCATTGAAGCGAATGACCTGAACCTTCACGGTCTCGCCGATCTGCAAGGCTTCGGACGGGTGGTTGACCCGGCGCCAGGCAATATCGGTGACATGCAAAAGGCCGTCAACGCCGCCGAGATCGACGAAGGCGCCGTAATCGGTGATGTTCTTGACGATGCCTTCCAGAACCTGGCCTTCGGTCAAATTGGAGATCAGTTCCGAACGGGCTTCGGTACGGGTTTCTTCGAGAACGGCGCGGCGGGAAACGACGATGTTGTTGCGCTGCGCATCCATTTTCAGGATCTGGAACGGCTGCGGCGTATTCATCAGCGGCGTGATGTCACGCACCGGGCGGATATCGACTTGGCTGCCCGGCAGGAACGCGACGGCGCCATCAAGATCGACGATGAAGCCGCCTTTGACGCGACCGAAGATCGACCCGGTGACCCGTTCGCCCTTGTTGAAGGATTTTTCAAGATCGGTCCAGGATTCTTCGCGCCGGGCCTTTTCGCGGCTCAGGCGGACGACGCCGTCTTTGTCTTCGAAGCGTTCAACAAAAACATCAATTCTGTCGCCGGGGCTGAGCACGGTTTCGACGCCGGGGGTCTCGAACTCCTTCAGCGACACGCGGCCTTCGGATTTGAGGCCGACGTCAATGACGACGTCTTCGCTGTCGACTTCAACGACGGTGCCGGAAACGACCTTGCCTTCGAAGCGTTCACCTTCGCCAAGGGACTCTTCAAGCAGGTCGGCAAAAATTTCTTTGGTGGCGGGGAGCACGTCTTGGCCGGGCGTAGGCTCGGCAGTCTGTTTGTCAGGAGCCATGGGGTCCTTAGTCCTTTTCTCAGACGTTTTACTTTTAACGTCTTGGTGTTGGCCAACCGGTTGGTTCCGGTGGTCTTAGATGAAAAATACGTCCTTTTTGTCTTTTCGGGTAAAGGACGCCTGTTAACTAGTTGTTCGCGGAATTGATAAAGCCGAGCGCCGCGGCAAAAGCCTGATCGGCATCCAAATCGCTTGTATCCAGTTGATAAGCGTCTTTGGCCGGCTCTAAGGGTGACACGGTGCGATCACTGTCGCGCGCGTCACGTTCTTTCATATCCGCAAGAACGCGGCCATGTATAGCGGCGAGGCCCTTGTCCCGCAACTCTTTAAAACGTCTTTTTGCACGAATTTCGACACTGGCGGTAACAAACAGTTTGGCCTTCGCATTCGGGCAGACGACGGTGCCGATATCGCGACCGTCCAAAACTGCGCCTTTTTTGCCGTCTGGCGGGTTTTCGGCGAATTTCCGCTGAAATTCCAGCAATTGGGCGCGCACGCCGGGAATCGCCGAAACCCGGGACGCCGCGTCGGCGGCGGCGTCTTCTCTCAGGTCCGCGGCCTCCAGATCCACTGTCTTCAGGGCTTTCGCCGCGTTTTCGGCGCCCTCAGTGTCTTCCGGATCGCCGCCCTGGCGGACCACGTTCATGCCGACGGCGCGATACAGCAGGCCGGTATCCAGATAGGCCAGGTCGAAATGCTCCGCCAGCCGGCGGGCCAAGGTTCCCTTGCCGGCCGCCGCCGGGCCGTCGATGGCGATGATGATCGGTTTATTCGTCATGATTGCGAAGAGGAAATAGCCGCCCCGAGGCCGTTCATCAAGTCCTGAAATCCCGGAAAGCTGGTATCCATGGTCGCCCCGTCGTCAATGGTAACGGGATTTTCCGCCACCATGCCCAAAACCAGAAAGGCCATGGCGATACGGTGGTCCAGGTTGGCGTGGATGGTTGCGCCGCCGGGAACCGGGCCGGCCCCTCCTAAACCATGGATAGTCAGCGTGTCCTGCGTTTCCTCGACCGTGACGCCGCAATCGGTCAGGCCTTTGGCCATCGCCGCCAGGCGGTCGCTTTCCTTGACCCTGAGTTCGGCCAGGCCTTGCAGGCGCGTCACCCCGGTAGCGCAAGCGGCGGCAACGGCCAGGACGGGGTATTCGTCAATCATCGAGGGGGCACGTGAGGGCGGCACGGTAATGCCCTGCAAGGCCGACGTCTGGACCGCGATATCGGCCACCGGCTCGCCGCCTTGCAGACGCTCGTTTTCAAGCCTGATGGCGGCGCCCATTTCCCTGAGCGTGTCGATCAGCCCGGTGCGCAGCGGATTGACGCCGACGCCGCTTAGCGTGACAGCGGAACCAGGAACAAGCAGCCCCGCCACCATCGGGAAGGCTGCCGACGATATATCGCCTGGAACAAAAATCTCCTTAGCCGTCAGTTCCGGCTGTCCGCTCAAGGTGATGTGCTTTCCCGTATCAGGCCCTTCCTCGACCACAACCTCGGCGCCGAAATGGACGAGCATCCGTTCCGTGTGGTCGCGCGTCGGTTCCGGCTCAATAACGGTGGTTTTTCCCGGCGTATTCAAGCCGGCCAGCAATACAGCTGTCTTTACCTGGGCCGACGCCACCGGCAATTCATAAACGATAGGAACGGGGTCCGCCGTCCCGGTGACGGTGATCGGCAAACATCCGCCGGTGCGCGCCGTAAACTGCGCGCCCATTTGCCTGAGCGGCCCCATGACCCGTTCCATGGGGCGGGCCGACAACGACGCATCGCCGGAAAAAGTGGTGGTGAACGGATGTGTCGCCGCCACCCCCATCAGCAGCCGCACCGCCGTGCCCGAGTTGCCCATATCGAGCACATCGCTGGGTTCGCGCAACCCGCCAACGCCAAGCCCGACAACACGCCAGGTGCCGTCGGCTTGCCGTGCGGCCTCGGGTCCAGCTTGGGCGCCGAAGGCATTCACCGCCGCCTGCGTACCAAGAACGTCTTCGGATTCCAGCAAGCCCACGATATGAGTTTCGCCAACGGCCAGCGCGCCCAGGATCAAGGCCCGGTGCGAAATCGATTTGTCACCGGGCACCTTGGCGGTCCCCCGAAGCGTTTTGACTCTGCTGGATATCATCGCCGTCACGTCAAACAATCCCTTAAACGTATGGGTTTAAAACAGGTGTGCGTCTCTACCACGAAACCGGCGGCGGGCGGTAGGTTTCCCTGGAACCGGCCCGGTTATGAGCGCCAAACGAATTTATTTCCTCCCAACGGCTTTTTTGTTTTTGACAGAGCACGAGGAACATGGCAATTGGCATGCTGAATTATAGATTATACCCAAGGAGGATCACGGGTGACCAAACCAGAATTGGG
The DNA here is from genome assembly GCA_001510075.1 of Alphaproteobacteria bacterium casp-alpha2. Taxonomy (GTDB): domain Bacteria; phylum Pseudomonadota; class Alphaproteobacteria; order Rhodospirillales; family Casp-alpha2; genus Casp-alpha2. The sequence goes on from LFEN01000078.1 coordinate 4,306, forward strand.
AAGCAAGCGGAAATGCCAAGAATGTGGCGTGCCGTTTTATGACTTGAACAAGAAGCAAATCGAATGCCCGAAATGCGGCGCGGCATTCAATCCCGCCCCGCCGGCGAGGCAAAGACGCGCCGCCCCCAAGTCTGCGGAACCCCCGGCAGCGGTCGCTCCTGTGAAAACAGACGTTATTGCGGAAAATGACGGCGACGACGAGGCCGAAAAAGATGACGTCCTGATCCTCGCCGATGACGATGATGATGATGATGACGATGATGTGCCTGACGAGGTCGTCCTTGACGCCGAGGACCTGGATGACGACGACGACCTGGTCGAAGACACCTCCGACTTGGGTGAAGACGACGACGATATGTCTGAAGTCAAAGAACACATTGACGACGGCATCGGAGACAAGCTGTAACGAACGCCTACAGGGGATTCCCAAAATCCCCTGTTTTATTTATTGTGGGGCCGTAGCTCAGTTGGGAGAGCGCTACAATGGCATTGTAGAGGTCGTCGGTTCGATTCCGTCCGGCTCCACCATTATTTTAAAGGGCTTAGCTGGAAACGGCTAAGCCATTTTTAGTATCTAACAATCATATAGCAATCAGTAGGAGAGATTTCGGGGCCTATTTCATGCCTGTTTTAGTGCGAGGGACAAGTTGCTCCCGGCGCTTGCAATACCGCAAATATGCCGCTTAATATCTTGAACCAGATGAGCCAGATCCTCCTTTAGATCAGGCCGTTGATTGTTCCAATTTATATGAAGACGGACAGTGGCTAATTATTTTCTTGAACATGTTCGCTCCCTGGAGGAGTTGCACGCCCTTATCGAGCGTGACCGCCCTGCCGGCATCCAGGCGGCGACGGAGCAATTGCTTGGCGACGTCAACACTATTTCCGAAAAAATCAGTGTCGATGCCGATAAGAAAGTAAACGAAGTTACTGCCTGGGCCGGGAAAACCCGTGATAAATTGAGCGCCGACGCCGATGCCGCAGTTTCCGGAATCCTGAGAGAATCAACCAGTACGGCGGCCCGGCTGTTGGCTGAGGCCAAGAGCACCGAAGACAAGAAAGTCGCCGCCAGGGCCGCTGAAAAAATTCTCGAAAAAGCCGAAAAGTCCGTGATCGACCTTAGCAATCAGGCGGAAAAGGCCATTGCAACAATCACCAAGCAATCAAAAAATTCCGGTGAAGAAATTCACCAAGCTGCCGACGAAGCCATGAAAGAACTTAGCCACGCCAGTGATGGCATCATGAAAAAGCTGGCCCAGGCAAGCAGAGACGCGGCCAAGGAATATCCCGTTTCAAAAATGGGTAAAAGCGAATCCGGCAATAATGAGCTGAAAAAAGCCAAGGCGGCGGCGGCCAAGGTGACCCGCGCCCTGGCCGAGGCCGCCGAAAAGCTTGAGCGTGCGGCAAAAGATGGGATGGCGCGGGTAGAAAAATCCGCCAAGGAAGCCATGGCGGCGGTAAAGAAAACCTCGGAAGAAGCCTACCGGTCCGTCGCCCGGGCTATTCAATCGGCCAATGAGAGCATCTTCGGCGCCGCCGAAAAGGCACTCGAAAAAACCGTCGGCAGCGACAGCGCCGAGTTTTTCGACATAAAATCCCTCAAGGAAAAGAGCCGCCTCAAATAAAGCGGCTTTTTTCAAGCCGCGTTGCTAACCCGCACCCCGGCCCCTTCCAGAAGCATGACCTTGTTGAGCAGTTTGACGCAGGCATAAACCGCCTGGATCGAGGGCGCTGGCGTTTCGGTCAACTGCCCCAGTTCCAGGATGGCGCCGATCAGCGCCTCGGTTTCCAGCGACCGGCCCGCTTCCACGTCCTGCAACATCGAGGTCTTGTGAGAACCGACGCCTTCCGCCCCGGCGATCCGTTTTTCAATAGTGTGGCGGAACGTGATGCCCAGTTTTTCGGCAATTTCCTGCGCTTCCCGCATCATCTGCTCGGCTAATTTGCGTGTTTCCGCGAACTGGCAGATATCGATGAGAGTCGCATGGGTCAACGCGCTGATCGGGTTAAAAGAAAGATTGCCCCATGCCTTGAGCCAGATTTCCGAGCGGATATCGTCAAGGACACGCGACCGGAAGCCGGCTTTTTCCAGAACGCCTTGCAGTTTTAGCACCCGTTCCGATTCTGAACCATCCAGTTCGCCGATGGGGAAACGGTCCCCCTCGACATGGCGGATCACCCCCGGTTGCTCGACCGTAGCGGCCGGGTACACTACGCAGCCGATGATCTTGTCGCCATCAATGTGCTTGCCCAGCACGCCGTCGGGATCCAGCGATTCCAGCCGCTGGCCTTCAAACGGGCCGCCATGATTGTGAAAATACCACCACGGAATGCCGTTTTGTACGGTGACGATCATGGTGTCGGGGCCGGTGATTTTGGGTATTTCCTTGGCCACCTGCTCCAGATAATGGGCCTTGAGGCCGAGGATAATCAGGTCCTGTTCGCCGACATCGGCGACCTTGTCCGTGGCCATGCTGACGTCAGCCACATATTCGGTGCCGTCTTCCCAGATTAATTTCAGGCCGTTTTCCTGGATCGCTTGCAGGTTTTGTCCCTGGTCAATGACGGATACGTCCTGACCGCTGAGCGCCAGTTTGGCGCCCATCATGCCGCCGATGGCGCCGGCGCCGATAACACAGATTTTCATGTCGATACTCCCAACCTGGATAAACCTATTCGAATACGTTCGACAATGTCCCAATTCCCTCAATGGTAACTTCAACGGTATTGGAGGCTTCTTTCATGGCCCCGACGCCCAGCGACGTGCCGCAGGCGATGACGTCGCCCGGCATCAGTGTCATGTCGTGTGAAATCATACTGGTCAATTTGGCCGGCGGAAAAATCATGTCGCTGAGCGCGTAGTTCTGGCGCTCATCCCCGTTCAGAACCGTAACGACGTTCATTGTCGATGAATCCAGTCCGGTGGCGATGACCGGGCCGTAGACGCCGAAGGTATCAAAACTTTTCGCCCGCACCCATTGGGCAAAGGTCTTGTCCTTGCTGATCAACTCGGCGGCGGTGACGTCGTTGATGCAGGTGTAGCCGAAAATATAATCAGCCGCATCGGTTTCCGAGACTTCCTTGCATTGCTTGCCGATGACAATCCCCAATTCGCCCTCATAGACGACCTTGCCGTCGTAGGCGGCGGGGCGGCGGACGATCTCGTTCGGCCCCAGGAATGAATTGTTGCCCTTAAGGAAGTACAGCGGTTCTTCCGGTTCCGGCACGTCCATCTTCGCCGCCAGGGCATGAAAATTATTCCACAGCGCGATCATCTTGGTCGGCAGGCACGGCGCCAGCAATTTTACGTCGGCCATGGCAAGCGTGTCGCCGGTGGCGATGGCGCCATCAAACATGTCGCCTTCGTGGACGGAAATGATGTCATTATCGACGGTGCCGAAACCGACGGCACCGCCCTGCTCAAAACGAGCCCAAAGTGTCATAGTATGCCCCCTCCCCGGGATGGCTGATGATAGATGCCGGGTGTTTCCGGCCTTAAGACGTTTATTCAATCTAGCATTGGCATACCACAGACGAAAACCACTTTTCCTTGATAAAAATCAACTTATTTAGCGCCCCGGTGAAGGCCAAAAATTAAGGCCCGGCTATTGACAGACGGCATCTATGGACCACATTTTAGATAGGACGCCGGGAACGGGCCTGCAAGGTCGCTCCTGCGTTGGTTTGGGATGTTTTAAAGGGGCGCCGGTCGTATGGGCCCCGCAACCGTACTCGCTCAACGTCAATGAGGAGCACGCCAATGTCGCGTTTGTCGGTTTTCAACAGTCCGCTTTTGCTTGGGTTCGATCATTTCGAACGGATGCTGGACAGGGCCACCAAGGCGTCGGCCGAGGGATACCCCCCCTACAACATCGAACAGATCGGCGAAAATGCCCTGCGTATCACGCTTGCCGTCGCAGGCTTCTCCATGGACGACCTCAACGTTTCCCTGGAAGACAACCAGCTTGTCGTCCGTGGCCGCCTGGAAGATGCGCCGGACGACGAAAACCGCCTCTATCTGCACCGGGGCATCGCGTCTCGGCAGTTCCAGCGCAATTTTGTACTGGCCGAAGGCATCGAGGTCGAAACCGCCTCGCTCGATAACGGCCTGTTGCTGATCGAACTGGAACGCATTCAGCCGGAGCCGGAAGTCCGCACCATCAAAATCAACCACGGCCATTCCGCCGGCAATGGAAAGCGGCCCAAAACTATTGATGTGCAATCCCACGAACAACCCCACGGGCAACCCCACGGGCAACCCCACGGGCAACCCCACGGGCAACCCCACGGGCAACCCGACAAAATTGGTGGAGAAAAAAAATGAACGAGCAAACACCGAAAATCCAGGGCGACGGCACCCCCCTGCCGATGTCCGCGCATGATTTTGCAGAGTGGGGCAACGAACAGGTCGCCTATATCAAACGGATAGATATGAACGGCCAGATAGTATTCGCCGTTTGCGCCGCCAACGGCCATCAGTTGGGGGTGATGGATAACCGTGATACCGCCATGGCGGCGGCAATCCAGAACGACCTGGAGCCCGTCAGCGTACATTAAAAGAAGGGGCTGTCCTAGATAACGTTGATTATCTAGGGTGGCAGTATGAAGCTAAAGCGTTGTCGTTTAACGGAAAAACAGCAATACAGGTTGCTTGAATTTTTTGTCGGTGAAATGACGGCCCGCACAGCGGCCGATCTGGTCGGCATCAACAAGACTACGGCAGCCTATTTTTTCCACCGTTTGCGCGAGATCATTGCCTGGAAATTGGATGAAACCTCGCCCCTGGCCGGCGAGGTCGAGGTCGATGAAAGTTACTTCGGTGGCAAGCGAAAGGGAAAGCGTGGCCGTGGTGCCGCTGGCAAGGTTCCCGTCTTCGGCATCCTCAAGCGCGGCGGCAAGGTCTACACCAAGATGATCCCCGACGCCCGCGCCGAGACCTTGATGCCGATCATAAACCGCATGATCCTGCCGGATAGCATCGTCTACACGGATACCTGGGCAAGCTACAACGCGCTCGACATCTCGGACTTCCACCACGTCCGGATCAATCATTCAAAGTTGTTCGCCGATCGCGACAACCACATTAACGGCATCGAGAATTTCTGGAACCAGGCCAAGCGCCAGATGCGGAAATTTAATGGCGTTCCGAAACAGCACTTTCACCTGTTCCTCAAAGAGTGCGAATGGCGGTTCAATGGAGGATCCCCGAATCGGCTATTGAGGCAGCTCAGGCGATGGATTAAAATGGCTAATCAAAGGTAGTTATCTAGGACAGCCCCTAAAAGAAATTAGGCGGCGCGGTGCTCTTCCGATGCCGTCAGAATGGCATACAGTGCTTCGGCATTGTCGGTACCACGCAGTTTGTCGCAAACACCCTTGTCTCTCAGCAGCCGTGAAATACGCGCCAGGGCCTTCAGGTGATCGGCACCGGCCGTTTCCGGCGCCAGCAAGACAAAAATCAGGTCCACGGGACGCTCATCGATGGCTTGAAAATCGATCGGCGTTTGCAGGCGGGCGAACAGCCCGTGCAGGCGGTCCAGGGTCGGAAGCTTGCCGTGGGGAATGGCGATGGAGTTGCCGACCGCGGTGGTGCCGAGACGCTCACGTTCCATCAGGACGTCAAAAACAGCCCTTTCATGCAGACCGGAAATGGTGGCAGCCCGACCAGCCAGGTCCTTCAGGGCCTGTTTCTTGCTGGTCGCCTTCAGATCGGCGATAACGCCGTCCAGGACGAGAAGATCGCTGATCTCCATAACCACTCCTTAGTCTTCCGGTTGAACCCTTGGAAAAGCCGGGTTCGCCTACTTGCTTGCGTTTGCCGGATCGGCGCCTGCCGCATCCGAGGGATCGATCCAGCCGATATTGCCGTCGGCGCGGTGGTAGACGACGTTGAAGCGTTGCGTGGTTGAGTTGCGGAACATGACGAGCGGCACATCGCCAAGATCCATTTGCATGACCGCCTCGCTGACCGACAGGGTCGCGATATGGGCCGGCATTTCGGCGATGATGACCGGTTGCGCGTCGACATCGACCTCTTCATCTTCCTGCTCGGGCTGGATGACGTATTGCATGGCCGCCAGGGCATTGTCCTGGTGTCCTTTGTGATGATCGGACAGCCGGCGCTTGTAGCGTCGCAATTGCTTCGAGATGCGTTCCAGCGCGCCGTCAAAGGCGGCGTAGGCTTCATCCCCATCGGCGCCCCCCTGGACAATCAGGCCGCGAGGCCCCGGATGCACGGAAATATCAGCGCGAAACGTCCGGCCTTCGCGGGTGAACACGGTGGTCGCATCAATAGCGCGCGCAAAATATTTAGCGACAGCGCTGCCCAGATGCTCCTCGACATGGCCGCGAAGGGAATCGCCGACATCAATGTTTTTGCCTTTTACGGAAATATCCATGGTGTGGACTTTTTAAGTCATCCTTTATTTATTGTTCGTCTGATTTTTTGTCTTAAAAATCGCCGGGCTTTTCCGGCCAAACAATCCGCCTTTAATCCCGGAAAAGCCATGGTGATCCTGGAACCAAACCCCGTCCTGAGGGCAAAAACCTTTAAATCATGTGGTGAAGGCCGGGAAGGTAATTGCCAAGCTTGGGGAAGTCAATACACCGGGATTTTTTGATTTTCTATCTTGTTTTTTCTGCAGTTGCCTAGCCGGAGACAGACTTGTCCCGGCGGCGTTGCACGGACGACGGGATATGCATCGATTCCCGGTATTTAGCGACGGTTCGCCGGGC
>LFEN01000079.1 GCA_001510075.1 Alphaproteobacteria bacterium casp-alpha2
TTAACAACAGTGATCCATCAGCCCAATTGTCGATTATAAAACAGTGGGTTAAACGTTATTTAAGGTAGTTATCTGGGTCAGCCCCTTAAAGAATTATAAGGTACTCATCGTTGGCGGGGATACCCGCTCGCGGGCGTTTTTACGCGCCGTGCTGATGGCTTCGACGGACGCAACGACGGAACTCGCCGAAGCCACGACTTTTGATGAAGCCATTAAAATCCTGCCATCCTTCAAATCCGATCTCATCATCGCCGAGCGGACCGCAGATACCCCTGACGGGCTTGAATTGCTGCGCCGCATACGGGGCGGCTTCAAGGACGTCTCCCGGTTCATCCCCTATATCCTGCTGACGGATGAAGCCGACGCCCGTCACTGTGGCCAGGCACGGGACGCAGGCGCCAACCGGTGCCTTGAAAAACCCGTTTCCATCACCGAGTTGCATCGGGAAATCGCCGCCATTTTCCGGAACACCCAGCCCTTCGTTAATTGCCACGACTATTTCGGGCCCAACCGGCGGCAACATGAAACCCATTATTCCGGCGACAACCGGCGATACAATAATGCGATTTTTGTTTCCCCGCCAATCCCCGTCGACCCGTTCATGGGTACGCATGGCGGGGGTAAGGCGCATCGACATACATGCGCCGCACCTCGGCCTCGGCGGCGCGGTGTAGGGGCGAATGGTAAGGTTATTCATGGGACAGCAAAGAAGCGGTTAGCCCAGCTTTTTCCTCAATAACTCGTTGACGACTTTCGGGTTGGCCTTGCCGCCGGTCACCTTCATCACCTGGCCGACGAACCAGCCGATGGCTTTTTCGTTGCCGCCCTGGAAATCATTAACCTGGTCCGGGTTGGCAGCGATGATCTTGTCGATTTCGGCCTCGATTTCACCCGTGTCGGTGATTTGTTCCAGGCCCTTGTCGGCGACGATTTCGGCGGCGCCCTTGCCGGTCTCGACCATTTCGTCGAAGACGTCCTTGGCGATGCGCCCGGAAATCGTGTCGTTGCCGATCAGGCCTAAAAGCGCTCCCAGCGCCTCCGCAGTTACCGGGCTTTCGGAAATACCAAGCCCGGCCTTATTCAGTGCGCCAAACAGGTTGCCCGTGACCCAGTTGGCGGCGAGCTTCGCATCATGGCCAAGCGCGGCTTTCTCGAAGTATTCCGCCGTTTCACGCTCCGCCACCAGGACCCCGGCGTCATAGGCCGAGAGGCTGAAATCAGCAATAAAACGGTCTTTTCTATCGTCAGGCAATTCCGGCAACTCCTGGGCGATGGCATCGATTTCCGCATCGCTCAACACCAGCGGCAACAGGTCCGGGTCGGGGAAATACCGGTAATCATGGGCGAATTCCTTTGCCCGCATCGGCCGGGTCTGGTTTTTGTCGGCGTCAAACAGGCGCGTTTCCTGGACGATTTCTTCACCGTCGTCATAGGCTTCGACCTGGCGCCTGGCTTCGGCCTCGATCGCCTGCATGACAAACCGCACCGAGTTGACGTTCTTGGTTTCGGTGCGCGTGCGCAGCTCGTCGCTTCCAAAAGGGCGCACAGACACATTGACGTCGGCGCGCATCGAGCCTTCCTCCATATTGCCGTCACAGGTGCCCAGATAGCGCAGGATGGAGCGCACCTTGCGCAGATACAGCCCGGCTTCTTCCGGCGAGCGCAAATCCGGTTTGGAGACGATTTCCATCAGCGCCACCCCGGAGCGGTTGAGGTCGATGAAGGTGCGCTTGGGATCCTGATCATGCATGGATTTACCGGCGTCCTGTTCCATGTGCAGACGCTCGATACCGATGGAGCGCGTCCCGCCGTCGGGCATGTCGAGGACCACCGTGCCCTCGCCGACGATGGGTTCGGCGTATTGCGATATCTGATAGCCCTGCGGCAAATCGGCATAAAAATAGTTTTTGCGCTCAAACACCGAGTGCTTGTTGATCTGCGCCTTCAACCCGAGCCCCGTTTTCACCGCCTGGGCGACGCAATAGCCGTTGACCACCGGCAGCATCCCCGGCATGGCGGCGTCAACCAACGACACCTGTGTATTCGGCCCGGCGCCAAAGCCCGTCGCCGAACCGGAAAACAGTTTCGATTGGGAGATGATCTGGGCATGGATCTCAAGCCCAATGACCACTTCCCAGTCGCCGCTTTCGCCGCTAATGAGATAGGTCATGGTGCGGCCTCAAATTTGGCGGCGCTTTCCAGCGCACTGGCGGCGCGGAACAACGTCACCTCGTCAAAGGGTTTGGCGATCAGGTGCAGGCCCAGCGGCAGGCCATCACCGTCGAGTCCTGCCGGAACCGATATCGCCGGCAGCCCGGCCAGCGAGGCGGGCACGGTAAAGACATCGTTTAAGTACATCGCCACCGGGTCGTCCATTTTGTCGCCGATGGCAAACGCCGCACTGGGCGCCGTCGGCGTCAGCAAAACATCGACTTCGTCGAAGGCTTTTCTGAAATCTTCGGCAATCAGTGTCCGCACTTGCTGGGCTTTTATATAGTACGCATCATAATAGCCCGCCGACAGCACGTAGGTACCGATCAGCACGCGGCGGGTGACTTCTTCGCCGAAACCCTCGCCACGGGTGGCTTCGTACATACCATCCAGCGTTTCGCCCTCGACCCTGAGCCCATAGCGCACCCCGTCGTAGCGCGCCAGATTGGAAGACGCCTCCGCCGGGGCGACAATATAATATGTCGGCAGGGCGTATTTTGTGTTGGGCAGGGAAACATCGATGCACGCCGCCCCCGCATCCTTCAGCCACTGCACGCCCTGGTCCCACAGCGCCTGGATTTCCGGCGCCATGCCATCCATGGTGTATTCCTTGGGAATCCCCACCTTCAAGCCTTTGACGCCGTCCCCCAGCCCCGACGTGAAATCCGGCGTTTCCATCTGCGCCGAGGTCGAATCCTTTGCATCGTACCCGGCCATGCCGCCCAGCATAATGGCGGCATCTTCAACGGAGCGCGTCAGCGGTCCCGCCTGATCGAGGCTGGAGGCAAAGGCCACGATGCCCCAACGCGAACAGCGGCCATAGGTCGGTTTCATGCCGACAAGGCCGCTAAAGGCCGCCGGCTGGCGGATCGAGCCGCCGGTATCCGTACCCGTGGCACCGAGGCAAAGACGCGCCGCCACCGCCGCCGCCGAACCGCCGGACGAGCCGCCCGGCACCAGGTCTTTGCCGTCTTTGCCACGCCATGGATTCTTTACCGGGCCGTAATAAGACGACATGTTTGAAGACCCCATGGCGAATTCATCCAGGTTGGTCTTGCCCAGCATGACCGCGCCGGCGGCCTTGAGATTAGCCGATACGGTCGATTCATAAGGCGGCTTGAAACCATCGAGGATGTGCGAGCCGGCCGTCGTTAAAACATCCTTGGTGCAGAACAAATCTTTGATCGCAATGGGAATGCCGTCGAGCGCCCCGACTGCCTCGCCCTTGGCGCGACGTTTATCGGATGCACGCGCCCGTTCAAGGGCCAGTTCCGGCGTCTCGGTGATAAAGGCGTTAAGGTCGCGGGCCTGCTCCATGGCATTGATATGAGCCTGGGTCAGTTCTTCGGCGGAAAAGTCGCTGCCGTCCAGCCCCTTGGCCGCGTCGGCGATGGAAAGGGCGGTAAGATCGGTGGCGGCACTCATTCCAGCACCTTGGGCACGGTGTAAAAGCCGCCATCGGGCGTATTTTCCGGCTGCGGTGCGTTCAACAGTACGTCTTCGGGTTTGCCACCGTCGGTAACCTTGTCGTCGCGCCGGGGCCAGGACATGTCGGCGACGGACGTCATCGGCTCGACGCCATCGGTATCGACCTCGGCCAATTGCTCAACCCAGCCGATGATGTTGGAAAGCTCACCCGCGAGACCGGCGAGGGCCTCATCCGGCACCCGGATGCGGGCGAGGTAAGCGATTTTTTTGACGGTATCTTTATCCAGCGACATTGGGCTTCCCCGTTGAAGGCGGCGAAGGTAGCCCGATGCCCGCCCCGTTTCAAGACGCCGCCCTCACGATCATGGCCCTTCCAGAAAGCCGGGGCTGCCCGACCGGGGGAGAACCGGTCAAGCAGCCCCGCCAAGGAGAGTCGGGGAGACTTCTTGGGGTAATTACGCTGTCGTTAGAAGGAAGCCGTCAGGCCGACCTGGACGCGGGGGTCACAGTTTTCGGAACCGCATTCGGTCGTCGAAATATCCGTGTCCGTGTAAAAGGCGGTCAGGGCGATGGCTTTGGTGATGCCGAGTGTCGCGCCGATGCGCCAGTCCGTGTAATCAGGGGTGCCGAAGGTGGCGTTGTCTTGAATTAACTGGCGGCCGACGGCGGCGTCCAGGGTCAGGGTCATGGCCTTGACGGGAACGCTGTATTCCGCCGTTCCCTGAATGTAATGCGCCGTGCCGCTGTCGCCGAAGTTTTCGCCGCTGAAGTTGTAATTCAGGCCGAGGGACAGGTTGTCATTGACGCCGTAGCCCAACCCCAAGGTGCCTTCAAGAAAATCATAATTCCGCTAATCCGCAGCGCCGGGATAGGAATAATAAAGGAACCCGGCGCTGACATCGACGCCGCCGAAGGTTTTCGACACGCCGCCGTACCAGTCGATCTCGATGTTGGCTTGGCCAGCATCGTTAAAATCGACGTTTGACGCCCAGGCGCCGAGAAAAATGCCGATGCCGCTGACCCCTGTATCGAGGCTGTAGTCGAAGCCGCCCTGGATGGCGGGTTTTTCGGTGGTCTGCGAAATACCACGAAAGGTGTAGTCGGAAAACAGCCCGACATTGGCCGAAAATTCTCCCGGAATAAGAGGCTTTTCCTCGGCCACAACCGGCGAGGACAAAAGCACCGCCCCGACAAGACCGGCCAGAACCAGTTTAGAAATACGTACACTCATAACCCGCAACTCCTTTGATGTTATCGGCCCCCTCGTGGTCGGGGGCATCCCTTATAAGGGGGTAGCAAGAGCAAGGCGCATGCCAACCGGCGCCAAACCGGCTGAAATAATATAAGTGATTGAATTGATTTTGTTATTCTTAACAATCTTCACCCCCGGAACGATACGGGGCGAAGCAAAAAAACGGCGGAATGCCTGTTTTTTACACACAAAAAATTATTTGATTATTTTTTAATCAAAAACCCCGGAAACCGATTTGGGTAAAGACTTAGCGGCTGCCTTTTTCAACGGTCTGCCAGACAGTGTTTTTCCACGACAGGGCCGCGATTTTGGCGGCGCCGATGAGGGCTTCGGGTACCGTCTTGGCGCCGACCTTGGCCGGTGACGGCGTCTGGCCGAATTTCTCAATTGAAACGCTGTCGAAGAGAACCCGATTTTTGTCCTGCTCATAAAGGACAATCGAGGAAAAGATATCGTCATAATCGTTGTCGATATCGAGAACATCGACGCTGATCTGGAAAATCCTTTTCTGGCCCATCTGATAGGGGGCCTCGGTCATAAACATCGGGGTTCGGAATTTGACCTTTTTCTCAGCGATAAGACAGTCCCAGAAGACATCGTAATCGGCGATCTCGAAGACTTCCCCCTCAATCGGGCTGTGGCCGACAAACTGGATGGTATAGGCGCAATCAATCCCGCCCCCGGCCTTGACCCGGCCCTTCAAATCCTTGGCTAGACTGCCGTCTATCAACGGCATCAGAACCTGATCAAAAACAAAGCCCAGATCCTTGATTTCGCCTTTACTTTGGCCCCTGACCGCAAGCCAGGCGGAACCGGCGCGGGCGACGATGTTGATCTTCTCACCCTGCTTCAGGCTGCCGAGTTTTTTCGATTTGGTTTCCGGCTTGGCGCGGATATTGACATCCCGCAGCACCAGATACGTGCCTTTGTGGGGCTTTACCTTGACGCCCATAAAAGTCGTCGGGCCGTCCTCGGCGGCAAAAACGCTGGCAGGGGAAAAAAGCGACAACCCCACCAACGCCGCCAGGGCTAAAACAACCCCTAGCCATTCTCCCTTACGCCGATCGATCGCCATAGCCAGCATGGAAGCGCTCCTAAAACCCAGCATCCTAGTCTAAGATTAGGTATAACAAGGGCTTACCGTCTACAATAGACGACTTAACAGTACGCCTCCACTAGCTTTTTGGTGAGGCTTTTTTTGATTGCGAAGGGGCTTGCGCTTGGCCATTACCGAAACCGCCAAAATCAAGAGCCTGCTTGCCCCCGGGCAGCGATTGTTAGGGCTTGATATCGGCTCCAAGACTATCGGCTTGGCGCTGTCGGACGTATTGCTGATGCTGGCGAGCCCGGCCAAAACCATCAAACGGTCCAAATTCACCCCCGATGCGGAACAACTGGTGGCCCTGATCACAGAGCAAAACGTCGGCGGCCTGGTGCTCGGCCTGCCGGTGCAGATGGATGGCGAAGAAGGCCCGGCCTGTCAGTCGGTGCGCCAGTTCGCCGAAAACCTGCTTGCCATCATCGACATCCCCATCGCTTTTTGGGACGAACGCCTGTCGACCAATGCCGTCGAGAGGCTGTTGATCAACGAGGTCGACATGACCCGCAAGCGCCGCGCCGAAGTCATCGACAAAATGGCCGCCGCCTACATTTTGCAGGGCGCGCTGGATGGGATGCCTAAAACGGACAGCAACGAGTGAGCGGTATCCTCCTCGCCCTCGCCCCGGTCTTCGGGCTGATCGCCATCGGATATGTGTTGAGGGCGAGGGGCACTTTTAGTGATGCCTTCTGGGAGCCGGCGGAACGGCTGACCTTTTACATTCTGTTTCCGGCCTTGCTGGTAACCAAAATCGGCGGTGCCGAAACCGTCGGGGTGAGTCTGTTGCCCATGGCCGGCGCCATGGCGGGGGCAACCCTTCTGGTTGCCGTGGTGATGCTGTCGATACGGCCTGTCATCAACCGGGTCGGCATCGGCGGGCCATCGTTCGTTGCTATTTTCCAGGGCGCAATCCGGCCCAATTCCTATGTCGGTTTCGCCGTCGCCGCCGCCCTTTACGGTGACAAGGGGCTGACATTGGCCGCCGTCGCCACCGTCGCCGTCATTCCACTGGTCAATTTCCTCAGTATCATCGCCCTGCTCAGATGGGCCGGGGCAAACGCCAACGTAAAAAATGGCATGGGCAACGCGGTGCTCCCGGTGTTGAAAAACCCGATCATCGTCGCCTGCCTGCTCGGCGCGACGCTGAACATTTCCGGCCTCGGCCTTCCCCCGATCGCAGGCCCTTTTCTTGAGATCATCGGCCAAGCCGCCTTGCCGTTGGCGCTGATGGCCGTCGGCGCCGGACTGAATCTGTCGGCGCTTCAAAGCGCCAAGCGCCCGGTGCTCGGCACGACACTGGTCCGCCTCGCCGTAATGCCGGGTGCTACCTTCGCGCTCTGCTCGTTGTTTGACGTGGCGGGCGAGGCGGCGGTTATCGCCGTCATGTATGCCGGGCTGCCGGTGTCGGCGGCGTCCTATGTGATGACGCGGCAATTGGGCGGCGACGGGCCGCTGATGGCGCGCATCGTCACCGCCACCACCATCGGCGCGGCGTTGACATTGCCCGTGGTGGTGGTTTTGGTGGGATGAAATAAAGCTTCAGGCGTAGTGGTGAATAATCTTCTCGCCGAAAAAACGCGTCCCTTCTATGGGCGGCATCGGTTGAATAACGACGTGGCTGACGCCGGCCTCGGCCCAGGCGTCGATGCGGTCTCGGACCTCTGTTTCGCTGCCGGTTAAATTGGCGCCCAGAATATCGTCCACCGTCCCCTAACTTCCCCCCTACTTCCCGTAATCGAGCAATTTCAACAGCTCGCCGCAGTCACGCTGGTAATCGGCCTTCAGGGCGTCGTCAAATTCCTGTCGCCAGCCGCCGGGATCGATATCAAGGGGGGCCGCTTCCCAGGTCTGGGTGGCGGCGTCCTTGATCAAATCATCGGACGCCTCGACGCCCAGGAAGGCCAGCAACGGCGCCAATACCGGCACCGCTTCGCCCTGCAAATCCTCGGCCCGGAAATGAAAACACCGGCCTTTGTGGTCGCGATCGAACCGCCGGGCGGCGGTGATCGAAGATACCCAGTTGGCGGCGAAGGTGGCGGCGAAATCCTTGAAGACGGGATATTTTTGCCGGAATTCCCCCTGGCTGATCTTGTTGTTGAATTGCCACGCCGACAGGGCCTCGTCGCGGCCGTCGCGGAAGACGTGGATAATTTTCAGCCCCGGCACAAGGCGCGCCAGCAGATCGAGCGAAACAATATGTTCGGGCGTTTTCTCGGCGATGACCTTTACATCCTGGCCCGCGGTCCAGCGCTCCAGCATCAAGCCGATGGCGGTGGTCAGAATGTGGTGCACGTCATCGAAGGTGAAACCAGCCGCATTGCCCGGCTGGCCCGCGTTCTGCAACCGGTTGCCAATGCTTTCACAAGCCGCGTTGTATTCATCGAAGGCCTGCGCCAGTACCGGGAAAAGGCTGTCGGTGAAATGCCCCTCCCCCTTGCAGCAGATGTCCGGGTGGCGATCCAGAAACTGCTGCATCCAGGCCGTACCCCAGCGCGTGGCGCCGACGATAAAGACGATGTCTTTATCAAAGACGCTGTTCACGCGCTCGCTGGTTTTTTTGAAATCCTCCATGATCGCTACCTTACCCTAAGCACCAAAACTTGCACACCGTAGCGACAATCCATATAGTGCGCGCCGACATCTAAGAGGTAGTGCTTATATGGCTAAAGGCGATAAGGACAAGGTTCAATTTCCCCATCGTCACTTACTCGGCATTGAAGGTCTTTCGCCGGAAGAAATTTCCATTTTACTGGACCGTTCGGAAAGTTACGTCGAACAGAACCGGCGCACCGATAAAACCACGCTGCTTCTTCACGGCCGCACCATCATCAATTTATTCTTCGAAGACTCGACGCGCACCCGCACCTCGTTCGAGTTGGCGGGGAAACGTCTGGGCGGCGATATCATCAACATGTCGGTGGCCACCAGCTCGGTCAAAAAGGGCGAGACCCTGATGGACACGGCGATGACGCTGAACGCCATGCACCCGGATGTGCTGGTCGTCCGCCATCCCCATTCCGGCGCCGTCAAGTTGCTGTCGGAAAAGGTCAACTGCGCCGTCATCAATGCCGGCGACGGGGCGCACGAACATCCGACCCAGGCCTTATTGGACGCACTCACCATTCGCCGACGGCGCGGGGCCTTAAGCGGTCTTCTGGTTGCCATCTGCGGCGATATCCGCCACAGCCGGGTGGCGCGATCCAACATTCATTTACTCAATACCATGGGCGCGCGCGTCCGCCTGATCGCGCCCAAAAGCCTGATCCCGGCGGCGGTCGAGCGGTTGGGGGTCGAGGTCTTTCACAACATGGCCGACGGCATCCGAGATTGCGACATCGTCATGATGTTGCGGCTGCAACGCGAACGCATGAGCGGCAATTTCCTGCCCTCGATCCGGGAATACTTCCATTTCTTCGGGCTCGATTACGAAAAGCTCAGCCACGCCAAGGAAGACGCCCTGATCATGCACCCAGGACCGATGAACCGGGGCGTCGAGATCGACACCGATGTCGCCGACGACGTCGGGCGCAGCGTCATCCGCGAACAGGTGGAAATGGGCGTCGCCGTGCGCATGGCGGTGCTCGCCCTGTTGGCGCTGAACCCCGAATACGGGGGCAAAGTTGATGGCTAAAAAGATCGCTTATATCAACGCCCGCCTGCTCGACCCGGCGACGGGACTGGACCAGCCCGGTGGGGTGCTGAGCGACGGCGAGGCGATTAGCGATTTCGGCCCCGGTCTGGCCAAGAAGAAAGATGCCCCCAAAGGTGCCGACGTAGTGGATTGCCAGGGCAAGTGCCTGGGGCCCGGCCTGGTCGATATGCGCATCGAGTTGGGCGACCTTTCGGCGACGGTCTCGGCTGCCGTTTCCGGCGGGGTGACGTCGGCGGTCTGCCTGCCCAATACCAACCCGGTCATCGACGATATGTCGGTGGTCGAATTCGTCGCCCGCCGGGCGCGCAAGCTCGGCCTCGCCAAGATTTACCCCTACGGCGCCATCACCAAGGGATTGCAGGGCCAGGAGTTGGCCGAGATGGGCCTGTTGGCGGAATCCGGCGCCTGCGCCTTTACCGACGGCACCCGCGCCGTCGCCGACGCGCAAGTTATGCGCCAGGCCATGAGCTACGCCTCGACCTTTGGGCTGATGATCGTCCAGCACCCGGAAGAGCCCAGCCTCGCCGCCGGCGGCGTCATGAACGCCGGCGAAACGGCAACCCGCTTGGGCCTGTTCGGTATCCCGAGTGCAGCTGAAGTGATTATGATCGAGCGCGACGTGCGCCTGGCCGAGTTGACCGGCGGAAAGCTGCATATCGCGCATCTGTCGACCAGGGAAAGCGTCGAGGCCGTGCGCCGGGCAAAAGCCAAAGGCCTCACCGTCACCTGTGACACGGCGCCGCCCTATTTCGCCCTCAATGAAACCGCCATCGGTGATTACCGGACCTTCGCCAAGCTGTCGCCGCCGCTGCGCACCGAAGACGACCGCCAGGCCATCGTCGAAGGCTTGGCCGACGGCACCATCGACGCCATTGCGTCCGACCATTCGGCCCAGGACGAGGAATCCAAACGCCGCCCCTTCGCCGAAGCCACGCCCGGCGGCATCGGCCTTAACACGCTGCTGGCGATATCGTTGGAGCTGTTCCACAACGGCCATCTCGGGCTGCTTGATGTATTGGCGTTGATTACGTCGAAGCCGGCCGACCTGATGGGCCTGCCGGCGGGACGGCTGGAAAAAGGCGCGCCCGCCGATCTGGTGCTGTTCGATGCGGATGCGGCCTGGAAAGTCGACGCCGAT
>LFEN01000080.1 GCA_001510075.1 Alphaproteobacteria bacterium casp-alpha2
CCACGACTATATGATGGCTCTCTTTAAGCCAAATATCCCTCGGAAGCCGTTGATGGAGTTGGTGTTATGAAAAGAGTCGGGTACTGTGCCCAGGCCCTTTTTCTTCTTTTCGGGTTTGCCTTTGCCGTCCTCATCCCCGTCCTCGTCCCCGTCTTCTTCATCATTGGCGTCGGCGGCTTTTTTCTTTCCTTTGAAACGGCTGAAAAATTCGCCCAGGCCCTTCTTCTTTTCGGGCTTGTCTTCGTCATCCTCATCCTCGTCGTCATCGCCCATCCTATTCGCGGTGTCATCCCCGTCCTCATCCCCGTCGCCATCCTCGTCCCCGGCCTTATCGCCGTCTTTTGCTTTTGTCCGCAGCCGATAAAGCCAGAACCCGCCGCCGCCCAGCAGCAGCAACAGTCCCAAGGACCCTAGCAGCCACACCCACCAGCTGGTCTCTTCCTCCTTGGGTTTTTGTTTCTTTGTTGACGGGCGCACGTAGGCAAGACCCCTGTCCCTGGCGTCTTTTTCCCCCGCCAGATCAGGCTTGTGAACATCGAACAACGCCCGTTCTTTCTTGTCACCGAAGAAATCCGGCATTTTGTATTTTTGCTGGCCGAAACAAAGATACCGGATAACACTTTCGTCCCGCAGCTTCAGGGCCGGATAGGCGTTGCCGGAAATTTCGCCGGCAACGCCAAAATATTGCAATTCCCGCGTCGATTTGTTTTTCGCCTGGAACTTGAAATTAATATTATCGATAACCCTGTCGCCGTCCAGGTCCATGGTAAACGCCCGCACCAGCCAATGATCGATTCCCTCGATATTGACCGTCATCGATCCCCAGACATCTCCCACCTGGTAGCGGCAGGACGGGGCGGCCGGGGGCCTTTCCAGCACCGGCACGGGGGTAACTTGCTTGGGTGCCGGTGGCGGCACGGTATCCGCCGGTGGGGCGGTTTCCCTGGGCGCCGGTGGCGGGGTGTATTTTTTTACCTGGATGGGGATCGTAACCTGTTTCGCTTTTGGTTTCGCTTTTGGTTCAGGTTCTGGCGCCGGCTGCGGTTTTGATTGAACGGCGGGTTCTTCACCGGCCTTGGTCGACAGCGCCGGGCGTTTGCTCCAGGCATCAATGCTTTCGGTGCAAAACCCCCTGGTCGTTTTAATGGTCACCGTTTCCTTGGCAAAGTTGATGGCGATGACCGGGTTCTCGCCGGTTTGGGCAAGAATTTCGACCAGTTGATCGCAGCTTATCTCCGCCGCCCGAGAAACAGGGGGCGAAGCGCTGAGCAAGATGAGGGTCAGAAACGGGGCTAAAAGCGGACACCGCCCCTGCAAGTTAAATATCCCGATAATCCTCAATATCCTCCCCCATTACGCCCCAAAGCGCCTCAGTCCTTAACGTCGGCGGCGACGCTGAAGCGGACAATCTTATCCGGGTCCTTGGGCGGATTACCCGATTTGAGCCCGTCGGCCAGTTCTATACCGTTGATCACCTTGCCGATGACCGTGTATTTCCCGTCCAGTTTGGCCGCCCGGCCCAAGGCAATGAAAAACTGGCTGTCGGCGGTAGCGCTATCGGCTTCCTCGCGGCTCATGCCGACGACGCCGCGCTCAAAAGGCACGTCGGAAAATTCCGGGGCCAGCTTTTGTCCCGAACCACCCTGTCCGGTGCCCGTGGGGTCCCCGGTTTCCGCAACATAGCCCGGGCGCACAAAATGAAACGACAGCCCGTCATAAAATCCCTGGCGGGCCAGTTCCTTGACCCGCTTGACGTGGTTTGGCGCCAGTTTTGGGTCCAACTCGATGACCAGACGCCCTTTGCCCAGGTCCATGTAAACCATGTTCTGCGCATCCTTGCCCTTGACCGCCTGCTTGAAAGCCGCCGCCGGTGGCAGGGACGCCGTTTGCGGAGCGCCCGCAGGCGCAGCAGCCTCGTCTTTACCCTGATCCGCGACCAAGGTCAGCATCAGCGACACCGCCTGCTTCATTTCCGGTGACGGTTCCGGGTTAAGCCCGCCACGGCCCTGGGCATCAACGCTGTAGACCTGCCCCCGGCTGACGCTTTCGGTACCGAGCGCCGAGGTCACCTCGACAGCGCCTTCAATAACGGCGACCTGCATGGCTTTTTCATCCGTATAGACATCGAATTCCGTGCCGCGCACGCCGATGGTGGCAAACGGTGTGTTAATGGAAACGTCCATTTTCACGCCCGACGAGGAAAACCGGAAGATCCCCTTTACCGCCTCGATGGTGCCTTCGACGACGCCCCGGTTGGGGTCATAGACCATGTTGTCCAATATCAGTTCCGACAGCTCGCCCATGACCAGAACCGACTCGTCAATGAGACGGATATCGACGGCGCTTTTTTGGCCGGTGCTGACTGTTTCCTGGTAGACGACCTTGTCGCCGAGCTTGAGCCGCCGGCCCAGCGTCTTGGCCTTGACGATGTTGATAACCTTGGCCGTGGTGCCGACCTCAACTAGTGACGCCCCTGGCGCCGCCATCAGGGGGCTTGCTGCAAAGGCTATTGCAAACAGTATGGCCCAAAATATGTTCGTTGTTTTTTTCATGTCCCGTCTTTCCAGGCGTCTAATCCTTGAGCGGTATTGCCAAAACTTAACGGACAGGAATACGCAAGAGTTATACCAGATTCTCCTTTATTAGGACATTGAAATTGTTGACTTTTACAAAGGCGTCCTCCCTGGATACCGGGAATCTTTTGCCGCCCCCCTATTTCCAGCACTCCACCAGCACCGTAAAGGCCCGGGCCGTGTCACCGGCTTCGCCCGCGCTCAGGTTCTCCGGCGACGGCGAGGTCCGAAAGCGCAGCCCCTGGGACGCCATGAAGCGTTTAATGGAAGCCGCGGGAATAACAAAATTTCCGCTTTCCAGCGCTGACTTCTCGATTCCGGTAATACCGGCGACGGCGGCGCGCGCCAGGGCCATCCCGGCGATTCGCCCGGCCATGTCCAAGAGCGGGCTGCCGCTTAAGTCATCAACCAACGGCAAGCTCACGCTCAGATAGCGCCCGTCGCCGTCGGGCGCGGCCAGGGCGTCGACCACCCCCGCCGATACGCTGAGTTCGGTTTTTGGTTTGGATTTTTTAAAATCTCCGGGATGCGGGTTGCTCGACAGCACCACCGGGGCGCCTTTTTCGACTTCCCCGACTTCGCGGAAGGACGCGACCCCGCCGGTTCCCGGGCGCTGCTTGAACAAGGCCAGCCCGCTGGCCGAATCGAAAGCCAGCCACTCGGCCTTCCTCGATGAAAACCGCAGTTTGCGGCACCCGCGGACAAGGTGCGCGTTGGTCAGGATATGACCCAAATGACTGACGATGATGCCGTAGCCGCTGATATAGTTTTTCCGGGCAATTCCCGATTTCTTCTTTTTTGCCATGGCGACGCTGTCAAACCAGCCCCCCCAGCCGGCGAAGCGTTGCCTTAGCGCTGCCCTTTCCGATACCGCAATAGTCTCGCCGCGCCAGAAGCGGCGGATAAAATAGACGCTTTTCTTGCCCCGCACGGCCTTCATCATGGCATGCAGGGCCTGGGGGCCGGTTTGCAATTTGGCGCAGGTGTAAAAACTTGTCGTAACGAAGGCGCTTTTTTTTCGGTTTGTATTAGGGTCCTCGCCCTGGCCCGGATGGCACCCGGCCATCACCCGCCCGCGCCACTGCCGATAGAGCGTTTCCGGCGAATGCGCCGCATTGTTGGCAAATCTGTCGATAAGGATCAGTTCCGACCAGGTCTCCGGTGTTTGCCCCTCTTCCTGATACAGCCGGGTTTTGGGGCCAATATCCAAGACGTCGATGCGCGCCCCCGTGGCGGCATTGGAAAAAGCCCCGGCGTCTCCTTCGTCCCAACCCGGCGGCAGGGAAAAGACAAAATTATCTTGCGTTTTCGTTTTTCGTTGCCGCGATGCACCAGAGCTGTTTCGCCGGTCCTGGTGGTTTCTCGTGCGCGCCTCTGTGCGCAGCCGCTCTTCCCGGAGCCGCTTCAACTCCGCCTCCTGGCGGGCTTTCACGCGGCGTTGCGCCCGGATCGTTTTTGCCGCCCGGACAGCATCCGGATGGGCGCGCTTAAACCGGACAATGGCGCCGACAGCGCCGGGATGTTTTTTATCTGCAGCCTCGGCGTACCAGGCGTAGGCTTCGGCCAGGTTGCGGGGCATGCCGAACCCCATTTCATGCATCTGGCCTAATTGAAACTGGGCGTTTTTGTCGCCGCTGTCGGCCAGCGGCTGCCATTGCTTGGCGGCGGCGGCGTAATCACCCAGCTGATAGGCGGCTAAGCCTTTTTTGTAGTCCGCCCAGGCGGGCGTCACCAAGGCGGGCGTCGCAAAAGCAATAATTAACAGTAAACTCAGCAACGCAACTGCCGGGCGCTGTGTTTTTCTATGTAATTGGCCCGGTGCGTGATGGCCGCCACAGTCACGGCGCGCCCAATACCGTAAAATCCTGTTCACGACCCTGCGCAAAAAGAACAATAACAACGTCGCAGCATTATAAGAATAAAGAATCATGAGTAATGGTCACGGTCCGGTCCGTTCTATTCATTGCGGTTATTATCATCGGCACGTTCGCCCAGGGCAACAACAAGGGCAACAGCTACGCCCAAACCGCTTGTCCCTCTTTCCCCCAGGTTCCTTGGTGGACGGGATTGTCGCACGAGTCCGTCGCCGCCCTCGTCGAGGATAGATTCGGCGGTGACTGGGATTTGTATGCCCGGGCCTGGGAGGGGCAGTTAAAAAAACTTCGCCGGATTCGCGCCAACGGCAGCGCGGCGGTGGTCAGAAACAAGGCCCAACAAGGCAAGAAAGTCACCCTTCGCGGGGCCAAGCTTGTTTCCTATATCGCCAACGTGCGCCAACGCCTGGCCGTGACCCGGTGCCTGGCAAAACAGGCGGGCAATCCCGCGCCGCTGGTGAAAGAGGTAAGCGCCGGACCGGCGAAGGCGCGCGTCTGTATGCAGTGCCACGGCGAGCAGGGGATTTCCGTCAACCCGATGATCCCCAATCTGGCCGGGCAGAACAAACTCTACCTGGTCAAGCAACTGAAGGAATTTCAAGCCGGGCCGCTATCGCAAGGCCGCCCCTCCGGCCCGGCGGAACGCCATAGCCGGACACATGACTGCACCCGACCGGGGTGGATATCGAGACAAATTATCCTTGCAACAAAGGGGCCGTCCACACATGGTCCTACGTTATTGGACAGTTTGGCAGTGAAGTTAAGGTGTATATTTTGATGGATCATTCATTGTGATGACGGTGTTGAAAATTGTCATTGCGGGAATACCCATCCAGACACCCCGTGTCGACAATGCTCTGCGTCAAACAGTCGCTCTGGCAGAAGCGAGCAAAACAGGGGCGGCTACGGCCCCCTCGGCGATGACCCGGCCCTGCGCCGCCTCGACGATCATGCGTAACAGTTCGGCGTACCGATATCCGGCAAACCCCGCCATCAAGTTAAGCTTGCCGTCCCAGCACCAGCCTGGATTGGGGTTAACCTCCAACAACTTCACTTTGCCGGACGCGTCGGCTCGGTAGTCGAACCGGGCGTAATCGCGGCATCCGAGCCGCTGGAATAACGTCATCGACCAATCGATCATCCTGCGCTGTTGGTCCTCGGGGATACGGGCCTCGTGATAGCGGATGTCGCTCCAATAGGGCGAGTCGGGCAGCCACTTGGATTCGTATCCAAGAATTTGGGGGAGATTAGGATCGAGGAGGCTATAATCAACCTCCAGAACCGGCAGCGCAGTCATGCCGAAGCCGGGGTTGCCGATCAGGCCGACGCTGTATTCCGCGCCGGACAGAAATTCCTGCACCAGCACCGCCCGGTCGGGAAGCGTCTGTCGGAGTTCGCTAAGATACGCGACCGCTTCGGTCGGGTCGTGCACCACAGCGTCCTTGGTGATGCCGATGGAACTGTCGCCATTGCAGGGCTTAATCAGCGCCGGGAAGATCGACGGGATGGTGGCCGACTGGTCGTCGGCATCGAAGTAGGTTTCCAGCGGCACCGCCACTTCGTAGGCCGCGGCGATGGCTCGAACCTGGGCCTTGTTGTAGCAAAGCCCGAGCGCCGAAGGCCCGGCGCCGCTATAGGGGATGTCCAGCATTTCCAGCACCGCCGGCACATGCAGTTCCATCGTCGCTTCGTTATTATAGCCTTCGTCACACAGGTTAAGGACAAATGTCGGCCGCTCCTCGCGGAGCGTCTTTATCAGAGCCGAATGGTTGTCCACATAGGTGAAGGAGTATTCGCTGAGTTCCGAGGCGGCCTTCTTGAAGCGTTCGATGGTGTCGTAATCCTCGGCATTGAACGCGCCGTCCCGTTTGACCGAGTCGGGCAACCGCGGATCGCCGAACAGGACAGTGATATTCGGGAACGCCATACCCCCGGCCCTGCGCTTCGGCGATTTTTCGGCGGGGGCGCAGGCGCTGACGATATAGCGTTGCGCCATCATGCCGAGGTCCGTGCCGCGGGTCGATTGCCCCTTGACCTCGTCGTGAACCCGGATGTCCTTGAAGCCCGCTTTTTCGAGAAGTTTGCGAAGCGGTTCACGGCCATAAAGCCGTTCGGCGTAGAACTGGTCGGCAATCACGCCCTTTTCGGCGTGGACCACCACTTCGCGGGAAATCAGGCGGTCACGGTTGCCGGAAAGCGAGCGTTCGCGGCATACAAATTGGTTGGCGTCGATCCACTCCCATGAACGTGGCTCAAAGTGATCGCGCATCCATTCGCCGTTGGTGATATCGATCGCCAACGTTCCCGATGGGCGAAGCGACCGCTTGATCGAGGTGAGAACGGCAAGGTCGTCCTCTTCCTGGTCGAAATAACCGAACGAATTGCCCATGACGAGTACGCAATCAAAGCTGGAATCACGGAACGCAAATTTTCGCGCGTCGCCTTCACGAAACTTTACCTCCAGCCCGGTTTTCTTCGCACGGCTGCGCGCCAGGCGGACCAGATAACGCGACCGGTCGAGCCCGGTAACCTGACGGAACCCGCGCCGCGCAAGTTCCATGCTGTGGCGGCCCTGCCCGCAACAAAGGTCGAGGATGCGGTCGTTCGGTTCGAGCCCGACGGCGTCCACGACCATGTCGATCTCGGCGCTGGTGTTGACATCGTTTTCAACCACGTCGCCGTCGGTCTGCAGGTACATGGCGTTGAACAGCGTTCGCCACCAGTCCGTCGGCAGATGATGCTCGAGATCGGATACGGGACCTAGGGTCCGGCGGGTGGGCGCTTTGGATTTCATGTATCGATTCCTATTGTTTCAGGACCTACGCGGCCCAGCCCTTCGCGTAGGAAACGGCGCGCGCCGCGTCCAGACTCATGCGGGAGTCGGCTCCGTTGCGAAACTTGATGGAAGTCTTGGGAGTGTCGGTGGACACCGCCATTACGTCGAACACCTTGGCCAGAAGGAACGGTTCATTTTGTTTCTCCTGAGAAGGCCCGTACCAGGCCTTCTCTATTAGTTCGACGAAAACGGCGCCGCCAATGATCGATTTAGCGCTGTAATTTTAATTTCGTCAATAAAAAATCATCGCCGGGACTTGCCACCCGGCGGGACTTGCCACCCGGCGGGACGCCGGCCCGGCGCTTCGGACCTAGGGTCTGACGGCCTCTCGGTTTTCCGGATCAATTGTCCGATCGGCGCCCCTGTTTCGCGAGGAGTGAGGGTGGCTTCGGGGCTTTCAGGCGTGGGCGATGTAATCGCGCATGGCGTCGGCGTCGGCCTGCACTTCGTTGAGGCGGAGCTGGATGATGTCGCGGATGCTGACGATACCAGCCAGGCCAAAGAAACGCGCTATCCCTTCCTGATGTCGGGAATAGCCACGGGAATAGCCAAGAGCCTGAAAAAGACCGATCTCACCGAACTGGCGGAATACTACGCCGAGCAGGGGTGTTCGTAATCGGCGGCGCATTGCCCCTTATCTGGTTCGTTTTGTCGAGGCGCTTCCGGCTCGTGCGCGACAATAAGGGGTAAATCGATGATGAATCACGATCAAATAAACGACCGATGGAACTCATCGACTCACCACGTTTCCAGCGATCCCATATCTCCGACTTCTGCTCACTCGTAAAATAAATCCGACGTCTGTAACTCATGACAACACTCCATATCTTTACGTCTAAGATTAAAGTGTTGCGTTGACCGGTTGAGGTCGCCGTCACAAACAGACGTTTAGCAACTGCCTTCAAAATGTCTTGTGTGGATGGCTCCCGCGTTGCAAGGCCTTTTTGCCTGTGCCTTTGCCAATTACGTGCTATTGGTGCGGCCATGGATACCGAGATTAACCCACGCAAAAACCTCATCGGGCTGGACCGCGACGAACTGGCGGCCCAGTTGACCGCCATCGGCGAGAAGCCGTTTCGGGCCAAGCAGCTTTGGCACTGGATGTATTATCACGGCGCCACCGATTTTGACGCCATGACCACCATCGCCAAGGCGGCGCGGCCATTGTTGAAAGAGCTGTTTTGCACCGAGCGCCCCGATATTTCCCGGCTGGAAACGTCTGAAGACGGGACGCGGAAATGGCTGTTGACGTTCGGCGACGGCAACGAAGCCGAAACCGTCTATATCCCGGAAACCGATCGCGGCGCGCTGTGCATCTCGTCGCAGGTGGGCTGCACGTTAAATTGCAGCTTCTGCCACACCGGCACGCAGAAACTGGTGCGCAATTTGACCGCCGGTGAAATCGTCGGCCAGATGATGGTGGCCAGAGATTCGTATAACGAATGGCCCGTGCCCAAGGGGGCGCGCATGATTTCCAACATCGTCATGATGGGCATGGGCGAGCCGTTGTATAATTTCGACAACGTCAAAAAGGCGCTGAAAATCATCATGGACCCGGAAGGCATCTCGCTTTCCAAGCGCCGCATTACGCTATCGACCGCCGGCGTGGTGCCGATGATGCAGCGTTGCGGTGCGGAAATCGGCGTTAATCTGGCGGTCAGCCTGCATGCCTGCAACGACGAACTGCGCGACACGCTGGTGCCCATCAACCGCAAATATCCGCTAAAGGAATTAATCAAAGCCTGCCGCCAGTATCCCGGCGCCAACAACGCCAACCGCATTACGTTCGAGTACGCCATGCTGAAAGGCATCAACGATTCCGACGCCGATGCAAAAGAGCTGATCCGTCTTGTCCGGGGTCTGCCGGTAAAGTTCAATTTGATC
The DNA here is from genome assembly GCA_001510075.1 of Alphaproteobacteria bacterium casp-alpha2. Taxonomy (GTDB): domain Bacteria; phylum Pseudomonadota; class Alphaproteobacteria; order Rhodospirillales; family Casp-alpha2; genus Casp-alpha2. Next base: position 9,168 of record LFEN01000080.1, read on the forward strand.
CCGTTCAACCCGTGGCCGGGTACGCGCTTTGAGAATTCCACGCCTAAGCAAGCCAAACGGTTTTCGGAAATCCTTAATAACGGCGGGCTGTCGGCGCCGATCCGGGTGCCGCGCGGGCGCGACATTATGGCCGCCTGCGGGCAGCTTAAATCAGACAGCGAACGCCAGCGGCGGCAAAAGACGGGGCTCAGCGCATGAACAATGATGCCGGCGAAGAACCAGACCACGAGATCATCGTCGTTGTCGATCCCATGTGTTCGTGGTGCTGGGGGTTTTCCCCGGCGCTGACGGAAATGGCCGAAACCTACCAGGACCAAGCCCCGGTGTGGCTGATGGCCGGCGGGCTTCGGCCGTTGACCGAAAAACCCATGAACGACGACGCCAAGGCCGACATTCGCCATCACTGGCAAGACGTCCATAACGCCAGCGGCCAGCCGTTCGACTTTTCCTTTTTCGAGCGCAACGGATTTATCTACGACACCGAACCGGCGTGCCGGGCGCTGGTGGCGATGCGAATGATCAAACCCGAAGCGGCACCCCATTACCTCGCCGCCATGCACCAGGCCTTTTATGCCCAGAACCGCGACATCACCAACGAGGCCATCCTGGCTGAACTTGCCGCCGACGAAGGCGTCGATGAAAGCGACTTCATTCGCGTATTTTCATCCAAACAAACCATTTACCGGACAGCCGGGGATTTTCACCGCGCCCATTCCATGGGCGTGCGCGGGTTTCCGACGGTGGTGCTGAGAACCGGTGAAAAGCTGGAATTGTTGTGCGCGGGCTTTCGCCCCTTCGATCAGTTGCAGCCGGCCATCGATCAGTGGCTGGAACGAGCCACTGAAGACGCCCCGGCAGAAACCTGATTTCTACCAGCCGTTACAACGGCCCCAGGTGGCGATGATCTCGGTGAATTCGCCGTCTCCTTTGATGACGTTGTATTCCCCGTAAGCCGCAACCGTCATACAGACATGGTTGGGAATGATCCGGACCTTGGCGCCGACGGGCAAGGCGTCGAACGGCATCGGCCCGTCGCACAGCACTTGCCCGTGTTCCTGATGCACGGAGGCGACATGCAGCCCAGGAATAGGCACCCCCGTTTCGGCATCGCAAACCAGCCCGTAACCGATATCGCGTTCGTCGTCGAAGGCCTGGGTAGCGCGGTCTTTTGACAGCGCCAGGCCGCCGGCATCGATATAAAGCTCGTTCTCATGCGGCCGGTGCGCGATAACAGACGCCAGTACGCTCAACGCCACCTCGTCGACGGCCCGCGTTCCGAGACCGACGTGGAACATGTCGCCCAGCATATAAACACCGGGGCGGACCTCGGTGACGCCGGTCATGTCGGTGGCGAACATGACGCACGGTGTCGACCCGGTGCTGACAGTAGCGCAAGAAAGTCCGGCTTCCCTGAGCCGTTCCGCCGCCTGAACGACGGCCAGGCGTTCTTCCTCGGCGACGGCCTCGATTTCCGGGCGCGTTCGGCAGGAATAGGAATGGCCGGCGTGGGTGAGAACGCCTTCCAGTTCGATACGCTC
>LFEN01000081.1 GCA_001510075.1 Alphaproteobacteria bacterium casp-alpha2
CAGAGAAAATCAGAGAGAAAAATACAAACTTACCGCATCATGCAATGGTTGAATTCGGTGCCGACAAGCCAGTCCGACAGGCTGCTAGGTATTGATCGAGACCAACCACAAGGGAGAGTGCCCGGGAACCTGAATACACATAAAGACGCCGAATACCATTGACTTTTCTGGGATATTCACTACATACCCCCTCATACGTGTTGCATTTGTTAAGTGTTTTCTAAATAACCGGTACACCGATTAAATTAGTTATCCCCTGACAATGTAAGCGTTTAAACTACCGTGCCGTCACATAGTGTGGGGCACGGAAACATGATATCTGTTAGAGGAACTTAACTAATGCCTACTGGTACAGTAAAATGGTTTAACCCGACCAAGGGTTTTGGCTTCATCGAGCCCGAAGACGGCTCCAATGATGCATTCGTCCACATTTCGGCCGTCGAACGCGCCGGACTGGGTACGCTCAACGAAGGACAAAAGGTCGAGTACGAACTCGTCCCCGGACAAAACGGTAAATCTTCCGCCGAGAACCTGTCCGTCGTCGAATAGCGCCCAAGACGAAAAGCTATTCTAGGTGACCGCCTCCAACGTCAGTTGGGGGCGGTTGTCGTTTGGGCCCTAAATCGGGTGCCGCTCGACCAGTTGGCGGGCGATGATGATGCGCTGTAACTCGTTGGTGCCTTCACCGATGGCCAGCAAGGGCGCATCCCGGTAATAGCGCTCAATATTGAATTCCTTGGAATAGCCGTACGCCCCGTGGATACGCATGGCTTCGAGCGCGTTTTCCAAAGCCGCCTCGGTGGCGAACAATTTCGCCATGCCGGCCTCCATATCGCACCGCTCCCCGGTGTCATAAGCCCTGGCCGCCTGCTCGACCAACAGCCGGGCTGCCTCGACCCTGGTCGCCATGTCGGCGAGCTTGATCTGGATCGCCTGATGCTGGGCGATAGGCTTGCCGAAGGTCTTGCGGGCTTGCGCGTAGGCCAGGCTTTCTTCCAGGCACGCCCGGGCCAGCCCGACGCCGCGGGCGGCGACATTGATGCGGCCCAGTTCCAGCCCACCCAAAATCTGTTGCAACCCCCGGCCTTCTTTGCCGCCGATGAGGTTTTCCGCCGGCACGCGCACACCGTCGAATTGCAAGGCGCCGGTGTCGATGCCCTTGTAGCCAAGCTTATGCAGTTTGCTGGCCTCATACCCGGCGCTGCTTTCGGTCAGGATCAGGCTCATGCCCTTGTGCGCGGGCTCGGCCTTGGGGTCGGTCTTGACCAGAACCGCCAGCACGTTGCCTTTGATGGAATTGGTGATCCACATCTTTGCCCCGTCGATAACGTATTCATCACCGTCCAGCACGGCCTTGGTGCGCACGCCTTGCAGGTCGGTGCCGCAGTCCGGTTCCGTCAATGCAACGCCGCCGCGCAATTCACCGCTGGCGAACCGGGGCAGCCACTTTTTCTTTTGTTCTTCGGTGCCGGCGCGCTCGACGGCGGCGGCCATGATCAGATGCGCGTTAAAAATGCCGGACACCGATATCCATACGGCCGATATCCGTTCGACAATTTTGGTATAGGTCTCAGCACTCAACCCCAGCCCGCCGTATTCGGGCGAGATGGTGGCGCCGTAGAGGCCCAACTCGGCCATTTTGTCGGCGATGGCCTGGGGGTATTCGTCGGCGGCCTCTAAATCATGGACGAACGGTATTACGTCACGCTCCAGGAACTGGTCGATGGAGGCGAGGATCAGCGCCTCGTCTTCCTCAGACGTGATGTTTTGGGGATGCGGCATGGTTTTTAGTAATCCGCCTTGTCGTCGACGGCGTGACCGCGTTTCGGGATCAGCACCGTGCGCTCGTAGGTCATGAAGACGACGCCGTCGGAATTTTTGCCGGTGGTCTTGACCGTGACGATGCCTTGCGTCGGGCGCGACTTGCTTTCACGAATTTCCAGCACTTCGGATTCCGCATAAATGGTGTCGCCGACAAACACCGGCGCCGTCAGCCTGATCTTGTCCCAACCGAGGTTGGCGATGGCTTTCTGGCTGACGTCCGAGACGCTCATTCCGGCGACGACGGAAAGCGTGAAGGCCGAATTGACCAGCGGCTTTTTCCATTCGCTTTTGGCGGCAAAGGCAGCATCGAAATGCACCGGGTGCTGGTTCATGGTGAGTAATGTGAACCACGTATTATCGGACTCCGAAATCGTCCGCCCGGGGCGGTGCTCATAAACATCACCAACCTTGAAATCCTCCAGATAGCGCCCGTAGGACTCGCGGTAGCGGTTGGGCCCGACTTCTTTTGCTTCTGCGACCATTGTTATTATTTTCCTTTTTATTCGCCCGCCGCCTGAAGTTCGGCCGGAAGGGGCCGGGTCAGGCGCAGGACTTCGTTGATGTCGTCTTCCTTGTCGATGGCGAGCAGACGGTTGGCCAGCTCGTCGATCCGGGCCGGCGTCAAATATGGCCCGACCAGGCTATCGAACTTGCCGCGCAACTCTGCCGGGTTCAGGAAATTATCCGGCTCGCCCTTGGCGCTGCCGACAAAGGCTTCGTATTCGCCCTTGTTGGTGCGGATGCGCGCAATGCCGCTCATTTTATCGGGGAAGGTGGCTTCAGGTTTCGGGTCTTTGACCACCGTGACCTTGTGGCACAGGTCCAGCGTTTTTTGGTCATTGATGTGGGTCGCGTAATCGTCCCAGGCGAGACCGCCCTGGCGCATGGCGACGGCGGCGCAGAACGGCATGGAAAACTGCCCGTCGACGACGCTCTTGGGGTTTTGCTTGGAATCAATGGGATCACCGATGATTTTCCAGCCGGTTTCCGGCAGACCGACTTCGATGCTCTCGATGTCGTCGGGCTGGATATCGTTGGCGGCGCGAAGATCGATTAACGCATCCAGCGCCGCATGGCTGTAGCGGCAACTTGGGTACGGCTTGACGGCGATATTCATGGTTTCCCATTCTTCGCCAAGCCCGTCGACGGCTTTCGCCGGATCCGGGTTCGGCGCGTAGGCATGGAAAAAACCGGCCTGTCCTTCGAAGGCGTGCTTCGGGCCTTTGAAGCCCTGTTGCCCGTATACCGCTGCCATCAGGCCACACATGGCCGCGTGCCCGACGTGCGATCGCTTGGTCCAGGCCCCGTCGTTCAGGAACTGCATCGAGCCGGCGCTTTGGCTAAGAGCGACACCGAAAGCGGATTCAATTTGATCGGCATCAAGGCAGAATATTTTCGCCGCTGCCGCAACCGCGCCAAAGACGCCGCACGTCGCCGTCGGGTGAAACCCGCGGTCGTAATGATCGGATGGCCCCAAGGCCAAGGAAAGGCGGATTTGAACTTCATACCCGGCGATAATGGCAGGGATCAGTTCTTCCCCGTCGACGCCGGCCATTTCCGCCGCCGCCAGCGCCGCCGGAACGATCGGGGCGCTGGAATGCAGCGAACCGGCAGCATGGGTGTCATCGAAATCAAGCGAATGGATGAGCGTGCCGTTGACCAGCGCAGCACCCAGCGGGGAAAAACCCCGGCGGTCGCCGATGACAACGCTGGACCCGTTATCAAGGGCCAGCTTGGAAGCCGCCTTGATAATACTGGGCGTCGATTCCGCATCGTTGCGGGCGCGCAGCGCAACGCCGACGCAATCCATGAGCAGCATGCCGGTGCGCTCGATGACGTCACGCGGCAGCGCATCGAAGCGCAAGTCGCTGGCGAATTCGGATATTTGTCGCGTGATCTGGGTCATGGCCTTATCCTCCCGTATCGAGCCCTGTTGCCCAATATCATAGAAGCCGGAAAGCCTTGCTTCAATCGCCCCGCCCAAAAAATAAGGGCTAGGGGAAGCGCCCCCTAGCCCTTGATAACGATCGGGTAAACTTAACGGGGCTCAGCTCGTCACAATCCCGATAACGATCAGAATCCCAAAAGCCGTAACAACCCACACGACGGGAGGTAATTTTTTAAGTGCATTCATCGGTTTTTCCTTTTTTTGAGTATTCGAATTTTACCGGCGGTATATGGCAAGCCAATCAACCGCACGGCGACTAAATTTCAGTTGAAGCGTTTGGGCGCGAGGCCCGCAAATAAAATTGAGGGCGGCACCCGGAAGCGGGCGTCTGCTGCAACCGTCTCAGACGGTGGGCGGTCCTGTTGCGCGAAGGTCGGGCGCAATGCCCTGCGGCACATAGCCGAAGCCCGATAAAACCAGATCGGATGCTTGGATTAAGGCCTGTTCGAAGGTGGCAGCGGGCAATCCGGCATTGGAGGACTTGCCATCGTCGCGTTCATCAAAGGCGACCACTTCCTCAGCAGACGAGGCATAATAGTCGCCCCGTGGAACGTCGCCACTGAAGAACACAAGCTGGCTGCAGAGGAGCGCGGCCAGCGGCAGGCGTAACACTAAAGAAAGGCGGCTCAATCTCATGTAATCAACCCTGCGCTCTCAAATAAGCGGCGTCCTTTATTCGATACCGCCAAAGCCCTTTAAAATCAAGCCCCCGGGTACGCGCCCGTCCTCTAACATACTTGAATAACACATAAAATTTACCCGCTAGCTTCCCTTATCAGCGTATTTCTTTTCCGCATCGTAATAATCGGGGAAGCCGACGATGTCTTGTAAATGAGCGAACGTCGCTATCGCGTCAGGGTGCTTGCCGCCCTGCATGGAAGACAGCGCGTCCTCCATGGCTTTTATTCCCGCCAACATCAACGAGACGGGAAAGATGATGACCTTGTAGCCGATGTCTTGCAGTTCTTGCGGGGACAGAAATGGTGTTTCCCCCTGCTCGACCATGTTGGCCATTTTTGGACCCGGCACTTCGTCGCAATACCTGCGCATTTCCTCTTTGGTTTTTGGCGCTTCCAGAAACGTGATATCGGCGCCGATCTCGGCGAATGTGTTGGCCCTGAACAGCGCCTCGTCCATGCCGTCGGTGGCGTTGGCGTCGGTGCGGGCCATGATCAGGATATCACCGCCGGCATCTTGCAAGGCGTTTCGGGCATCGACAGCGGCTTGGATACGGGCAAAAGCTTCTTCCCGGTCGACAACCAGCTTTCCTTTCGTGTGGCCGCATTTTTTCGGCGCCACCTGATCCTCGATCATGACACAGGCGAAACCGGCCTGGGCGTAGCCCTGCACCGTACGCTGCACGTTGACGGCGTTGCCATAGCCCGTATCGCCGTCGCCGATGACCGGGAAATCGACGGCGGCGCAAATGTTGCGGCCCTGGTCGACCATTTCGCCGTAGGAAATCAGGCCTGTATCCGGCGCGCCGATGCGTGCCGCCGACACGGCAAAACCGCCCATAAAGGTGCCCTTGTACCCGGCCCGTTCGATCAGCCGCGCCGACATGGCGTCATAACACCCCGGCAGCACCAATGCTTCCGGCTCGCTCAGCAGCTGGCGCAGTTTTTGCACCTTGTTCATTTTCATTTCCCTTCAAAGGTCGGTTTTTCTTTGGCCAGGAAGGCGCGCATGCCTTCGGCGTAGTCTTTTGAATCGCAAATATCATAGCCTTCGTTGATTTCCGTTTCACTCAAGGGCGTGGGATCTTCCAGGCGACCCAGAAACTTCTTCGTTGCCCGCACCGTCAACGGCGCGCCCTGGGCGATGCGGTCCGCCGTGGCGCTAATTTCGTCTTCAAAGGCATCATCAGCGACAACCCGGTTGAGCAGGCCACGGCGCAGGGCTTCGTCGGAATCCATAATACGGCCCTCGAGGATGATTTCCAGGATCAGGTTGCGGTTGAGCGCCGAAAGGGCTGTTTCCATTTCCGCATAGGCAAAGGCATGGCCGAGCTTGTTGATCGGCACGCCGAACCGGGAAGACGCATTGGCAATCCGCATATCGCAACCGCAGGCGATTTCCAGCCCGCCGCCGGTACACGCCCCCTGGATCGCCGCCACCGTCGGGTGGATGCAGCCAGTGAGCGCCGCCAGGGTGTCGGCGACGACGGCCCCATAAACACGGGCCTGTTTGCCATTGGCGCGGATATCGGGAAATTCGCTGATATCGGCGCCGGCGGAAAACGCCCTGTCACCGGCGCCGCGCAAAATCACGCAGCGCAAATCGGTGTTTTCCGACAATTGCGTCATGACACGGCCCAGCTCGCCCCACGCTTGCAGGCTGATGGCGTTCAGCTTCGAGGGATTGTTCAAAACGACAGTGGCGATACCGCCATTGATGGTTAGCAATACGGGAGATGTCATCAGCATTATTCCGCGTTCAGAACCCGGATGGGCTCGCCCTTCATCCAGGCATTAATATTTTCTACCGCCTCGCCGTACGCCAACGCGTACAATTCCTTGACCACGTATCCCGTATGCCCGGTGAGAACCGTATTTTCCAGGCTGCGCAAAGGATGGTCTTTGGGCAAAGGTTCGGTGTCGTAGACGTCAATGCCGGCGCCGGCGATGGTATTGTTGGCCAGTGCCTCGACCAAAGCAGCTTCATCGACGATCGGCCCGCGCGACGTATTAACCAGATAGGCGCTGGATTTCATGCTCGTGAATTCCGGCCTGCCGATCAGGCCCCGGGTGCGGTCGCTGAGTACCAGATGGATGGAAATAACATCTGACTCGGCGAACAAGGCGTCCTTGTGAACATAAGTCACGCTGGCCTCGGCGCATCGCTCGGGGGTCAAATTCTCGCTCCAGGCAATAACGTCCATATCGAGCGCCAGCGCGACCCTGGCAACGCTGCTGCCGAGCTTGCCGAGGCCCAGAATGCCCAGCGTTTTGCCCTTCATGCCTTCGGAAACAATGCCCTGCCAGCCACCGTCCTGCATGGCGCGGTGTTCGGCGGGGATCTTTTTAAAAAGCGCGAAGATCAGCGCCAAGGCGTGTTCCGACGCCGGATAGCCGAGCATGTTGGTGCCGCAAACGACGATGCCTTGTTCCCGCGCCGCCTCCATGTCGAAAGACAAATTCCGCATGCCGGTGGTGATGAGCAGCTTCAGGTCGGGCAATTTTTCGATCAGCGATTTCGGGAACGGTGTTCGTTCGCGCATGCCGACGATGACGTCGAAGCCCTGCAAGGCCTCGGCGACGGCGGCCTCGCCGTCGATATAGCTGTTGAACACTTGGGTCTCGGCTTGCGGGCCGAGCGCGTCCCAATCGGCGGCGGCGAGCGCCGCGTTCTGGTAATCATCGAGGATGGCGATACGCGTCGTCATGCTTGCAATCTTTTCTTAACCATCACCCCGCCACGGGGGCCGGTGTTCAGTCTGTCGGCAAATCTCGGGTCCAGCTTGCGACCATTATGTAAGTTAACCCACAAGCGAAGCAGGTTACGCTGTCGTTCCGGTTCCGGGTGGTCTTCAAAGCCGCCCCGGGCATGTAGGATCATATAGTTATTCAGTATCTGAATATCACCCTGTTGGAACGCCAGATCAAAACGAAAATCGGCATGCATGGCAAGTTCCTTGACCTTGTTGACCGCATCGAGCGCAATACCGCCCAGCGGTTGGCCCGCCTTGGTCTGGCCGTCGATAATGGTTTTGGCGTTGAAGCGGGCGCTCAGCCGGCCATCGCAGAAACTGAACACCGGGACTCTATTGTTCGTCACCTCGTTTGGATCATCGGTAGCCCCTTCGCCGCGCAGATCAAAATGAAAGCCCGCGAACAAGGGGGCCAGATATTCTGGATGACGCGCCAGAATCTCGTTATAGACGGTCATGGCGCTGGTGATTTCACTTTCACCGCCACGCTTCGCCGGATGCGCGCACAACAGCCCGACAATGTCGGCGGGGTCGCAATGCGGGCTGATGCGGTGGTTGGTGGTGTAGCCGCGGACGTTGTTGGAATTGTAATCGTTGCCGGTATTGCGCACGTGGGCAATCAACTGGCCACGGGCATTTTGCGAGATCGGCGCGCCCAGATGCACACCCAGCCCCCAATAGATCGTCTTCAGGGTTTCTTCGTCGTAGCGCGTCGCATCCAGGCCCCGGATCAGGGCGCAGCCGCGACCGTTTTCCAGCTGATCGGATATAGCAACCATCGTCGGGCCAAGGGTGGGCAGAGGGAAATCGTCACGGCCGAAGGCGTAGAGCGCCTTGCCGGCGGCCCGGACAGCATCGACGGCGGCTTCCAGCTCGGCAATGTCGGCAGCAGCCAACGGGTATATCCAGCCGTCATCGGCGGCCAGCTCGGCGCGGGTCCAGGCCGACGGGCCGGTTATGGGCGCCGGAAGGCTATCGGACATGGTGGGGACTCCCTGTTATTATTACTTGGTATTATTTTTTGTGCCTCGATTATAAGGCGCTTCATGGCTACATTGTATACAATTCAGCATCCATTAGACAAACGGGAGTAGGCGATGACTTGGTTGGAAGGCAACACACGCGATACGAGGTCTGCCGGCGAGCGTTTGCAGGAACTGATCGACCGGCCAGAGATTTTGGGCGTGCCGGGAACCCACAACGGGCTCGCCGGGATGCTGGCCAAGGACGCCGGGTTTGAGGCGCTGTATATCTCGGGCGGCGCGGTGACGGCGAGCATGGGCCTGCCGGACATCGGCATCATGACCCTGGAAGAGCTTTGCTTTGTCACCCGCATGGTGTCGCGCTCGACCGATCTGCCGCTGATTGTCGATGCTGACACGGGCTACGGCGAGGTCCTCAACGCCATGCGCACGGTCCGCGAACTGGAACGCGCCGGCGCCGGGGCGGTGCATATCGAGGATCAGATTTTACCCAAGAAATGCGGCCATCTGAACGACAAGCGGCTGAACACGCCCGAGGACGCCGCCGCCAAGATCAGCGCCGCAGTCAAGGCGCGATCCCACCTGCGGATCATCGCCCGCACCGACGCCGCCGCCGTCGAAGGGCTGGACGGCGCGATTTCCCGCGCCAATCTCTACCACGAAGCCGGGGCCGATATCGTCTTCCCGGACGCCTTGCTGTCGGAAGAGGATTTCCGCAAATTTGCGGCCTCCGTTCCCGGCCCGAAGATGGCCAATATGACGGAATTCGGTCGCACGCCCTATTTCACCGCCAAGCAATTCGAAGACTTCGGCTACGACATCGTCATCTGGCCGGCGACCTCGATGCGCGTCGCAGCGCACGCCATGACCGAGTTGTACGCCCACATCCGCGAAAACGGCGGTTGCGAGGCGTTGCTCGGCAAAATGACGACGCGCGCCGAATTGTACGAGACCATCGATTATTACGATTACGAAGCGCTGGATGCAGGCATCGCCAAAACAGTGGTGCCGGAGACGCCGGGGGAATAGATGCCCGACCCCGGAGAGAACCATGAGCCCGGTGAGACACATAAAACTGGTCCTTGTGAGAGAGGCCGCAATTAGAGAACATTCGGCAAGGAATAGATGCTTCAAAGGTATAGGCAAACGCTAATATTTAGTTTTTCCTGCTCTTTGTCAGCCTCACCAGCCTATTAAACCCGTCAATCACTTTTAACTCACTTGAAATTGCACAAGCGTGTTTGGCACAAATTTCTTTGTGGTGACACTCTTTGCCCAAATGGCTCAAGCGTATGCAGATAGCGAAAATCAGAATATTTTCTAAAGGAGATAGTCATGAAAGCACTCTTGAAAATTCCCTCTTATGTTGTTCTCGGTGGGGCATTTGGCGTTCTCATCATCGTAGGGATAGCAATCAGTTGACCTTTTCTCACAAGGAAAGTGCACTAACACATCCCTCTCCGACCCGGGTCAAGAATACGGAACCGGAAAGAAGCCCAACGATATTCTGCCCCTGTGCGTGACTACTTTGAGGCAAAGACGACTATGCCAACTGAAAAAAAATCCTTATCATTGATGATGACGAACCATTTCGGCAAACCTTATGCAATCAGGTAAAACTTTTTGAAGAGTTCCGCCCGGTCGAGGCGGCCACTGCCGCCGACGCACTGGAAAAGGTCAAGAACAACGTCTTCGATGTCATCGTTATAGATGTCGGTTTGCCTGATTTGGACGGGCGCGAGGTATGTCGGCTGATGCGTCAGAAAGGGGTAAAATCCCCTATCATCATGTTGACCGGGGCCGATACCGAAGCAGACACGATCCTCGGGTTGGAAGCAGGGGCCGACGATTACGTCACCAAGCCCTTTCGCATTGAAATTTTACTTGCCCGCATACGCGCTCTAATCCGCTGACAGGCCAAATAAAGGGCCTGCGAAAATTGCAGGCCCTTCTGGTCGACAAGAACCTCCCTGGGAGGGGGGTGACGGTTTAGGCGGCGGCCCTGGAAGCCCGATAGGCGTCGCGAAGAACATTGGCTTCCATCTCCAAATCGCTGAGTTGTTTTTTGACCACATCGCCGATGGAGATGATGCCGCAAAGGAGGCCATCTTCGAAGACGGCGAGATGCCGAACGCGGCGGGTTGTCATCCGGGACATCACCAATTTCAGATCATCGTCGGGGGAACAGACGGCGCTTTTTTGCATTACCTCCCCAACCGTCTTGGTCAGGAAATCATCGCCATGTTCGGCAAGTCCGAGTATGATTTCGCGTTCGGAAGCTATACCCCGGACATAGTTGTCGGAGACGACCAGTGCACCAATACCTTTTTCCTTTAAAATTTTAGGGGCTGACCCAGATAACCGAGTTTTGGGGTTATTATGGGACCTATGCGCAAGAGCCGACTTAGCGACTACAAACAAGACCGCCTG
>LFEN01000082.1 GCA_001510075.1 Alphaproteobacteria bacterium casp-alpha2
CAGAGAAAATCAGAGAGAAAAATACAAACTTACCGCATCATGCAATGGTTGAATTCGGTGCCGACAAGCCAGTCCGACAGGCTGCTAGCCTCAGTTGATCAACAGGGTCCGGGACTCTTTTTAACTTCAAAGCGACCGCGTTTTTTTGCGTGTTTAGGCGGGGCAGTGAATTTGAGCAATCGAAAACGATTATTGCTGCTAATGGCGATCATGGCCTGCGTCGCGCTGGCCGTGGCCGGGCTGTCCATATGGACGCTCTATGAAGCCGCCTTCCACGAACGGCGCACCCATCTGCTCAACATGACCCAGGCCGAAGCCCATTTCATCGAGAAGGAAGCCGAATTTATCAAGGAAAAGCTCAAAGGCGATCCCGACGTGATCTTCCCCATCACCGCCCTCCTGGCGTCCCGCTACCAGGACACATCGCATTTTGGGGAAACAGCCGAGGTCATGATGGCCCGGCTCACAGACGGCATGATCGATTTCATCGTTCATGCCGGGATTAAGCACAATCAACGCGCCAGGCCCGTTTCCCTTGCCTCCAGTTCCATGGCGCAACCCATGCGTCTGGCCCTGAACGGGGACGAAGGAACTGTTATCGGGCCGGATTACGACGGGGTTCAGGTTTTGGCGGCCTATCTTCCTATCAGGCAACTTGATCTGGGAATTGTCATCAAAATTAATCTGGCGGAAATCCGCCAACCCTTCGTCCGCGCCGCGACGATCAGTTTTGGCGGCGGTGTTTTTATTATCCTGCTTGGCACCCTGGCGCTCAGCCGCATCAGCACCCCCCTTGTCGAAAACCTGGAAAAAGCCGTTGCCCGCCTGACCGAGGCCCAGCGCATCGCCCGGCTGGGAAACTGGGAACGCGATATCAAAACCGGCCAAGGTTGGTGGTCGGAAGAAACCTACCGGATTTTCGATCTTGATCCGAATTCCCCGCCACCGACCTGGGGCGAATTCTTCGCCATGGTCCATCCCGATGACCTGCCCCGGGTGCAATCGGCCGTCGACCGCTGCAAGGCGGGTAAAGAACCTTATTCCATCGAATACAGAATTTCAGATTCCGACGGCAAACAACGGATCATTTACGAACGCGGCACCTGGCGTGTCGATGCCTTTGCCAATCCGGTTCATATCAGCGGCACCCTCCAGGACATCACCATGCGCCGGCAGGCGGAAGTAGCCCTGGATCGCCAGAAGACCCTGTTCGAGGCGGTGTTCCGGGATACTCCAGATTGCATGGTCATCGCCGATGAGGATCGTAAAATGATCCTGTGCAACACGGCCTTTTTGACCATCTTCAGGTACGAACAAAACGACATCGAAGGGCAGAACACTGCCATGTTATATGAGAGCAAAGAAGAACACGAACGCCAGGGACAAGCCCGTTTTAATCTCAGCGCCGAAAAGAAACTGGAACCTTATGTCGTCAATTACCGGCGCAAAGACGGCACGGTCTTTCCAGGCGAAACGGTAGGCACGGCCATCCGCGACGGATCTGGAAATACGCTTGGGTATATCGCCGTGATCCGGGACATCACCGAGCGCAATCGCGCCGAAGCGACACTCAGGGAAAGCGAGGAACGTTTCCGCGATTTTTCCGAAGCCGCATCGGACTGGTTCTGGGAAATGGATGAAAATCTGCGCCTCACCTATTTCTCCGGCCGGTTCACGGAGATCAGCGGCATCGCCAACGAAGACCTGATCGGCAAAACGAGGCAAAAATCCGGCCTCGATATGGAAGACAAAAATATTCTCCGCAACATTGCCGATTTGGAAGCCCACCGCCCGTTCAAAGATTTCGAACACGCCCGCACCCTTGCCAACGGCGACATTGTCTACATGTCGACAATGGGCAAACCTGTATTTGATGCCGACGGCAATTTCAAAGGCTACCGGGGAACCGGCAGGGACATCACCGAGCGCAAGCAGGTGGAAGAAGATCTTCGCCATGCCCTTGTCCGGGCGGAAGAGGCAAACCATGCCAAGTCCGTGTTCCTGGCCACCATGAGCCACGAGTTGCGGACACCGCTGAATTCCATCATCGGCTTTTCCGATACCATCAAGGCCCAGATATTCGGTGCCCTGGGTTCGCCCAAGTACCTGGAATACGCCTGCGACATCAATGCATCAGGCACCCATCTTCTCGATGTCATTACCGATATTCTGGATATTTCGAAAATCGAGGCCGGCGAAACCCAGATTACAGAAGAAGACGTCGAGCTTATTTCCCTGGTCGAATCGGGCATCAAGATGCTGCAAGAGCGGGCCGAAAACGACGGCATTACGCTTTCGCGCATATTCCCCAATGACTGCCCCCTGTTGCGCGCCGATGCGCGCTACATCAAACAAATCATCATCAACCTTGTCTCCAATGCGGTTAAATTCACCGAGCGGGGCGGCGCGGTGAGCCTGGAAATCACCCTGGACGACAACAACGCCGTCTTGCTCACCGTCACCGATACCGGCGTCGGCATTGATGAGGCCAATATCGACAAAGTCTTGGAACCGTTCAGCCAGGTGGGGGACATTTATTCCCGCAGTTTTGAAGGCACCGGGCTCGGGCTGCCGCTGGCCAAATCCCTGACCGAGCTTCACGGCGGAACCCTGGAAATCAATAGCCAGCCGGGCAAGGGAACGGTGGTCATGGTCCGCTTCCCGCCGGAACGGACGATTGCGAGCGCCACTGCCGACAGGGTCGCCTCAAACGATTAGCCCCCCTCTACCCCCCTTGGCCTCTTTTAAGCACCGCTTCGCGGCGCATGATGTAGAGCACGCTGGCGATCACAAACACCGCACCTGTCACCGTCCAGGTATCCGGTACATGGCCCCAGATGACAAAGCCGAACAACACCGCCCAGACCATATTAAAATACTTGAACGGCGCCACCAGAGCCGCTTCGGCCAGGCGGAAGCTTTCGATCAGCAGAAAATGCGCGGTGCCGACGAGCAACCCGCTTAACGCCATCAGGCCGACATCCTTGGCCGTCATCGGCGCCCAGCCAAAAGGCGCCGTAGCGGCCCCGACAAGGACGATGACGCCGGTCGAAAAACACAGCATCGAAAGCGACGTTTCACTGGTCGATAGCTTGCGCGTCGTCACGTCCCGAAACGCCCCCATCAGGCTGGCGCACAGCGGGAACAGCCCGGCCCACTGAACGGCCTCGCCGGTCGGGCGAACCATCACCAATACGCCCGTGAGTCCGAACAATACTGCCGTCCACCGTCGCCAGCCGACATGTTCGCCCAACAACAACGGCGCCAACACGGTAATAAACAACGGCCCGGCAAAGGTAATGGCGATAGCGTCGGGCAACGGCAGATAGCCGAGCCCGGTAATGAACAGAAACGTGCTGGCGACCATGAAAGAAGCGCGCAGCGAATGATTGCGCAAACTGTTGATGCGAAGCACGCCCGGCCCACCGGCCCGCCACACCAGCAGGGATACGGGCAGGAACACAAATACGCCGCGCATGAACATGATCTGGCCGACCGGGAAATCCCCTGTCAGCCACTTGAGGACGGCATCGTTCATGGTCAGCAGCGCGCCGCCCAGCAGCATGAAGGCAATGCCCCGGCTAGGCGAAATGGAGGTGCCGACAGGCCTTGTCATTAGGATCCGTATAGGTAGGAAACGATAAAGACGGCGGCGGCGATGCCGGCGACGTCGGCGGCCAACGCCGCCACCAGGGCGTGGCGGATGCGCCGGATCTGCACGGCGCCAAAATAGACAGCGAGCACATAGAAGGTCGTTTCCGTCGACCCCTGGAAGGTCGATACCAGATAGCCGATGTAACTGTCGGGCCCGGTCGCCGGGTCCTGGATGATCGAGGCCAAAATGCCATAGGCCCCCGATCCGGATAACGGTCGCAACAGCGCCATGGGAAGCGCGTCCGCCGGCAGTCCGACCAGTTCGGTCACGGCGCCCAAGGGCCGGATCAGCATTTCCAGGGCGCCGGACGTTCTAAACATGGCGACGGCGACGAGAATGGCGACCAGATAGGGAATGATCCTGAGCGCCACCTGGAACCCGTCCTTGGCGCCTTCGACGAAGGCTTCGTAGACATTGACCCGGCGCGCCACACCGAACCCCAGCAATCCCACCATCAACCCCGGAATGATCCAGGGCGCGATGCCGCGGCCGTAAAAAATCGTCAGCGGCACCAGGCCCACGATCGCGCTCAACGCCGCCACCGATACCCAAAGCGGATAGGGTGCGCCCACATCTTGCATTGGCGCATCTTCGATCTCTACCGCCGGGGCATGCTCGGCGACAACCGGCCCCACGGGGGGTCCCACGGGGGGTCCCACGGGGGGTCCCACGGGGGGTCCCACGGGGGGTCCCACGGGCGTGACCGGCCAATAGCGCTGACACAGTTTGGCCATGATGATCGCCACCGTCGTCGAACAGATGGTCGCGAACAACGTCGTCGGCACGATACCGGCGGGATCAACGGAGCCGGCGGCGGCGCGAAGGGCGATGACCCCCGTCGGCAATATCGTTACGCTTGAGGTATTGATGGCCAAAAAAAGGACCATGGCGTTGGACGCCGTGCCGGGGCTGCGGTTGAGGGTTTCCAGTTGTTGCATGGCGCGAATACCGAACGGCGTCGCCGCATTGCCCAACCCCAACGCATTGGCCGCCATATTAAGGATCATCGAGCCCATGGCCGGGTGCTCGGCGGGAACGTCCGGGAACAGCCGCACCATCAACGGGCGCACGGTGCGCGCGATGACGATCAAAAGCCCGCCTTCTTCGGCCACCTTCATCAGCCCCAGAAACAAAGCCATGACGCCGACAAGCCCCAACGCCAGCGTCACCGAGCCCGTCGCCCCGTCAATCATGGCCGTCGCCAGATCCTGCATTGGGCCGTGCAGCGGAACGGCTTTGTCCGTTGCCCCCGATGACGCCCCCTGGGGCATCCAGGTCAGTTGCCGGAACCCGGCAACGACGAAGGAAATCAAGACAATGGCGAAAAAGATGACGTTCAAGGGATTATCCGTCCAGCTATCAACGCTGATACCATGTTCTCAGCCCCAATGGCGACGTAAAAGGAACGCTTAAGGAGATACTACCAATAGCCGGTCGGGAAAATCGCTGAATACCCCCTCGACCCCCCAGCCGTACAATTCTTCGGCGCGGGCTGTGTCATCAATGCAAAAGGCGCGCACCGTGACCCCTTCGGCGATCATGGCGCCAACCTGTTTCTGCGTCAGTTTATTTTCCCGGCAATGAATGGCGGCAAGGCCAAGGCTGCGGGCCTTTTGTTTCCAGCCTCGGGGAAGCTTGAAGACATTGAGCGCCAGGGCATATTCGGGGGCAACCCGTCGCACCACTTCCAGGCATTCTTCCTTGAAGCTCGACACCAGGGGCGGGGGCAGCGCCGCCGGCCATATTTCTTTTAACACCCCGGCGGCGACCTCAGCCGTTTCCGCTTCCCAGCCGGCACAGGGTTTGATTTCCACCACCGCGCCCAGACCGAGGCGCGTCAACGCCGCCACGGCCTGCTCCAGGGACGGGGCGCGTTCACCGGCAAACACAGCTCCGAACCAGCCACCCGCATCCAGGCCTTGAAGATCGCCCCAGGTCCAATCCGCCACGGCGCCTTTGCCATCCGTCGTCCGCTCCAGCCTCTCGTCATGAAATAAAACCACGACCCGATCAGCGCTCAACTGGACGTCGAATTCGACCCAGCGAACGCCCAAGGCCGCCGCTTTTTCCAGCGACGCCAAGGTATTTTCCGGCGCGTGTCCGGCGGCCCCCCGGTGACCGATGACCTTTGGCAGTACTGGGTGCGGGGTTTCCGTCATTGCCGTTTCCTTTTAAACCGGTTGCTCTCGGCCATTTTACCGATCAATCTGCGTCTGAATACGCAAATTTGGCCTGCCACCTGGAAAAAGACGGATGGACGACGAAAACCTGAGAAAAATGGCGCTGGAATACCACCGCCTGCCGAGGCCCGGAAAACTGGCCATTATGGCGACCAAGCCGCTGAGCAATCAGCGCGACCTGGCGCTTGCCTATTCGCCGGGCGTCGCCGCGGCGTGCGACGCCATCGTCGAAGACCCCGGCGAGGCAGCGACGTTGACGGCGCGCCAGAACCTGGTCGGCGTCATTACCAACGGCACCGCCGTCTTGGGGCTAGGCAACATCGGCGCGCTGGCGGCAAAGCCGGTAATGGAAGGCAAAGCCGTCCTGTTCAAGAAGTTCGCCGGCATTGACGTCTTCGATATCGAAATCGACGAAACCGACCCCGACAAGCTGGTCGAGATCATCGCCAGCCTGGAGCCGACCTTCGGCGCCATCAACCTGGAAGACATCAAATCGCCGGAATGTTTTACCGTCGAGAGCAAGCTGAGGCAGCGCATGAACATTCCGGTTTTTCATGACGACCAGCACGGCACCGCCATTGTCGCCGCCGCCGCCCTGATCAACGGCCTCGATGTCGTCGGCAAGAAACTGGCTGATGTCAAGATGGTGTCCACTGGTGGCGGAGCCGCCGGAATCGCGTGTCTCGACCTTCTCGTCCATATGGGCATGAAGGTGGAAAACATCACGCTGGTGGATATCGCCGGCGTCGTTTACGTCGGCCGGAAAGAGGAAATGAACCCGGAGAAAGCGCGTTATGCGCAGGATACCAAGGCCCGCACCCTGGATGACGTGATCGAGGGCGCCGACGTGTTCCTGGGTCTTTCCGCGCCGGGAATACTGAGAGGGGAGATGGTCAAAAAAATGGCGGCCAAGCCTTTTATCCTGGCGCTCGCCAACCCGGACCCGGAAATTACCCCCGAAGAAGCCAAGAAGGCCAACCCGGACGCCGTCATCGCCACCGGCCGCTCCGATTACCCGAACCAGGTCAACAACGTGTTGTGCTTTCCTTTCATCTTCCGCGGCGCGCTCGATGTCGGCGCCACCACCATCAACGAGGAAATGAAAGCCGCCGCCGTCAAAGCGCTGGTCGATCTGGCGAAGGCGGAAAGCTCGGAAATCGTCGCCGAGGCCTATGCCGGCGAGGATTTGAAGTTCGGCCCGGAATATCTGATCCCGAGGCCTTTCGATTTGCGCCTGATTACGAAAATTGCTCCCGCCGTCGCCCGCGCCGCCATGGATAGCGGCGTCGCCACGCGCCCGATCGACGACTTCGACGCCTACAATCAGAAATTGGCACAATTCGTATTCCGCTCAGGCATGTTGATGAAGCCGGTTTTCGACCGGGCGCGCCAGAACCCGAAACGCCTGGTCATCGCCGAAGGCGAAGGCCAGCGGGTGCTCCGCGCGGCGCAGGTGATTGTCGATGATAACTTGGCCCGTCCGATCCTGATCGGGCGGCCCGACGTCATCGCCAGCCGGATCAAAAGGTTGGGTCTGAGGCTGGAAATTTCAAAGCATTACGATGTCGTCAACCCGGAAAACGATCCCCGCTATGACGACTACTGGCAAGGTTATCACGCCATCATGCAGCGGGGCGGCGTATCGCCCGAGGCGGCGCGCACCATCATCCGCACCAACACAACGGTGATCGCGGCGATGATGATCAAACGCGGCGAGGCCGACGCCATGATCTGCGGCACTGTCGGACGCTACCGCGAGCACCTGCGCCACGTCATGGACATCATCGGCAAGACCGAAGGGGTGCTGGATGTGTCCGCCTTATCGACCCTGGTCATGCCGAGCGGCACCTTCTTCATATGTGATACCCACGTCACCTACGACCCGACGGTGGAAGAACTGGTTGAAATGACCCTGCTCAGCGCCGACGCGGTGCGAAAATTCGGCGAAACGCCGAAGGTGGCGTTGCTGTCCCATTCAAACTTCGGTTCCCGCGACACGCCGTCGGCAAAAAAAATGCGCCAAGCCGTGCAATTGCTGAGCGAACGGGCCCCTGATCTGGAAGTGGAAGGGGAAATGCAGGCCGATGTCGCCCTGGATGAAGAATTGAGAAAACGGATTTTCCCGAATTCCCGACTGACGGGGCAGGCTAACCTGCTGATTCTTCCGAACCTGGAAGCCGCTAACAATGCTTTTAATTTGCTGAAATCCTTAGGGGGGGGCCTGCCCGTGGGGC
Source organism: Alphaproteobacteria bacterium casp-alpha2 (assembly GCA_001510075.1). GTDB lineage: Bacteria > Pseudomonadota > Alphaproteobacteria > Rhodospirillales > Casp-alpha2 > Casp-alpha2. The sequence goes on from LFEN01000082.1 coordinate 8,070, forward strand.
CGTTCCTGGTCGGCTGTGCCAGCCCGATCCATATCCTCACCCCGTCGGTAACGGCCAGGGGCATCGTTAACATGGCGGCCCTGGCCGTGGTTGACGCGCAAACCCGAAGAGCGGATTAACCGCCTTCAACCCTTAATAAAGATCGTCGATGTCGACTTCCGCAATATCCAGTGTCAGATCGCTGGAAAGCGCGTTAACGATTCGCAAGCCGGCGTCAAAACGATCCAGTGCCGGCGACGGAACACCACTCATGGTGTTGAATTCCGACAACAGGAAATTCTCGAAATCATGCCTCGGTCCAAAGTCCATTTGCATTGGTCTTCTCCTTCAAGGTCGGTTCGAGCCAATCTCGTCCCACCCCAAAGTTTGCAATACCCATGCCAAATTCCATTAAATCCGAAAATTACCTGTAATTAATTGTTTTTAAAGTATTTATTTAATTCTATCGGGAGCAAACCCGCAAGATTTTTCACAGCATCTCATCATTTTTTCCCTGGGGAAGTGCGACATATGCCGGTTCTACCCCCCCCTTCCAAGCCCAAATGCCTTAAAAAAAAATAGGATTATTGGTCCTTCAAAGCCTTATTTCCCTTGTATGACCTTCCGCCAAAAACGTATAAGTTTCTTTACATTAGTGATACGTACGAGGTTCCTGGGGGATGCGTAAAAGCTCAAGGGCGGGGGACTCGAATTATACAATGCGACATTTTCCGAAAAAATTGACCAAAATCGCCAAGGCAACGGCTGCAGCCGTCCTGGGGGCGCTTGTTATTGCCGCCCCGGTCCAGGCCGGCACGCTTTACGAATCCATTGCCGATTTGGTCAAAAACCAGAAACAGATCAAAGCCGCCGAAGCCGACCTGGAAAAAATGGTCAACCGCGACAACGGCTCCGAAACATTCCGCTCAGAACTTGATACCCTGGCCCTGATGGCCTTTGACGGCATTGTCGAAATAAAAGGCAACCACATCACGATTACGCCCAAAGGCCGGCCCTGGATGCGCACCGTGGCCTCGGTCTTCGACCGCTACCTGGGCGCCGGTGAAGCGCGCCATTCCCGCGCCGTTTGATCAATCTTGCTTTAGAAACGCCTCGTAATCATTGCCCAGTTCCTCAACGGCGGCCTCCAGCAGGCGCTTGCCGATGTCTGGCGTCGCCAGCGTCGGGTCAGACCCGATGCGCCCGTCCGGGAAACGCCGGCGGTAATCCTCGGCGTCATAGATCGGACCTAGCGGCGCCAAACGGGGCTCCAGAGTCTTCTGGTGGACCCGTGCACCGTCTTCGGGATAGCCGTAATACGTCAGCGCCACTTCGGACGGCGTGGCGTGAAAGCCCTCGCCCTCGCCGAACAGTTCATCGGCAAGTTTCTTGACGCTTTTTATCTTCCACCAGTTGGCGAAGTCACAGCGCACGGAGGGAAGGCCAGCGCCGTCAGCATGGAAACTCCTGGCCGCGTAGATCTCGGAAAAAGCCGCCTGCATGGTCGGGGTATTGCCGCCGTGGCCGTTGATGAAAAAAAAGTGATCGAACCCGTGCCGCGCCAGCGAATTAACGCAATCGACGATGACCGCAATCAGCGTCGTCGGTCTTAGCGCCATCGAGCCTGGGAAACCGAGGTGATGCTGGGCCATACCGACATTGATGGTCGGCGCGATCATGACGGCATTTTTTTGCGCCCCCAATTTAGCCGCAATACCGTCCGCGATCAGTTCCGGGCACAGCGCGTCGGTGCCGATAAAGCCGGTCGGCCCGTGCTGTTCGGTGGAACCGATCGGCATGATGATGCCGGAAGATTTTTTTAAATACCCCTCAACCTCGGGCCAGGTGCAAAGCTGCATTCGCATGGCGTTTCCTTTTTGTCGCTACTTTCCCGGCATTATGGGGCCATTTTGAAGCGCCCGGCAACTGATCGCGGCGATGACCTTGCCATCAGGCGCGAGGCCCCGGACCTCGATATCCTGGGTTTTCAACAGCACACTCCAGGCGGCATCGGTGATGATTGGGCATCGGGCGCGAAGCGCTTGTTGTATCGTTCCCGCGGATTGCCTGGAAAAGCCGGGGGGAAAGCCGAAATCCACCCACACCGCCCGGTCCTGGATGGCGATGGACCGCACGCTCCAGCCCGGTCCCGGCGGGTGCTCGGTGTAATAGACCGAAAGCCGTCCCGAAGCCATTTTCAGCCCGAGCACCGGTTCGCGGGTCGGAAGTTTTTGAACATACATCAGCACGCCCATGAGCATGACAAAGGCGAGCACGAGAAGCGGCTGGGGTCTGCGACGGCGCATAGGCACATTAAAGGGCCAAACGCCGCCCGGCGCCATAGCCTTTGCCATGGTGTTTCCCTAAAAAATGTACGCTAAGGGGGAATGGTGCCCAGGGGCGGATTTGAACCACCGACACGAGGATTTTCAGTCCACTGCTCTACCAACTGAGCTACCTGGGCGTATCCCGAACGGGATCGGGGCGAACGATCCTGAAAGGCCGTGCCCCTTTGAGAACGCCGCTTATAGAAGAATTCCCCTAAACTGTCCAGCACACCCCAGCCGCAGCAAGCCCTGGGTTTCGTCCTCGGGGTCATCGGCCTGCTCGTCTTCACCAGGGAACTCATTCGTCGGGATGCGGTAGTCCTCGTTGAGCCAGCGCCCAAGATCAACATCGGCGCACCGCTTCGAGCAAAATGGCCTGGTTTCCAGCATCGCTGTCTTGCCGCAGGTCGGGCATTCGGCCCGTTTCAGCGGCACCACCTTGGCGGTTTTTTCGGGTTTCTCCGGCATCGGCCCTAGCCGTTTCTATTCGCCGCAATATCGAACTGGCCATCGGCGAGGTCATGATCAGGGCTGAGCGTGATGGCAAGGCCGAGGCGTTCTTCGACCACCGCCACCGCCGCCGGACCCGGCCCGCCGGCAGCTTTCAGCGCCTTGATGACCGCCGGCGATGCGCGCAGCTCCAGCCCGACGCTTTGCCCCCGGCCCTGGCGCAGAACCTGGGCCAGGGCTTCCAGCCCCCAGGTCAGCGCCGATTTCACCGGGCCTCCGGGGCCATTCCCAGCACCACCGAGCAATTCCAGCAACGACACGCCCTGGCGGCGGCGCGTCACCTCTACCAGCCCCATACGGGTATGGCCGATGACGTGCGGCCCCTGGGGGTCGTCGGCCATGGCACGGCGCAGGGTTTCGAGAACCCGGCGCTTGTTGGCGTCGTCTCTGAGCGGGACAAAATCGACGACGATCAAACCTGAAATATTGCGCAGCCTGATTTGCCGCGCCGCCGCCGCGGCGGCTTCCAGGTTGACGGCGAGCGCCGTTTTTTCCTTTGCCCCCCCGCCGGCTCCCCCGTCAGCGCCACCGGAATTGACGTCGATGGCGCATAACGCCGGGGTCTGGCTGATAATCAGCGAGCCACCGCCGGGTAATTCGACCACCGGCGACAACGCCGCATCGGTCTGTTCTTCCAGACCGTAGGTATCGAACAAGGGTTCCGCACCGCCATGCATTTCCAGGATGGCTTTGTCAGTACCCAGAAAGGCACCGATTTCTGCGGCCATGTCGGTGTCGTCGGTGATGATTTTTTCTACTTCCTGACCAAGATCGCGAAGCGCACAAATGGCCACGCCCGGTCCGGTAAACAGCGCAGCCGGGGCGCGGGCGTTGGCGCGCCCCTTGCGGATATCCGCCCAAGTGCTGATCAACGCCTCGGCTTCTTTTTCAAGCGCCTCGTCTTCAACGGCCGCTGCTGCGGTGCGAACAATGAAACCGCTGCCTTCTGGAGCAAGGGCTTCCATGACCGTCACCAAGCGCTGGCGGTCATTTTCATCGGCGATGCGCCGCGATATGTTGACTCCCGGCTGCTCTGGGCGAAACACCAGATTGACGCCGGCCAGATTGACATGCGTCGTCAGCTTGGCGCCCTTGTCCTCGACCGGGTCGCGCTGTACCTGCACCAGAACAGCGTCGCCTTCGTTTAGGTAATCACCGATGCTGTCGCGTTCGTTGCCATTTCGGGGGCCAGCCGGGCGGGCTTCGGCGACGCCCAGAAAGCCGGAGCGGCCAAGGCCGATATCGACGAAGCCAGCGTCGATGCCCTTTTTCACCGCCTCGACGCGGCCGAGATAGACGTTGCCGAGCGCGCTTTCCTGCCCTGTTCTGGATACCAGCAATTCCACCAGGCGCCCTTGTTCCAGCAGCGCCACCCGGATTTCACCGGGGGATTTGCTGATCAGGACGCGGTCGATGCTCATGCCCCGTAACCGAGCCCGCGAAGCAGCGCCAGCGTTTCCGTCAGCGCCAGCCCGACAACGTTGGAGTACGATCCGTTGATCCGGGGAACAAACATGCCGGCCTGCCCCTGAATGGCATAGGCCCCCGCCTTGTCCCGCCATTCGCCGCCCTTGAGATAGGTGTCGATCTCGTCTTTGGATAAGCGCTTGAAGTGGACCGCGGTCATGACGCACCGGGTATGGTCATTGCCGTCGGGGCCGATAACGGCAATGCCGCCATAGACCCGGTGCCGACGACCGGACAGAAGGCTGAGAAATTTCCGGGCCTGAGCTTCGTCTGCCGGCTTGCCCAGCACGCGCCGGCCACAGGCGACGACGGTATCGGCGCCGAGAACAAAATCACCGGGGAAACTATTCGCCACATGGCGGGCTTTTAACACCGCCAGACGGGTTGCCAGCTCATTCGGCTTTTCACGCGCCAGGGCGGTTTCGTCGATATCGGCGGCAACGGCCTCGTCCGGCCGGATGCCCGCCTGCGACAGCAGATCAAGCCGCCGGGGCGACGCCGAGGCAAGAATGAGACGCCCGCTCATGGGACGCCCGTTATTTGAATCGGAAAGTGATCCGGCCCTTGGACAGATCGTAGGGGGTCATTTCCACATTGACCTTGTCACCGGCCAGCACGCGGATCCGATGCTTGCGCATCTTGCCCGCCGTGTGGGCAAGGATTTCGTGCTCATTGTCCAAAACCACGCGAAACATGGCGTTGGGCAAAAGCTCGGTCACCGTGCCGGTGAATTCTAGTACTTCTTCTTTCGCCATCGGATCCTCAAAAAGTGTTCAAAGGCGGCTCATACATAGCCCTCAAGGGGCTGCGGTCAAGGATTATTCCCAAAAATGGCTGTTAAGTGTCTCTGGCTGCGCTCAGGGGGAACCGCGCCTTGAGCCGTTTCATCAGTTGATCGCGGACGGTTCTGAACGCGTCGAGAACGATTTCCCGGTCTTCGGACTCGATCAGGGACGGATCGAACGTGTTCCAGAATTCCACATCACAGGCCATGACCCGGGTCATTTCAACGGCGCTGTGCTGGGCTTCCGGGGATAAGGGGATGACCAGGTCGAAGTAGGAATCTTCCAAATCGTCGAAGGACTTGGCCTTGTGTTGGCTCATATCGATGCCGATTTCGTCCATCACGGCGAGGCAATACCCGTTGATCTCGCCCGGCCTGACGCCGACGGAATCGATATAAATGCGCTCCCCATGCAAAAACTTCAAAATACCTTCCGCCATCGGCGAACGGATCGCGTTCATGGTGCAGGCAAACAGCACGGCGGAGGGAAGATCGGCCATCGTCGAGCGCCCTTAAGTCCTGATGTGCAGAACACAAAGAAGGGTGAACAGGCGCCGCGCCGTCGCCCGGTCGATCTCGACCTTGTCTTTAAGCCGTTCGCGGAGGATGTCGGAACCCTCGTTGTGCAGCCCCCGGCGGCCCATATCCAGCGATTCGATGCGCGACGGCGGCGCCGTCTTGATGGCCTCGAAGTAGCTTTCACAGACCATGAAATAATCTTTGACGATGCGGCGGAAGGTATTCAGCGGCAGAGAGAATTTGATCAGGGCGACGCTGTCTTTTTCATCCCAAACATCGAACACCATGCGATTTTCCTCGATCGACAGGCGCAGCGTATAAGGCCCGGCATCGTCATCCACCGGAGCAAAATAATTTTCTTCCAACAAATCATAGACCGCCACCTTGCGCTCGTGTTCGACATGGGCGGCACGGCGCACGACGCTTTTCTCGTCGAGAAAAATACTTACGATTCTCTGTTTATCGGACACGGCCTCTCCACATTTCGATCAAGAGGTGCGATCAAGAATCCTCTGGCAAATTTAGCCGCAGGCGCAAGGACATAGCATGCGCATCGAGCCCCTCGGCCTCGGCCAGCTTTATGGCGGCGGGGCCGACCTCGGCCAACCCTGCACTGTCACACCCGATCAACGACGTACGCTTGAGAAAATCAAGCACGCCAAGACCGGAAGAAAACCGGGCCGAGCGCGCCGTCGGCAACACATGGTTGGGGCCGGCAATGTAATCGCCCAAGGCTTCCGGCGCGAACCGGCCCATAAAGATCGCGCCGGCATTAGAAACCCCATCGGCCAGCGTTTGCGCATCGTCGGCGGCGATTTCCAGGTGTTCGGGCGCCAATCGGTCAATCAGCGGCAACGCATCTTCAAGTGCGTCGACGGTGATGACAACGCCGAAATCGCGCCAGCTTTGCCCCGCCACATCGGCGCGGGGAAGCGTTTTCAGGTGCCCGTCAACGGCGGCCATGACCGCGTCGGCAAAATCTGCGTCATTGGTAATCAGGATCGCCTGGGCTGCTGTATCGTGCTCGGCCTGGCTCAACAGGTCGGCCGCAATCCAGGCAGGATCGTTCTTGGCATCGGCCAGCACCAGAATTTCCGAAGGCCCGGCAATCATATCAATGCCGACGGTGCCGAAGACCTGGCGCTTGGCGGCGGCGACATAGGCATTGCCGGGGCCGACGATCTTGTCCACGGGGGCGATGGTGTCGGTGCCGAAGGCCAGCGCGCCAATCGCCTGGGCGCCGCCGATGCGGTAAATTTCATCGATGCCGACAATGGCGGCGGCGGCCAGCACCAGCGGGTTGATCGCGCCTTTGGGCGCTGGCACGACCATGGCCAGGCGTTTGACGCCGGCGACTTTGGCCGGAATGGCATTCATCAGCACCGACGACGGATAGGCCGCCGTGCCGCCCGGCACGTACAACCCGGCAGCCGCAACAGGCGTCCAGCGATAGCCGAGCCTGATCCCCTCCGCGTCCGTGTAATTCAGGTCTTCGGGGATCTGGCGTTGGTGAAAATCGTTGATCCGGTCGGCCGCCAGCTGCAAGGCATTCAAAACGCCCTTGTCGCAAGCCTCGAGGGCAACCGCAATCTCGTCTGCCGTCACCCGCATGGCGGCCGGCGTCAAATCAAAGCCGTCGAATTCACGCGTATAGGCCAGCACCGCCGCATCGCCACGCGCGCGCACGTCGGCGAGGATGCCATGGACGACGTCATCGACGTCGCTTCCGGTTTCCCGTTTGGCGCTTAAAAGCCGGATGAACGCGTCTTTGAAGCCGGGATCGTTAATATCAAGCCGCGTTGCCATCGACGGCCTCGCGAAATTTGGAAATCCAGTGCCCGATCTCGTCCGGGCGGGTTTTCCAGGCCGCCCGGTTGACCACCAGCCGGGACGTAATGGCGGCGATCTGTTCGACCTCGACCAAACCGTTGGCTTTAAGCGTATCGCCGGTCGATACCAGATCGACGATACGGCGGCACAGCCCCAGTTGCGGCGCCAGTTCCATGGCCCCGTTGAGCTTGATGCATTCCGCCTGCACGCCGCGCCCGGCGAAGTGGCTTTTGGTCAGGGCCGGGTATTTCGTCGCCACGCGCACACTCGACCATGTCGACGGATCGTCGCTGTCGACCATGTCTTCGGGCTCGGCCACGACCAGACGGCAGGGTCCGATGCCCAAATCCACCGGCGCGTAAATTTCCGGGTAGTCGAATTCCATCAACACGTCGTTGCCGGCGACCCCTAAGTGCGCCGCACCGAACGCAACAAACGTGGCGACATCAAAACTGCGCACCCGGATGATATCCAGTTCCGGCAAATTGGTGCTAAAACGCAGTCGCCGGTCGTCGGGGGTGTCAAAGCCCGCTTCCGGCTCAATGCCGCAGGCCCGCACCAGCGGCATCACTTCTTTAAGGATGCGCCCCTTGGGCAAGGCCAGCACCAGTTTTTCGTTAACGCGCAACATCGGTCTTCTCCGGCGATTTAAACCCGAAACCGGGCCTCCGGTTCGGAATCGCGGCATTATTAGAGGGTTTTCAGCGATTTAGCCAGTGTAACGGGGAAATTGGCCGGTTTATTCGCTTTCCCGGCGTATATCGGCCCCGCAGGCGGAAAGCTTGTCAACCAGGCGCTCGTAGCCCCGATCGAGGTGGTAAACCCGGTTAATGACGGTTTCCCCCTCCGCCGCCAGCCCGGCCAGCACCAGCGATACCGAGGCCCGCAAATCCGTCGCCATGACCTGGGCGCCGGACAGTTTTTTGACCCCCCGAACGATGGCCGACGCCCCGTGGACGTTGATGTCGGCGCCCATGCGGCAAAGTTCCGGCACGTGCATGAAGCGATTCTCGAAAATCGTTTCCGTCATCATCGAGGCGCCGTCGGCGACCGCCATCAAGGCCATGACCTGGGCCTGCATGTCGGTGGGAAACCCCGGATAGGGCTCGGTCATTATATCGACGCCACGAAGCCCCCCGTCGGCGCGGGTAACGCGAATGCCGTCGTTGGTGGGCGCAATATCAACCCCGGCGCTGGTTAAAACCTTGTTCACGGCTTCCGACAAATCCGCCCTTGCGCCGCTAATCGTCAAATCGCCGCCGGTAATGGCGGCAGCGACGGCATAGGTGCCGGTTTCGATACGGTCGGGCACGACGGCGTATTCGGCCCCGTGAAGCGCGTCTTTGCCCTGAATGGTCAGGGTGCCGGTGCCGATGCCGTCAATTTCTGCGCCCATGGCGACCAGACAATGGGCCAAATCGGCGACTTCCGGCTCGCGCGCCGCATTGGCCAGTACTGTCTCCCCCTTCGCCAGTGAAGCCGCCATCAACAGGTTTTCCGTGCCGCCGACGGTGACCATGGGAAATGTCACCTTGGCGCCGGTCAGGCCCGTTGGCGCGCGCGCCTCGATATAGCCTTCGCTCAGCTCAATGTCGGCGCCCAGTTGCTGCAGCGCCTGCAGATGCAAATCCACCGGGCGGGTGCCGATGGCGCAGCCGCCCGGCAACGACACCCGGGCGCGCCCGGCCCTGGCCAGCATCGGCCCCAGCACCAACACAGACGCCCGCATCTTGCGCACCAGATCATAGGGCGCGGTGGTATTATCCAGATTGCCGGCGGTCATGGCGAAGACGCGGCCATCATTACCGCCGTTCGAGGCATCGCCATCCATGGAAATATCGACGCCCAACTCGGCCAGCAGCTTGGCCATGGTCGAAATATCTGCCAGATGCGGCAGATTCGACAGGCTGAGCGTTTCGCCGGTCAGCAAAGACGCCGCCATCAGCGGCAGGGCCGCGTTCTTGGCGCCGCCGATCTGGATATTGCCCTTGAGGGCCTTGCCGCCACGAATGAGGATGCGGTCCATGGGTGTCCTTAGAAGTGTCGTTAAATTCTCGAAGCCGAACGTGGACCGTCAATGTGGCAAAATCGGGACACCTATTGCCCCCGGCTATTTACCCGCTATTTGCCTCTCTGGGAGCTCTGAGAGCGCCGGGCGTTGGTCTGAACCCGGCGCTTTTTCAGGTTGCCGCGAAGCTCCTGCGCCAAACGGTCATCACGGCCCGGAGACTTCTTTTCCCCGGGGATGGTCTTGTCCGGCAGGTCGGCGGGATTGGCCCCCGGCCGACCCGGTTTTCTTCTCTTGGCCATGCTTTTGTCCCCGATTTATTCGAATCACTGCACCATGGTGGTCCACCCGAGCCCGCCCCGTCAAGGCGCGCTTGCGAACACAGAACCCCTATGGCATTGTGCGCCCGCTTTGCAATATGCCGCCGTAGCTCAGGGGTAGAGCGCGCCATTGGTAATGGCGAGGTCGGAAGTTCGATTCTTCCCGGCGGCACCACTTATCCTACCCCCCGAACATCCCCACCGGGCAGCCCTCGACATCAACGGTGACAGCGAACAGGCCGCCGGCTAATGGTTGTGCCGCCAGGGCTTCGTCGGACAGCCTTTGCGAGGCCGAGGTGATGAAGATCGTATTCATGTCGGCGCCGCCGAAAGCCGGCATCGTCGGCTGGCTGACGGGCAGCGGGATTTCCTGATCGACGGTGCCGTCCGCCATTACCCGGACCAGCTTGCCGCCTTTATACAAGGCCGCCCAGTAGCCGCCATCGGTATCCATGGCGGCGCCATCGACGCTGCCGGTCTTTTCCCGGTTGAAGGTGAAAAATTGCCGGGTGTTCGAGCGGCTGCCGGTAGCGAGATCAAAATCATGAATGTTGGCGACCCCTGAACGGGAATCGGTCGTCATCATCAAGGTGCTGTCCGGGTTCCAGGCGAGGCCGTTGGGAATACGAATGTCGGATTGGATTTTGCTAACCGTCAGGTCCGGATCAATGCGGTAGAAGCTGCCCGTCGGCTCGGCACCGTCCGTGGCGTGGCTCATGGTCCCGACCCACAACCGCCCGGCCGCATCGCACTTGCCGTCGTTGGGGCGGTTGTCGGGCAGATCGGCTTCCAGAGCCACCAGCAGGTCGATTTTTCCGCTGTCGGGGTCAAACCCGTAGAGCCCGTCTTGCAGCGCCACGACGAGGCCGCCGCTTTCTCGGAGCGCGATCATGCCGGGGCACGACGGCATTTCCCAGGTGTCGGTGTCGCCCCCGGACTTGTATGAGCCGGGCTCGGTGCGGTGGATTTTCTGACCCCGGATATCGACCCAATAGACGGCGTTTTCCGCCGCCGACCAGACCGGGCTTTCGCCGAGAGAGGCGCGTTCTTCGATGATGCAGCGGACTTCCATGGGGAGATAAGAGCAGGAAACGGCACCTGCTTCAATGGGGGCTTCAACGTCGGGATTGTATAGCCCGGTATGCTGATTTAGCCTTAAAACAAGACCAATAAGAAAGGCCACGCCATGCTTTCGAGAAGACAATTTATCGCCACCAGTGCGATCACCGCCGGTGCTTCCCTGCTCGTCCCGTCGTGGTCTGCCCGCGCCGCGAGCCAAATAAGTGCTGCCAGCGACGATGGCTTTATGGTACTGGAGCCGAAACCGGCAACCGCGCCGCTGGCAGGCGCCGGCAGGCCACCGGTCAATATCTGGGGCTATCAGGGGACCGTGCCGGGGCCGGTGATCCGCGCCAAGCGCGGCGCTCGCATCCGGGTGCGCCTGAAAAACGGCTTATCCCAGCCGACGACGGTGCACTGGCACGGCATCCGCATCTCGAACGCCATGGACGGGGTCCCCGGGCTGACCCAGGACGCGGTCGAGCCGGGCAAGACGTTCGATTATTCGTTCATCGCGCCGGATGCCGGCACCTACTGGTATCATTCCCACGCCAAAACCTGGGAACAGGTCGCCCGCGGCCTATACGGCCTGCTGATCGTCGATGAGGACACGCCGCCAAAGGTCGATCGGGATATCGCCTTCGTCGCCGATGACTGGCTCTTGGGCAAGGACGGCCAATTGCACGAAGAAAGCCTGGGCCGCATGATGGACTGGTCCCATGGCGGGCGCATGGGCAACTGGCTGACCGTTAACGGCCTGACGGAGCCGGAAATCCCCGTCCGCGCCGGTGAACGTATCCGGCTGCGCTGCATCAACACCGCCAATGCCCGCACCATGGCTTTCAGCTTCGGCAAACTGGGCGCGCACCTGATCGCGCTGGATGGTCAGCCGGTGCCGCCCGAAGATGTCACCGGCGTCAAGCTGACCCTGGCCCCGGCGCAGCGCGCCGACGTCGTCGTCGACATTCAGGGCTCTCCCGGCGACAAGCTGGCGATTTCCGAAGTATCAACCCGCCATAGCATCGAGGCAGCGTTGTTCACCGTCACCAACGCCCCGCCGGTGCGTGCCGAGGCGCCCAACGAGCCCGTTACCCTCAAGCCCAACAGGGCCATCCCCCTGCCAAAGACGGCAGGCGCGCAGATGATCGACCTGGTCATGGAAGGCGGCGCCATGGGCGGGCTCAGGCAGGGCATTATCGACGGAAAAATGTTGAGCATTCAGGAACTGGTGGAGAAAAAGCTGGTCTGGACCTTCAACGGCAAGGCCGGCATGCAAAAAGAGCCCCTAGAGCGCATCCCCCTGGGACGCACGGCGGTCGTCAACATGGTCAATAAAACCGCCTTTCCCCACGCCATGCACCTGCACGGCCATCATTTCCGGGTCATCGAAAGAGACGGCAAGCCGGTCGCGAACGCGCCGTGGCGCGACACGGAACTGGTCGACAGGAACGAGCAAGTAAAGATCGCCTTCGTCGCCGACAACCCCGGCAAGTGGCTGTTTCACTGCCACATGCTTGAACACGTGGCGGCGGGCATGATCACCCGTATCGAGGTCGGCTGAGGAGCACGCCCATGAACTTCCTGATCATGCTCGCAATCGCTGCCGGACTTTATTTCCTGTCCGACAAGGTCCTGGACAGGATCGAGCAGGCCCGGGGCCAGCGGTTCGACGACCGAAGCGTCGTTTTCTTCGGAATTTTCCTCGGCTCCATCGTTACCGTGTTCCTGCTGCTCAACAAGGCACTCGGCATGGACCTGCAGGGCACCTTGCGGCCTTAATAGCCCATGATCTGCAGGAAAATTATAATCATCCCGGTCACACCGACGGCGAAGAACAGTGTCCGTCCCCACGGAATGCCAGCCGTATGAAAGGCGATCTGGCCGAGCCTGGAATAGAAGAACATCCGCGCGCCCAAGGCCGTCATTTCGTTGGCCGTGCCCGTCATTTGGGCGACGATGACGAGAATGGCGAAGGGCGCCAGGTTTTCCACCAGATTATGGTGCGCCCGGTTCAGGCGTTGCGCCCACTGGGGGAGTTGGGCGTTATCGGGCCTCGGATAGCTGACCATGCGGACCAGGCCAAAGGCCCTGATCGCGGACAGGATGTAAGGCACCCACATGACAATGCAGATGACGGCGGTGTAAACCAGAAGATGCATATCGAGTGACATGGCGATAGAGGTTTTCATCGAATTTCCTTCCTAAATATCCCTGAAATTTCTGCCTTCCCGGGCCAGAGTCTCCAAAAGCGCTGCGGGTTTGAATACGTCGCCGTGGCTATCGTACAGCTTGCTCACGGCGTCGTAGACTTTCCTCACGCCGAGCCTGTCGGCGGTGAACATCGGGCCACCCCGATGGATGGGGAAACCGTACCCGTTTATCCAGATCACGTCTATATCGCCGGAGCGCAGGGCCAGACCTTCGTCGAGAATCTTCGCGCCTTCGTTAATCAGCGCATAGAGGCAGCGCTCACGGATTTCTTCGTCCTTGATGTCGCGGCGCTGAATTCCCAGTTCTTCAGACACGGCGACGATGATTTTTTCTATTTCCGGGTCGGGGATCGGCGCCCGGCTGCCGTCTTCGTAGCGATACCAGCCAGCGCCGGTTTTCTGGCCGAAACGGCCCTGCTCGCAGACCTTGTCGGCGACGGGGGAATAGCGCTCATCAGCGGGCCTGGTCGCGGCCTGGCGCTGGCGCACGGCCCAGGCGACGTCGAGGCCGGAAATATCGCCGACGGCAAAAGGCCCCATGGCGAAGCCGAAATCGTAAAGAACCTTGTCGACCTGTTCGGGCAACGCCCCTTCGTCGAGCAGGAAATAGGCCTGGCGGGTGTATTTGTGATACATGCGGTTACCGACAAAACCGTCCGCGTTGCCGACCAGCACGCCGACCTTGCCGAGTTTTTTCGACAGCGCCATCACCGAAGCGATGGTTTCCGGCGACGATTTCGCACCGCGCACGTTTTCCATTAACCGCATGATGTGGGCGGGGCTGAAAAAATGTGTGCCGATAACCTTGTCCGGGCGCGCCGTGGCGGCGGCGATTGCGTCAATGTCCATCGTTGATGTGTTGGTGGCGAGGATGGCGCCGGGTTTGCAAACCTTGTCCAGCGTGGCGAATATTTCCTTTTTCAGGTCCATATCCTCGAACACGGCTTCGATGACGATGTCGGCGTCCTTGATGTCGGCAACGTCCAGGGTGCCTTTGACCCGGTTCAGGCAACTTGTCATGGCAGTGTCCGTAATTCGCCCGCGTTTAACCGAACCGGCGCAGGTTTGTTTGATCCGGCTTAAGCCGTTTTCCAGCGTCTGATCAGACGTTTCCACAATAGTCACCGCAATACCGGCATCGGCGAAGGTCATGGCGATGCCGACACCCATGGTGCCGCCCCCGATAACGGCGGCGGACCTGATGGCCGGTATGGCCACGCCCTTGGGAACGTCGGGGATTTTCGCTGCCGCCCGGGTGGCGAAAAAGATATGGCGCTGGGCCGCCGATTGTTCAGATTCCCGACATTCGACGAACAATTGCCGTTCTTTTTTCAGGCCTTCGGCGAAGCGCAAGGTGACGGCATTCTCGACACTGGTAATGCAATGGCCGGGCGCGATCAGGCCACGGGCCCGGCGTTTGATTTTTTCCCTGCGTTCTTCGAAATAGCCAACTTGCGGCGGCGGCGCCTCAAGTTCGCTGGCTCTTTTCAGCGGGCTGTTGTCGGCGGCGCGGGCGGCGGCGAAAACAACCGCCGCTTCCAGCAAATCCCCATCCACCAATTCGTCAATAATGCCGAGCGCCAGGGCCTCTTCGGCGCCGACAGGGCTGCCGCTCAGGATCATGTCGAGCGCCTTGTCCACCCCGATCAGGCGCGGCAGGCGCTGCGTGCCCCCGGCGCCGGGGATCAGGCCCAGCGTGACTTCGGGTAACGCCACCAGTGCGGAAGCGTCGGCGATACGGAAATGACAGCCCAGCGGCAGTTCGAGCCCGCCACCGAAACTGACCCCATGCAGCGCCGCCACCACCGGCTTGGAACAGGCCTCGATTTTGGCGATGACCTCGGGCAAAGACGGGTCGACCACCGGATGGCCGAATTCTGTGATATCCGCGCCACCGCAAAAACACCGTCCCTCGCCGCTCAGCACGATGGCTGCGGTCTCCGCATCCTGTTCGGCCTTGTCGATGGCGTCAGCGATGCCCTGGCGGACCCCAGCGCCAAGCGCATTCACCGGCGGGTTGGAAATGCTAATAATCGCGACATTGCCGCGTTTTTCGGTGTTTACCAGATCGTTCGTCAATGCATCGTCCCCAGCTTCACGTTATAATCTGAGCTAATGGATAAAGGAGACTCCTGAAAAATGAAATACCTGCACACCATGATCCGGGTATCGGACGTCGATGCGACCCTGAATTTCTTCGACAAACTTGGCCTCAAGGAAACCCGGCGCAAAGACAGCGAGGCCGGACGCTATACCCTGATTTTCCTCGTCGCCGATGAAACCCCGGAAGCCGAGATTGAGCTGACCTATAACTGGGACCCGGAAGAATATTCCGGCGGGCGCAATTTCGGCCATCTCGCCTTTGGCGTCGATGATATCCATGCCGCCTGCCAGCGATTGATGGACGCAGGCATCACCATTAACCGCCCGCCCCGCGACGGGCGTATGGCCTTTGTCGTCTCGCCGGACGGCATCTCCGTCGAACTGCTGCAAAAAGGCGACGCCCTGGAACCCATCGAGCCGTGGCTGTCCATGGAAAGCACCGGTACGTGGTAAAAATCGGCCCCGACGACCCTCCACCGGTGGAAACCATCAACCCGGATGGGGCGGCGGCGGTGTTGCTGGTATGCGACCACGCCAGCGCCGCCGTGCCTGCCTGCCTGGACCATCTCGGCATCGCATTGGATCAGTTCGAGCGCCACATCGCCTATGACATCGGGGCAGCCGGGGTTACGCGCCATCTTTCCCGGGATTTGGATGCACCAGCCGTGCTGGCGGGATATTCGCGGCTGGTGATCGACCTCAACCGGCCGCCGGGTCACCCGCAATCGATCCCGGAAGTCAGCGACGGCACGGTCATCCCCGGCAACAACAATTTGGCCGAAGACGCCGGACAAGCCCGCGTCGCAGCGTTGTTCGATCCCTACCACGAGGCCGTCAATCAGGGATTGGCACATCTGTGGCGGCGCGGCACACCGGCGGTGGGCACGCCGCCGGCATTGTTCTCCATCCACAGCTTCAGCCCCGGTTACGGCGACGAGGACAGGCCCTGGGACGCCGGAGTATTGTGGAACCGCGATCCCCGTATCGCCCGGCCATTGATCGAAAAGCTCGAAGCCTTGGGACTGCACGTCGGCGATAACCTGCCCTATTCCGGCCGCGAGTTGGCCTATACCCTCAACCTGCACGGCGCCGCCGCCGGGCTGGCCAATTGCGTTATTGAGATCAACCAGGATCAGGTCATGGACAGCCAGGGAATTGAACGCTGGGCCGGGATATTGGCGGGCGTCATGAAAGAAATTCTGCAACTAGACGGACTGCACGAAGTACGGGAATTCTGATGGCCTATACGGAACCGCCTTTTACCATCGGCATCGAGGAAGAATACCTGCTCGTCGACAAGCAAACCCGCGACGTCGCCAGTGACCCGCCCGAGGCGCTGTTCGAGGTTTGCCGCAAACACTTCGAAGGCGTCGTCACCCACGAATTCCTCAAGGGTCAGATCGAAGTCAATACCACGGTTTGCGCCAATATAGGTGAAGCCCGCAACCAACTAAGCTCGCTACGCACCACCGTTGCCGAAGCAGCTGATGAATTCGGTCTCGCCCCCATCGCCGCATCGACGCATCCGTTCTCCCATTGGCAGGAACAACCCCACACGGACGAAGATCGCTACAACGTCATCGACCATGACCTGCAAACGGTGGTCCGCCGGTTGATGACCTGCGGCATGCATGTCCATATCGGCATTGACGACGACGAGCTTCGCCTCGATCTGCTAAACCAGGTGAGTTATTTCCTGCCCCATCTTCTCGCCTTTTCCACCTCCTCGCCGTTCTGGCAGGGTGAGGATACGGGCCTGAAATCCTACCGGCTCAGTGTGTTCGATGAATTGCCCCGCACCGGGCTGCCCAACATTTTTGATTCCTGGCCCGAATACCAGCGTCACGTCGACGCCCTGATCAACGCAGGCCTGATCGAAGACGCTTCCAAATTGTGGTGGGACGTGCGCCCCAGTTGCCGTTTCCCGACCCTGGAAATGCGCATCACCGACGTTTGCACCCGCATCGACGATGCGGTGGCCGTGGCGGCGTTGTTCATGTGCCTGTTGCGGAATGCTGTACCGGCTCAAGAAAGACAACCAACGCTGGCGCCAATATTCCCCCATGCTGATCGAAGAAAACCGCTGGCGCGCGCAGCGTTATGGTCTGGATGAGGGACTGGTCGATTTCGGCAAGGGAAAAATCGTCTCCTTCTCGACGTTGCTCGACGAAATTATAGACCTAATCGCGGAAGACGCGCACGCCCTTGGCTGTTCAAGCGACATCGAGCACCTGCGCACGATCATGGAAAAAGGCACCAGCGCCCACAGCCAGTTGGCAACCTATTCCGTCGCCCTGAGCAACGGCGCCAGCAAGCACGAAGCGTTAATGGATGTTGTCGATATGCTGATTGCGCAAACCAGGGGCACGGGATAACACCCGTTTATTACACCACCTTATCCTTCGACTTAATGGATAACTTGAGCGAGGCCAGCAATTCGCGCCCGATCTGGCCGCCGTCGCCGGCGATTTTTTCGCGCATGACGGCGCGCATGGAATCGATATGGGCTTTGGCGATTTCGACTGCTTTGTCATCTTCGCTACACCCTTCTATGGTCACATCGTAAAGCATTTTACCTAACGTCGAGATCAACGAATACCCGAAGGTGCCGCCCTGGCCTCTGAGTTCCAGGGCCAGCAGATTGATTTCCTGGAAATACTTGCCGCGCCCGATACCCTCTTCTGCCTGAAGCGCCTGCTCACAAAGGTCCGACAGTTTCTTGAGGTAGTCCTGAGCCCAGGTCGTAAAGTCCAGCGCTGCACGCTCCAGCTGATGTTCGGCTTCTTCCAGAAGATCCAGGGGCATTTCCGCCGCGCCCTTGAAGCCGCCGCCCCCGGCCTTTTCCTTGAGGTGGTTGGGCAGGCGAAAATACCAGACATCGGTGGGCGTTTTCGGCTTCACCACCTTTTCGGCGGAATAGACAATGGTGACATCTTTCTCGTCCTTGAGGCGCCGTTCCTGGCTCGGCGGATCCTGGCGCAGACGGCGGCGGTCGGGGCCGAAATATTTCGTCGTGGTGACGAACTGGCGCGGCCGCTCGATCACCTTGAGTAGGTGTTTGTAAACGGATTCAGCGGAGAAAGGCTTGGCCAGAAATTCCGTCCCCCCCAACTCGCGGGCCGAATTGACATAGGCCGCGTCTGCGGCCCCCGACAGCATGATGAAAGGGATCATCCGGTTCGTCGATTCCTTCGCCGTGCGTGTCCATCTGAGAAACAGCAGGCCATTGATCGGGGTCATCACCAGATCGGAAATAATTATGTCCGGCGCAATGATGGACGACGCGCTACCCAGGGTCTTCATATAGTCGATGGCATCTTCGCCGTTTTTAGCCGTAGCGATGCGCCCGAAACGGAATTGCCGGAGCAAATCTTCCAGCGTTTGGCGCACGAACTCGTTGTCCTCAATCAACAGGACACCCAGCCGTCTGAAATCGAAGCTGCTCAAAACCTTATCCCTCAATATTCTTCTTGTTTCCCGAATACGCCAAGGGAGTTAAAAACACCTTAATTGTATGGTAAATAATATCTTGCCGGGCTACTGGGAAAGACAAGCCTGAGGGGCGTTCCACCAGGAATTTTTAGCTGCACGCACGTCTTGCCAGTTGCCGCGTCACGGCTATGATGGGGTCCGAATTTGGACGGCTCGTTTGGTGTGCGTGGCGTCCCAAAAACCGAACTTAAAGGAGAAACCGTACATGGCCGATGTTGGTGGCGTCGCCTCAGACCGCCTGAAATCATTTGTCGAACGTATCGAGCGGCTGGAAGAAGAAAAACAGGCGCTGGCGGCCGATATCCGCGAAGTCTACTCGGAAGCCAAAGGTGCCGGATTTGACGTCAAGGTCATGCGTCAGCTGATCCGTCTCAGGAAGATGGACGACGACGATCGCACCCAGATGGAAGAAATTCTCACCGTCTACGAACGCGCGCTCAGCGGCTGAGCGCGCTCATTCGGCTTCCAGCGCAAAAGCCTTTGCCACGTAATCCTCAAGTAGCGCCAGGCTTTCTTCGACCGAAAGTACGCCCGTGTTGACGACCAGCTCAGGTGCCTCAGGGCTCTCATAAGGGGCGGAAACACCGGTGAAGTCCGGAATTTCCCCCGACCTCGCCTTTTTGTAGTGACCCTTGGGGTCGCGTCCCTCGCATACATCGAGGCTGGCGCTCAGGTAAACCTCGTGAAAGCGGTCCTTTGCTGCCGCCCTGGCCGCGTCGCGGGCCGCCTGGTAAGGGGAAATAAAGGCGGTCACGGTAATCATCCCGGCACTCGCGTACAGCCCCGCCACCTCGCCGACACGGCGGATATTTTCCGCCCGGTCTTGCGGAGAAAAGCCGAGATCCGAATTCAAGCCGTGGCGAAGATTATCGCCATCCATGACAAAGACTTGGCGGCCTTTGGCGAACAGGCTTCGCTCCAACTCGAACGCCAGGGTCGACTTTCCCGACCCCGGCAATCCGGTCATCCATAAAACGCCGCCTTTGTGACCTTGGCGCTGCCAGCGGTCCTGATCAGACACCCGGTGTTCGATTTCGACAATATTTTGTGATTTGATGGACATGAAATCAAAGCCGGGAACGAAGCACGCCCCCCCTTAACGTTTCGACAGATCGGTGATGAATTTAGCGTAAATGGCGCTGAGCGATTTGTTCAGGGACGCCACTGCATCCCCGACCCCTTTGCCGTCTGAATCCGTTTCCATCCGGTAGGTATCGAGAAAAATAAGTTTGCCCCCGGCTGCTTTTCTCAACCCAAGTTCAATTTCAAGCACTGCCTTGGGCTGCTCGCCGTTGATTTTTTCCAACCGTTTGATTTTTCCCGACAGCACGTAATCGGCCGGAATTCGCAATTCAGGGGTCACCACCGTATCGGATATCTTGGCCCGGCGGAGATACGTCACCAATTCGTCGCGCAGCATCACCGTCGGCGGCTGGGTCCAGAAATGATAATGGTATTCCTTCACCTGATAGGATTTTCCTGGTTCCGAATAGACAATGGGACGGCCCGCCGTCAGCCCGTCGGCGACAAAGCGATCGACTTCCAGGGTGCCGGGAAACAGCTTCTTGCCGACGGACGGCTCCGCCGCTTGCAGGCGATAGAACTGATCATCGGGAACCACCGGTGCGCCGCCGCAGGCGTTAAGCAATCCGGTCAGCACCCCGGCGATCACCAGGGCCGTTAAGGGAAATAATTTTTGCATCATCTTAAATCACCTGTTTCAAAAATTTCAGCTCGCCTAAATTATTTATTGCCCTTGTCTTCCGGCGACTGGCTGCCCAGCAACAGGCCAGGGTTGGCCCTGATCTGGCGGGTGAATTCATACATGTTGCGTGCCGCGCCTTCCATGTTCTGGTTAATGGAATCGATGTGGCGCGAGACCGATTCGACGATGTAACGGGTTTCGTCGATGGTCTTGCGTATATCGCCGGATTCGCTGACGACCAATTTACCGACATCCCCGGCCATGGTGTTCATCTATATACTGGCCTCGTTGAGGTTGCTGATGACGGCTTCTAATTTTTCCCGCGTTTGCGGTGTTATCAGTTTTTGCAGCTCGTCGGCAGTACCATTCAATTTGCCCGAAAAGGACTCGATATTATCGGCGATCACGGGGACGCGCTCCGCCATCAGGGCGACGACTTCGGCCAAATCTTGCGTAACCTTGCGGACCTCCTCAAAAAGCGCCGAGGCGTCTTTCTCGATAATGCCGTTTACGTTGCCGACCGCCCTGTTGACGTTTTCCAACAGCGGCTTGATGTTGGAGTCCATTAAATCGCCCAACTGCCCGGCGACACCGGAAACAACGGCGAAAACATCTGAACGTTCCTTGGAAATGATCATCTCGCCGGGCTTCAGCGAGACCTTGTCGTTGCCTGCTTTGACGCTGATCGTCACCGCGGCCAACAAGCCCGGCGCTGCGATTTCGCCGATGCTGTCCTTGGGGATGCGCCAGTCCTTAATGATGCTGAAATCAATGCGGAACCGCATGCGCCCGTCTTTTTCTTCCGGCGTGATTTCTTCGACCTGGCCGATGGGGTAGCCCTCATAGACGACCTGGGTGCCGAATTTGATTCCGGTAACATTGGAATAATACGTGAAATAATTATCCACGGCCCCGGTTCGCCCGGTGAGCATGGCGACCGTCATGATCACCGCACCAATGATGGTCATAACGAACAGGCCAACGATGAAATAATTTATCTTAGCGCTTCTCATAAGGGCCGGCTCCCTGCTTCAAATTTTTCACCCGTAAGCCGAGCCAGATATTCATCCGGGTCCATGGTGTCGTCTTCGGGCACACGGTTTAAAAGGTTGTAGATACGTTCGTTGCTGGAACTGCGGACTTCTTCGACAGTCCCGACCATGAGAATGTCGCCCCGGTCCAGCACGGTAATACGGTCGGCGATCTTGAAGGCACTTTCCAGCTCATGGGTGACGACGACGATGGTCATGCCCATGGCTTCCCTGAGATTAAGGATCAAATCGTCCAGCGCGGAAGCGACAGCCGGGTCAAGCCCGGCGGATGGTTCGTCGCAGAAAAGGATCTTCGGGTCCATGATGATGGCGCGGGCAAAGGCGGCGCGCTTGATCATGCCGCCCGAAAGCTCAGCCGGGGTCAAATCCTCGAAGCCGCCTAATTCAACCACCTGGAGCTTCATTCGGGCCATGATCTCCATCGTCGACCATTCCAGATCGGTGTGTTCATAGAGCGGCAACATGACGTTTTCGCCGACCGTCAACGAGCTGAACAACGCCCCACCTTGAAACGCCACCCCCAGCTTCTTGCGCAGTTCAACAAATTCAAGCGCGCTCAGTTTGTCGATGTCCCGGCCGAGAATACGCATGGTGCCCGACGTCTTCGTCTCCAAGGCCATTAAATGGCGAAGCAGGGTGCTTTTGCCCGACCCGCTGCCGCCCATAATGACCATGATCTCGCCCTCGTGGACATCCAGGGTGATGCCGTTGAGAATTTTACGATCCCCATAATGGGTGACCAGGTTTTCAACCTCGATGACCGAATTGGGCGATTTTTGTTCGTTTTGCGTCATTTTATCGAGCTCTTCCCGGCGCCTATAGGGTCGACAGAATAACGACGACCATGGCCGTCACAATGATCGCGGAAATAGCCTGAACGACTGATCGTGTCGTAGCTTTGCCGACACCCTCCGCGCCGCCCTCAACGCTGGCCCCATTAACGACGCCAATGACCGCTATTTCGATGGCGTAAATAACGCTTTTGCCGAGGCCATGAAGGACATCGTCAATGGTCAGAATATCGATAATCTGATCAAGATAGGCGGCCAGTGATATCCCGAGTTCGACGTTGATGTAGATGCCCGCCAGATAGAGGCCGACGACATTGCTCATCATCGTCAAACAGGGGACCATGATCAGCATCGCAATCAGCGGCGGCGCCACCAGAAAGCGTATCGGGCTGACCCCCATGACCTTCAGCGCGTCGATTTCCTGATTGATCTTCATCGTGCCGATGCGGGCCGCCAACGCCGACCCCGAGCGCCCGGCGACCAGAATGCCGGTGATCATGGGCGCAAATTCCCTGACCACGATGAAGGCAAGGCCGGCCGTGACATGGCTTTCGGCGCCGAAAATACGCAGCGTATAGATGCCCTGGATCGCCAGGGTGACGCTGATTGATCCGCCAAGCAGGGCGATGATGGGGATGGCGGAAATGCCAATATCCATCATCTGCTGGATAACCGCATTGAGCCTGACGGGTTGCTTCATACGGTAACCGAAGAACAGCCAATAAAGACTTTCCGCCACCATCACGCCGCCGTTGCCGACTTCTTCGATGCCGGCAACCGTCGTCCGCCCGACCTTGTCGAAAAACCGGCCAATGGCGCTTTTAGGGGTTGTTGATTCCATCGTCCGCTTAACCGATTTCCTTCAGGGCGTCGTCGATGGTGTCACAGATGGTGAACACCTTATCCAGGCGGGCCAATTGCAATACCCGCATGGCGCCATCACTGACGGCGACAAGGATCAGGGTTGTGCCTTTTTTGCGCGCTGTCTGCAGGCTTTCGACAAGAGAGGCGACGCCGGATGAATCGATGTAATTGATAGCGCTGAGATCGACCAGCACGGGCAATGAGCGCTCGACGCATGCCAGCAGAATGGTCCGGGCCTCCGGCGAGTTCTGCAAATCCACGTCGCCTTTAAGGGAGACGATCACGCAACCGCCTTGATCTTGAATTTCGTGTTCCATGTCGCCTTCCCTTACGTGATTCTTTTGACCATTTTCAAAAGATTACCGCCGTCGCTCGGCGGCGGCATAAACATTACCTCATCCATCACTTCGCGTATGAAATGCGTTCCCAGTCCCCCGGGGCGCACGTCATCCAAATCCCTGGGCTTGACCGCCGCCACATCAATGGTTTCGGCAAAGTCCCTGAGCAGAATAACCAAGTCTTCACCCTTACGGCAAATTTCCATGGCAATTTCACCGTTGGGCGAGCCGCCATAGGCATGGCGAATGATATTCTGGCAGGCCTCGTCAACGGCAATAACGACATCCCGGATCACGTCTTCGCCGGCGCCGCAAAAACGCGCCGTTTCCGAAACCGCATTGCGAACCAGTTTCAGCCGGTCCGGTTGGGACGGGACGCTCAGGTGAAGCAGGACTTCCGCTTCCTCGCTCCCGGCGTCTTTTTTATCTTTGCTGCCTTTGGTGACTTTACCACCAGCAACCCTGGCCGCATGACCGGTGGCGTCGTCGATAGCGAGCAACGTCAAATCATCACGAAGCGCCACATCGCCGCGATTGACCATGGAAATGACGGCGTTCAATCGTCCATTGATATGAAGCGACTGGTTTTCCCTGATCAGATCCTTGAAGCCGGAGACCCCCAATTCGCGACCGTCTTCCAGATAGCCTTCGGTCACGCCATCGGTGAAGATATAGAGTGTCCCGCCGTCGAGCTTGATCTCGATTTCTGGAAATTCACTGTTCTCCTCCATCGACGGCAAAATGCCCAACGGCGGCGCTTCGGCGGGAAAGTCGATAAATTCGCCGTCCGTGTTATGAAACAACGGCGGTTCGTGTCCGGCGTTGGCCATCCGCACGATTCCGGTTTTAGGATCGTAAATGCCGCCGGCCATGGTAACGAACATGCCGCGCGTCGCGGTTTCACAGATTTCATCATTGATGCGGGCCATCAGTCGCCCCGGTTGGCGCAGCGTTTTCCCCAAGCAGCGATACAGACTGGCCGTTTTCGCCATCATCAGGGCTGCGTTCATGCCTTTTCCGGAAACGTCGCCCAAATTGAAACAGATACGATCATCGTCGAGCACGAAGAAATCAAAAAAATCCCCGGACACGGTTCGCGCCGCGTGATTGACGCCGGCGACGGGAAAATCGTCATCGCCGGGATCAGGCAGTAACGAGCGTTGAATTTCCGCCGCCAGTTCCAGTTCGCGGGCGATCTTTTCCTGTTCCACCAGGGCCTCGGCCTGGCGCGCATTGTGAATGGCCAGGGCAGCTGATGCGCTAAGCACCTGCAGGAGGTGTAAATCGGAATCCTCGAATAGACCGTCGCCGCCCCGCTTGTTGATCAATTCAATGGCCCCGATGCGCTCACCCTTGACGCTCATCGGCGCGCACAGGATGGACCGGGTCACCACCCCGGTTTCTTCATCAACGCCGCCGTGAAAACCGGCGTCTTTGGAAACGTCGCGGACGATTTCCCCGCTCCCATTCTGGACACACCGCCCAACGATCCCTTGGCCCGCATTCAGGGTCAGGCCGGTAATTTCCGTCGGGCCTTCGCAGGCGTGGCAACGAAGGGTTTCGCCCTTGTCATCCAGCAGGAACAGCGCCCCGCCTTCCGCGTCAACGTATTCCGTGATCAGTTCGATGGCGCGTTTCAGGGACGCCTCAATATCCAGGGACGAGGAAAAGTCCTGGCCCATGGCGGCGAGAAGTTCCAGATGATCATAAATCTGGGACTCGCTGCCGTCTGCGGACATCGGCGACATTTTGGAATCTGCGGCCTGACGCTTGCCCATTTGGGCGCTCCCCCGAGAGTCTAGCTTCAAAATTCACGAAAACGTTTGTTGTTAGAATAGGATAGACCGTGGCATATGTGAAAGCCAGATGTGACATGGAATGAAGCTTGTATCGGAGGATTTCCCGGAATGGCTGCTTTTAAGGACAAAAAGTTACTGAAAACGGGGGTTATCGGCGCCGGCATCACCGCCGTTTGCTGTTTAACGCCGATTTTGGTGATTGCCTTCGGGGCGGTCGGTCTGTCGGCCTGGGTCGGCTGGCTGGATTACGTGCTGTTTCCCCTTCTCGCCCTGTTTGTCTTAATGATCGCCTATGCTCTGTACAGTCGGCGTAAAACAACGGAGAAATGTTGATGAACGACGTCACGCCCGTACTGCTGTCGGAAATTACCTGTCCCCAATGCGGGCACCGGAAAACCGAGACCATGCCGGCGAATAGCTGCACCTATTATTATGAATGCGAGGAATGCGGAACCCTGCTCAAGCCTTTGCCAGGGGATTGCTGCGTTTTTTGTTCCTATGGCTCGGTGAAATGCCCGCCCATACAGATGGGCGGCGGGCAGATGGGCGGCGGGTGCGGTTAAACCTTATCTGGGAAACCACTCGGGAAAGAAAAAAAACAGGGCATAAAATACCACCAGCCCAATAGTCGGAACGGCCAGGACGATAACTTTAACGGGTGGCCGCATTAACTGTTTCCCATAGTGCGTTGAAGAAGGGTGCGTTGAAGGGGTGTGTCTAAAACGCCAGGCTGACTTTTACAACGGCACCGGTCCGTTCAACATTCCACGACTTTTCTATAGAGATGCCACGTTGCGTGCCCGATCACCGGGAGAACGACACAAAGACCAACAAAGAACGGCAAGGATCCGACAAATAACAAGGCCACAACGATCATGCCCCATGCCGCCATCGGGATTGGATTGGCGACAACCGCCCTTACCGATGTTTTAATCGCCAAGAGAACGCCAGCATCAACATCCAGCAACATCGGAAAAGAAACGACGCTGAAGCTTAGAACGACGACGGCGAATATAAGGCCGGCGCTGCAGCTGGCGATGATCATCGACAAGCCCTCAGGCGTGGTGAACACTTGCTGGACGAATCCCAAATAGGATTCCGGGGGGGCGCTGCCAAAATTTTGTTCATAAATAGTTTGGGCGACAAAAACCCAGACGAAATAAATCAACATCAACACAACGCCGAGATTCCCGATGGCGTTTATCGAATGCGATTTAAAAACCAAAAACGCATTTGTCCGCGAGGTAAAACGGCCAAATTCGCGCCGCCGGCTTAATTCATACGTGCCGACCGCCACCAACGGCCCTAACAAGGTGTAGCCGGCAAGTAGCGGAAATACGAACGACAATAAATCCAGATCGCCATAAAATGCTGCGATGGCAAATGTAACAACGGGATAAATAATGGCCAGAAAGAAGAGATGGGTGGGCATCGCGTTGAAGTCCGCGAGACCCTTGGAAAGCGCATCCAGAAGATCGGCAATGCCAATCTTCTTAATAACGGGCCTGGCAGTTCGTGTTTCACGTTCAAATCGTGCTTCACGGTCAATAGGCGAAACATTAGCAGGAGCCATAATATCACCTCCGGAACCTTGGTTCGGGGGTCACGTGTTAACAGATAGGCCAGCGGCCAAATACAGCCGCTTGTCAGTTAGAAACGCCACCCTAAACGTAACTCACCCTGTATACATATATTAGGCGAGAAAACTTATTCACGCAATTGACTCTCATGATCAATTTAATATTGTTAGAATGCCGGTTTGCATTTATAAGAAAGTTCTCAAGAACGAACAATCGCAGTTACAGGGAATATTGGGTCAGGGTAACAAAAATTAATAAGAAAATTTCAATCCTCGGCTTCTCAGATTTATCTTTAAAGTAAACAAGAGAAGGTTGAACACAGAATGGTTCTGGCAGTCGCACTCATAGTATTAACAGTTGGCTCCGTCATTTTTCATTTCTGGAGCCCCTGGTGGTGGACCCCTATCGCGTCCAATTGGGGTTCGATAGACAACGCCCTTCTCATCACTTTCTGGATCACCGGGGTCGTCTACGTCGCCGTCCTCTTCTTCACCGCCTATTGCCTGTACAAGTTTCGCTACCGGGCTGACCGGCGGGCCGATTATGAACCGGAAAACACCAAGCTCGAATTATGGCTCTCGGGCTTGACCGCCCTTGGTGTCGTCGCATTGCTGACACCTGGGTTGATTGCCTGGAATGAATTTGTCACCGTCCCCGAAAACGCCGTCGAAATGGAAGTCCTCGGCAAACAATGGGCATGGAGTTACCGCCTGCCCGGCAAAGACGGCAAGCTGGGGACGACGAAAACCAAATTGGTTACGGACGACAACCCATTCGGCATCAATCCGAAAGATCCCAATGGCAAAGACGATATCCTGATTGAGGGTGAAAATTTGCATCTGCCGCTGGGCCAGCCGGTTAAGATGCTGTTACGCTCGACGGACGTTTTGCACGATTTCTATGTGCCGGAATTCAGAGCCAAGATGGACCTCGTGCCGGGCATGGTGACCTACTTCTGGATTACGCCGACAAGGACCGGAACCTTTGACGTTCTCTGTGCCGAACTTTGCGGCGTCAACCATTACGGGATGCGCAGCAACGTGACCGTTGATGACAAGGCCGCCTATCAGAAATGGCTGGGCAAGCAGAAAACCTTCGCGGCGCTGTATCCCAAAGCCGCCGCCGGCGAGCAACTTGCCGCCGTGCGAAAAGATTCCAAATCCAAACAGTCGGTTCAATAAACATTTGTTAACGCACAGCAATAGGACAATTAAATGAGTAATGGTGTCTTCGATGACGTCCAGGTAATCCCGCCGGCAGAGGTAGACGACGTAGAACTTTACCATGCCCACAGTTTCATAACGAAATACGTCTTTTCCCAAGACGCCAAGATTATCGCGATCCAATATTCGGCAACCGCGATCACCATTGGTCTGGTCGGCTTGGTTCTGTCATGGCTGATGCGGTTGCAACTGGGTTTCCCCGACACGTTTTCGTTCATTTCTCCGGATCAATATTATCAATTCGTCACCATGCACGGCATGATCATGGTTATTTACCTGCTGACGGCGCTGTTTTTGGGCGGATTCGGTAATTACCTCATCCCGCTGATGGTTGGCGCGCGGGACATGGTCTTCCCGTACCTGAACATGCTCAGCTATTGGATCTATCTGTTGGCCGTGCTGATACTGACCGCCAGTTTCTTCGTCCCGGGCGGCGCCTCGGGCGCCGGATGGACGCTGTATCCGCCCCAGGCCATCCTGCCCGGCACGCCGGGCGTTGAGTGGGGCATCATCTTGATGCTTGTCTCGCTGGTTCTGTTCATTATCGGGTTCACCATGGGCGGCCTGAATTATGTCGTCACGGTATTGCAGGCGCGCACCCGCGGCATGACCTTAATGCGGCTTCCGCTGACGGTTTGGGGCATTTTTGTCGCCACCATCCTGGCCCTGCTGGCCTTCCCGGCGCTGTTCGTCGGCGGCGTCATGATGCTTTTGGACCGCGTCATCGGCACCAGCTTCTTTATGCCGGAAATTATCCAGGCCGGTGAGCTTCTCGGCACCGACAGCGGCAGCCCGTTGCTGTTCCAGCATTTGTTCTGGTTCTTCGGCCATCCCGAGGTTTACATCGTCGCCCTGCCGGCTTTCGGCATTGTTTCCGATGTCATCAGCACGCATGCGCGGAAAAATATCTTCGGCTACCGCATGATGGTTTGGGCGATTGTCGGCATTGGCGGGCTTAGCTTCATCGTCTGGGCGCACCACATGTACGTCAGCGGCATGAACCCCTACTTCGGATTCTTCTTCGCCACGACAACGCTGATCATCGCCGTGCCGACGGCGCTCAAGGTCTACAACTGGGTGCTGACGTTGTGGAAGGGTAACATCCACATGACCATCCCGATGCTGTTCTGCGTCGCCTTCATCTTGACGTTCCTGAATGGCGGCCTCACCGGGCTGTTCCTCGGCAATGTCGTCGTCGCTGTGCCGTTATCCGATACCATGTTCGTGGTTGCCCATTTCCATATGGTCATGGGTGTGGCGCCGATCCTGGTGATCTTCGCCGCCATTTATCATTGGTTCCCGAAAATGTCCGGGCGCATGCTTCACGAAGGTTGGGGCCAGTTCCATTTCTGGGTCACCTTCCTGGGCAGTTATTTGATTTACTTCCCGATGCATTATCTCGGCTTCGTCGGCGTCCCCAGGCGTTATTACGAAATCGGCGAAACCTCCTTTGTGCCGCCGTCCGCAGCAACGCTCAACGAATTCATCACGATCATGGTGTTGATCGTCGGCTTCGCCCAGGTGGTGTTCATTATCAATATCCTGGTCAGCATCTTTAAAGGCAAAGAATCCGGCCCCAACCCATGGAACGCGACCACGCTTGAATGGCAAACCGAAACCACACCGCCGAGCCATGGCAACTTCGGTGACGAACTGCCGGTGGTTTACCGCTGGGCCTATGCGTACAGCGTGCCGGGTGTCGATGCGGACTTCGTGCCGCAAAACATGCACCCGGATGATGTCAAAGGCAGCGGCTCGGCGGATGACCCGTCCGGGCATCATTAACCGGAATAAAGTGGAAGCACCGCACCCGTGAGCATTTTCCATGAACTGGCCAAGAAGCCCTGGCTGATCAATCCCGCAGAGGTCGAAGGCGTACCTCCGCCGGCTGCGTTTTTTGTCCCGGTCGGGAAAGTCGGCTTGCGCGTGTTCCTTGTCGTCGTCACGGTTGTCTTCACGTTGATGCTGATCGCCTATGGCGACCGGATGTTGTTTTCGACCTGGCGCCCGATGCCGGAACCCTGGTTGTTGTGGCTGAATACCGCCCTTCTGATCACCAGCAGTTTGGCCATGCAATGGGCGAAAAGCAGCGCCAAGCAGGGCAATTCTGACGGTATGCGCGATGGCCTTTTGTGGGGCGGCGTTCTCACCATCGCCTTTCTGGCCGGGCAATTGTATGTCTGGCAGCAGTTGGTGGATTTGGGGTATTACGCCACGTCCGGCACCGCCAATGCTTTCTTTTATCTGCTTACTGCCATCCACGGCCTGCACATGATGGGCGGTCTCGTTGCGTGGGGGCGGAGCGTTTTCAAAATGTGGCGCGGCGGTGCGGTCGCCGATCTTCGCCTGAGCGTCGAGTTATGTACTACGTACTGGCATTATCTGTTGCTGGTTTGGCTGGTTCTATTCGCCATGCTGTTGTTTAGTTAAAAGGGGTAGGGAAAAAATGGCGCCATCAGATACCACTGCTACCGAGGCTCAAGCCGTCGGCCTGGCACCGGGACTTCCCGGCCTTGCCGCCGATTGGTCTTCCGATCAACGGGCCTTCAAGAATGTCCCTTGGGGCAAGGCGATGATGTGGATATTCCTGCTCAGTGATACCTTCATTTTTTCCTGCTTCCTGATCTCTTATATGACCGTTCGCATGTCGACGACGGTGCCGTGGCCTCTTCCGAGTGAGGTTTTCGCTTTGTCGTTCGGCGGTGAGCCGATCCCGCTTATCCTGATCGCGATCATGACCTTCATCTTGATCACGTCGAGCGGCACCATGGTTCTGGCGGTCAATTACGGCTATCGCATGGACAAGAAGAAAACCGCGATCCTGTTGCTGGTCACGGCCGTTCTCGGCGCTTCTTTCGTCGGCATGCAGGCTTTTGAGTGGACCAAGCTGATCGTCGAAGAAGGCGTACGCCCGTGGGGCAACCCGACGGGTGCGTCCCAGTTCGGCGCGACCTTTTTCATGATCACCGGATTCCACGGTTTTCACGTCTCCGTCGGCGTTATTTTCCTGGTTTTGGTCGCGCGCAAGGTTTGGCGCGGCGACTACGATACGGGAAAGCGCGGCTTTTTCACCAGCCGCAAAGGAAATTACGAAATTGTCGAGACGATGGGCCTGTATTGGCACTTCGTCGATCTGGTATGGGTTTTTATTTTCGCATTCTTTTATCTCTGGTAAGGGCACACCATGGCACACGTAGAAGGTCAACAACATCCTCTGGGGATATACATCAAGGTTTGGGGCTTGCTGTTCGTTCTCAGCAGCTTTTCCTATGCTGTCGACTATTACCACCTTGAGGGATACCTCCGCTGGGGCTTGATCCTTCTTTTCATGTTCTTGAAGGCCGGCTTTATCATCGCCGTCTTCATGCACATCAAATGGGAACGGTTGGCCTTGAGTTACGCCATATTGCTACCGCCCGTCGTGTTGCTGGTGTTTATCGGGATCATGACGATCGAATCCAATCATACCTTCCTGACGCGGGGCATCTTCTTTGGCGTGGGTGGGGCTTAGGCTTCTCCCTCGTAGCCGCGCGTCAACGGCGATGCTGCGCTTCCTGATATTATTGATGGCGTCACTGGGCGGCAGCCTTGCTCCCATCGCCGTTGCGTTTGCCCATGGCGTTATTGGTGGAGAAGATAGCGGCAATGAGTTTTTCTGGATCTATGGCCTTGTTCTGACCGTCCTTGCCGGCACCCTCATTTACCGGAAGTGGTGGGCCGTCAAGGAAACTCCGGAACGCAAAGCGCAGAAAAGTCGGTTGCGCGATTTCGAGCGCGATCACGCCTTGTGTATGACACAACTGCAAAATGCCGAAGATTATCCCCAGGAATGCGGACTCACCGAGACCGAACGCAAAGAACGGCTGCAATCAGCCGCTTCGATGCAGAAAAATATCGATGCAATCAAAGCCGACCTGGTGGCGACCTAACGGGTTGGCCAACCCGGTAATTCCGGTTTTTTGAATTCAATCACAAGAAATGGGATGCGCCACCCGGCCCGTTTATGGAAACATCCCTGAATACTGGTTCGAGCATATAGGGGGGGCGCTTTGATTCCATCTGACAGCCATGAAAAACAGTGGAACGCTGTCCGTGATCGGGATGCGGCGAGCAATGGCGCGTTCGTTTATGCGGTGCGCACGACCGGCGTTTACTGCTTGCCCAGTTGTTCTTCGCGCACCGCCAAGCGCCGGAATGTTCGCTTTTTCGCCACGCCGGCCGAGGCTGAAAGCGCCGGGTTTAGGGCCTGCAAACGCTGCAAACCGGACCAGCCGTTAGGCAACACCCCTCATGGCGAGGCCATCAAACGCGCCTGCAACGAAATTCAGTCTTCGCCGTCAGAACCCACCCTGGCCTCGCTGGCTCGGATAGCCGGTTTAAGCACCGGGCATTTCCAACGCATTTTCAAAGCCGAGGTCGGCCTGTCGCCCAAGCGCTATGCCATGGCGGTTCGAAAACAGCGGTTTCTGGGGGAACTGGCACAGGCAAGCTCGGTAACGCATGCGATTTATGACGCAGGATATTCCAGCAGTTCGCGCGCCTATGCAGACGGCAATGGCCTGGGCATGGCCCCCGGCAGCTATCAAAAAGGCGCCAAAGGCGAAAAAATTCGCTTTGCTTCGGCGCCATCGAGCCTTGGTGACATTATTGTCGCCTCGACCGATCGCGGTATTTGCATGGTCGAGTTTGGCGACAAAGACGATCTTGTGGAGGTGATGAAAACCCGCTTCCCGCAGGCCAGCCTTGAGCCCGCCGATGACACATTAGCCGACCTGGTTGCCAAGGTCGTCTCGCTGATCGATGCGCCCGCTGACAATGTTGCCCTTCCCATCGACATTCGCGGTACCGCCTTCCAGGAACGCGTTTGGCGGGCCCTGAGGGAAATACCCATGGGCCGGACCGTGAGCTACGCCGAGCTTGCCAAAATGATTGACCAGCCCACCGCCGCCCGCGCGGTGGCGCGGGCTTGTGCGGCGAACCACATAGCCGTCGTCATCCCCTGCCACAGGGTGGTCAGGGCTTCAGGTGAAATCAGTGGCTATAAGTGGGGCCGGGATCGCAAACGAGCCCTGCTTGATCGTGAAGTGAAGAGCAAAAGAAAGCCCGTTTAACCGGCAACGTATCCTGATCCACCCCACCAGTAGACGACGGTGAACAGGAACAGCCACACCACGTCAACGAAGTGCCAGTACCAGGCCGCCGCCTCGAACCCGACGTGGGCTTCCGGGGTAAAGTGTTCGGCCCGGGCGCGGAACCAGCAGACCATCAAAAAGCAGGTCCCGACAATGACATGAAAACCATGGAAGCCGGTGGCGAGATAGAAGGTCGACGAATAAATGCCGTCGGTGAATTTGAACGTCGCTTCGGCGTATTCGTAGGCCTGCAGCCCGGTAAAGGTCAGCCCTAAGATAATCGTCGCCAGCAAGCCTTTCGCCGTCGCCTTATGATTACCGGCGAGCAGCTTATGGTGGGCGTAGGTCACGGTGACGCCGGAAGAGAGTAAAATCAGCGTGTTCAGGAACGGCAACGACCAGGTATGCAGCGGCACAATACCTTTCGGCGGCCACACTTCTTGAGCGACAAGGCTGAGCATCGGCATCGAAGAATGGAAAAAGGCCCAGAAGAAGGCGAAAAAGAACATCACTTCCGAAGCGATGAAAAACACCATGCCCATGCGAAGGCCTTTGCGGACAACATTCGTGTGATCAACGCCGTTCCGCGATTCCGCCACGACATCGCGCCACCAGCCCCAGGACGTGTAGACCAGAAGGGCGACACCGGCCAAAAACAGATAGATCGGGCCTTCTTTCATGTACCAGACGCCGCCAAAGGCCATGATCAGGGCCGCCAAGGTGCCGACCGCCGGCCAATGGCTGGGGTTGACCATGTGATAGGGGTGTTTTTTTATCGTCTCGCTTGCCATTGATCTTAACTCCCTTCGGATTCCCTGTATGAACCCTGTCGTCTGCTCGTTAATTCTTGCCCCTTCGGCTGGGCGCCCTCTTCGTCACCCGGGGCGCGGAAGAAGGTGTAAGATAAAGTGATCGTCTTTACGTCCCGGGTGTTGGGATTATTGAAAATTTCAGGATCGACGAAGAATTCAACGCCCAATTTCGCGGTTTCGCCCGGCGCCAGTTTCTGTTCCGTAAAACAAAAACATTCGGTCTTGGCAAAATACTCGGCCGCCTTGTAAGGCGTGACGTTGTAGGTCGATGTGCCGGTGATGGACTGCGCTGAAAGGTTTTCTGCAAGGTAGTACGCCACCGCCGGGTTTCCGGCCCGGACCCGGATTTCTTTCTGCGCAGGAGCGAACTTCCAGGGCAGCGCCGGAATGGTGTTGGCGTCGAAACGGATGGTAATAAATTTGTCCGAGGCGACTGTCGGGGTGGCGGCGGCCGTCTGGGTCGTTCCGGCAAAGCCCGTAACCTGACAAAAAAGCTTGTAAAGAGGAACCGACGCAAAGGCCAGCCCGACCATTCCCCCGACAAGGGAGAACAGCAAGACGGCGGTAATACCGTTTTTCCGGCGGGGCTTTTTCATTCTTCGGTTCCGTACTTTTTCTTGCAGGCCCTATTCGGCGGGCTGCGGGTTCATGTCCGGTAAATCTTCATGGGTGTGGAACGGCGCCGGACTATCGACGGTCCATTCCAGCGTCGTCGCCCCTTCGCCCCACTGGTTGCCGGCAACCTTTTCACCTGACTTTAAGGTTTTCCAGACGACAACAAAGAACAGCAGCGTCGAGGCGAACGTAATGTAGGAGCCGATGGAGGAAACGTAGTTCCACCCGGCAAAGGCGTCCGGATAATCGGGAATACGCCTCGGCATACCGGCCATGCCCGAGAAATGCTGCGGGAAGAAAGCCACGTTGACGCCGATAAAGAAGGTCCAGAAATGGAGTCTGGCCAGGGCCCTCGGGTACTGGCGGCCGGACATTTTGCCGATCCAGTAATAGAATCCCGCAAACATGGCGAAGACGGCGGCAATAGCCATGACGTAATGGAAATGGGCGACCACGAAATAGGTATCGTGGAAGGCGATGTCGGCGCCGGCATTGGCCAGCACGACACCGGTCACGCCGCCGACCACGAACAGCCAGATAAAGCCGAAGGCGAACAGCATGGGGGCGCGAAAATCGATGGAACCGCCCCACATGGTCGCCAACCAACTGAAAATCTTGATCCCCGTCGGCACCGCAATGACCATTGTCGCGGTGACGAAGTAGGCCCGCGTGTCGACATCGAGGCCGACCATGTACATATGATGCGCCCAGACGATAAACCCGACAAAGCCGATGGAAACCATGGCATAGACCATGCCCAGGTAACCGAACACCGGCTTCTTGGAAAAGGTCGAGACGATCTGGCTGATCATGCCAAAGGCCGGAATGATGATGATGTAGACTTCCGGGTGGCCGAAGAACCAGAACAGGTGCTGCCACAGAATCGGATCGCCGCCACCGGCAGTTTCAAAAAACGCCGTGCCGAAGTTACGGTCCGTCAACAGCATGGTCAGCGCCCCTGCCAGAACCGGGATCGCGAACAGCAACAAAAACGCCGTCACCAGGATCGACCACACAAACAACGGCATCCGGTGCAGGGTCATGCCCGGGGCGCGCATGTTGAAAATCGTGGTAATCAGGTTGATGGCGCCCAATACGGACGATGCGCCCGCCAGATGCAGGCTAAGAATACCGAAATCCACCCCGGCGCCGGGATGGTACGTCGCATTGGACAACGGCGGATAGACGGTCCAGCCGGTACCCGGCCCGCCTTCTGTAAGGGCCGCCACCAGCAGCAACACGAGGGCTGCGGCCAACAGCCAGAAGCTGATGTTGTTCATGCGCGGGAACGCCATATCCGGGGCGCCGATCATCAATGGCACAAACCAGTTTCCGAAGCCGCCGATCATCGCCGGCATAACGACGAAAAACACCATGATAAAACCGTGCCCCGTGACCAGCACGTTATAGAACTGAAAATCGGAAATGAACTGGATGCCGGGCTCCTGCAATTCAAGCCTGATCAAAAACGACATCAAGCCGCCGAGCAAGGCCCCAACCATTGAAAGCACGAGATACATGGTGCCGATGTCTTTGTGGTTGGTGGAATAAAGCCACCGGCGCCATCCTGTCGGATGGTGATCGTGCCCTGCGTGTGCCGCTGCTTCGTTAGACATCATAAAAACCTTTCAAAAACTTCCCGACAAAGCGCCTAGTTAACGGGCGCGTCTGTCTTGGCCAGACGGACGGCATCGGTTTTATCGGCGTCCGTATTGGCGAATTCCTTTTTAGCTTCCGCCACCCACTTGGCAAAATCGGCCTTGCTTACGGCCCTGATGTGGATGGGCATGAACCCGTGATTGACGCCGCAAAGCTCCGAACACATGCCGTAATAATTGCCGGGCTCATTGATATTGACCCAGGTCTCGTTAATACGACCGGGGTAGGCGTCCCATTTGAGGCCTAATACCAACTTGCAAAAAGAATCATTGATGCGCCCAATCTCTCAGTCCGATTGACATAATTCTCCACGGTTGATCGATGAGCTGGTTCCA
>LFEN01000083.1 GCA_001510075.1 Alphaproteobacteria bacterium casp-alpha2
CTTCGGTGGAGGCCGGATGTACGTCACGCCGAAGCCGCGCCGGCGGGTCGCCGTGGAACGGATGATCTTAGGCTTATTGATCGTCAGTTCCACGGTTGCTGTTATTACGACGATCGGGATCGTCCTGTCGCTGGTGTTCGAGACGGTACAATTTTTCCGTTTCGTTCCCATCACGGATTTTCTTTTTGGCATTCACTGGTCGCCGCAAACGGCTATCCGCGCAGATCAGGTCGGCGCGACCGGGGCCTTTGGCGCCATCCCCCTGTTGGCGGGCACGTTTTTGATCAGTGCCGTGGCGCTTAGTGTTTCGGGGCCGATCGGGCTGCTGTCGGCGATTTTTATTTCCGAATATGCAGCGCCCAGGATGCGGACAATAATCAAGCCGGCCCTGGAAATCCTCGCCGGCGTGCCGACCGTGGTCTACGGATTTTTTGCCGTCCTGGTGGTAGCACCCTTGATCCGCGACGGCGGCGAAGCCATCGGCATCGCTGTTTCCTCGGAAAGCGCGCTGGCCGCCGGTCTGGTGATGGGGGTGATGACTATTCCTTTTGTGTCTTCCATCTCCGACGACGCCATTACGGCGGTTCCCCTGTCGCTTCGCGAAGCGGCCCTGGGCTTGGGCTCGACCCGCTCCGAGGTTATTCGAAAAGTGACCTTGCCGGCGGCCCTGCCGGGAATTGCCGGGGGCATGTTGCTGGCGGCATCCCGGGTAATAGGGGAAACCATGATCGTCGTCATGGCGGCGGGGCTGACGGCGAATTTCACCATCAACCCGTTTGACGCGGTGACCACGGTGACGGTGCAGATTGTCACGTTATTGACCGGTGATCAGGAATTCGACAGCGCAAAGACCTTGTCGGCCTTTGCCTTGGGCCTGCTGTTGTTCCTGATTACGCTGGTTTTAAATCTGGGCGCGCTCAGGATCGTCAAGAAATACCGGGAGCGTTATGAGTAATATTCCAAATACCCGCAGCCACGTCGCCGAAACCCTGAAAAGCCGCCATCGGTCTGAGCGCTACTTCCGCCTGCTCGGGCTGGCGGCGACGATTTTCGGCCTCGCCTTTCTCAGCATCCTTTTTGTCTCCATTACCATGAAAGGCTATAGCGCCTTTCAGAAAACCTCGATCCTGCTGAACGTCAGCGTCGAGGCCGGTGAAGCATTGCCGGCGATCAATTATCAGGGGCTGATCAAGGCATCGCTTCGCCAGAGCTTTCCGGAAGTTAAAAAACGCCAAGCCAAACGCGCCCTTTACGGCCTTGTCAGTTCCGGCGCCGCCTATGAGCTTCGCGCCAAGGTGATCGATAACCCGACCCTCATCGGAACCACGGTGGCGATCTGGGTGACGGCGTCCGACGACGTCGATATGGTCAGCAAGGGGGTGATTCCCAGAGGCACCACGCCGGCGGTTCGCCGCTTGAGCGATCGCCAAATGGGATGGCTGGGTGTGCTGGAAAATGAGGGCCGCGTTAAAACAGGCTTTAACTGGACCCTGTTCACCGCCGGTGATTCCCGCGAGCCGGAATTGGCCGGCGTTGCCGTTGCGATGCTGGGGTCTTTTTACAGCGTTTTGGTCTGTATCGTCTTGTCGTTTCCCCTGGGCGTGATGACGGCGGTTTACCTTGAGGAATTTGCGCCGCGTAACCGCTGGATAGAATTTGTCGAAATCAACATCAACAACCTGGCCGCCGTGCCGTCCATTGTTTTCGGACTTCTGGGGCTGGCGGTATTTCTCAACGTTTTTAATTTACCACGCTCGTCGCCTCTGATCGGCGGCATGGTTCTGGCCCTGATGACCTTGCCGACCATTGTCATCGCCAGCCGGGCGGCGCTGAAGGCCGTGCCGCCGTCGGTTCGTGACGCGGCCCTTGCCCTCGGCGCCAGCCCGGTTCAGGCGGTGTTGCACCATGTGTTGCCGCTGGCTATGCCCGGCACGCTGACCGGCACCGTCATCGGCACGGCCCGGGCGCTGGGGGAAACGGCGCCGTTGCTGATGATCGGCATGGTCGCCTTTATCGTCGATTTGCCGGAAACCATTTTGTCGCCGGCAACGGCCTTGCCGGTACAGGTGTTCTTATGGGCGGACCAACCGGAACGGGCGTTCGGCGAACGCACCGCGGCGGCGATCCTCATTCTTCTTGTTTTCATTTGTTCGATGAACCTTCTGGCCGTTGCGTTGCGCCGGAAGTTCGAAATCCGTTGGTAAAAGAGAGAAAACATTAAATGTCTGCACTTGTATTGGATCAAATGGCCCAGGCCATGGCGTCGAACGCGGAAAGTCGTTTTGCCGCCAGCGCCGTGACGCAAGACGCGTCAAAGGCGAAAATGGCGGCCCAGGATCTGCGCGTCCAGTACGATGGCGTCACCGCCTTGGGCGGCGTTAATCTGGATATTCTGCACAACCGGGTGACGGCGCTGATCGGGCCTTCCGGGTGCGGGAAATCTACTTTTATCCGTTGTCTCAACCGCATGAACGACGTGATTGCCGGTTGCACCATCCTGGGCACGGTGACGTTGGACGATGAAAACATCTATGCCCCGGACCAGGATGTCGTTTTGCTGCGTAGCCGCGTCGGCATGGTGTTTCAAAAACCCAATCCGTTCCCGAAATCCATCTATGACAATGTCGCCTACGGGCCACGTATCCACGGCCTTGCCCCTGACAAAAAAGGCCTCGATGCCATCGTCAACGAAAGCCTGAGCCGGGCCGGGTTGTTCGAAGAGGTTCGCGACCGCCTGGACGACTCCGGCACCAGCCTTTCCGGCGGCCAGCAACAGCGCCTTTGCATCGCCCGCGCCATCGCCGTCGAGCCGGAAGTCATCTTGATGGATGAGCCCTGTTCCGCCCTTGATCCTATCGCCACGGCGCGGATCGAGGAATTGATCGGAGAGTTGAAGCAGCGCTATACCATCGTTATTGTCACCCACTCCATGCAACAGGCCGCCCGGGTTTCCGACAAAACCGCTTTTTTCCACCTCGGCCACATCGTCGAAGAAGGGGATACCAAGCAAATCTTCTCCAACCCGGTGGATGAACGGACCCGCGATTACGTGATGGGCCGCATAGGATAATCAAGGCTGACCGATGGAAGCTTTAATTCTTATCGTTGAAGACGAAGCCCCCCAGGCCGAAATGCTGCGCTATAACCTGGAAAAAGAAGGCTTCAGAACCGTGCTCGCCACCACCGGCGAAGAAGCCGTGCAGCGGACCGAGGTCGAGGTGCCGGACCTCGTCGTTGTTGACTGGATGCTTCCAGAACGCTCCGGCATCGATGTTTGCCGCCAACTCCGCGCCCGCCCGGACACCCGGGATATGCCCATCATCATGCTGACGGCGCGGGGCGAGGAAGGCGATCGGGTTCTCGGGCTGGAAGCCGGCGCCGACGATTATATTATTAAACCCTATTCGCCGCGCGAAATGGTCGCCCGGGTGAAGGCGCTTCTCCGGCGGGTTCAGAATCAAGTTACAGCCGAACGCTATGAATACGCAGGAATTGTTATGGACCTCGTTTCGCACAAAGTGACGCGCGACGGCGCCCCGGTGCACCTCGGGCCGACCTCGTTCAAGTTGCTGGAAGCCCTGATGGAGCGTCCCGGGCGCGTCTATTCCCGCGAACGGTTGTTGAACCGGGTGTGGGGTGGCGATGTTTTTGTCGAGCCGCGCACCGTCGATGTTCATGTCCGCCGCTTAAGAAAGGCGTTGAATGACGCCGGCGGCCCCGACCTGGTGCGCACGGTGCGTGGTTCCGGTTATGCGCTGGATGCCCAGAAAGCCTGATTATTCCATCACCTCGCCACGGTGCAGGCCCCAGATTTCGACCCTTCTCAACCAGCCCTCGCGACCGCCGATCTCGACCCGGCACCACCCCTGGAGGTTGGGGCACGAAATGAGCTTGCCGATAACCCCGGCCTCGGCCCGGGCCATGGGCTCGCTATTGGCTTCGCTCTTGCGGCGCACGGTGCGGGTATCGCCGGTAACGATGAAGGTGCGTTTGGCGCCGACCATGCTTTGATGGACCCAGCCCTGGGTGCCTTGCCAGTCGCGGGTTTTCCGCCAGGTGCCGTATTCGGCGATGATTTCCAGCGGCAGGTTCTGGCGGTGGTAGACCCAGTCGATGGGGTGCTGCACGCCGGGGCCGGTGCGCAAATTGACTTCGCCGGCGCGCAGGCTGACGAAGCGGGGCAGCGGCAGGCCGGTTCCCTTGTGCCCGGCGGCCTGAAGGCCGGGCGCAAAAGCGGCCAACAGCAAAATGATTGCGCCAGAGCCGAGAAAAATGCGGAAGACAGGCATCGTTTGTTTTGTTCTTACTTTAGGTTGTTGCGAATCGCTCGGTCATTATAGGGCCTGTGTTGCCGCTTTGGTCAAGCGGCCCCCTTTTACTGCCTGCCCTAAGGGATATAATGGGGGATATAATGGGGGTGTTAATTATAGGCCGCGTGATGGTGATGCTCGGCCCCCTTGGGAGGGAGACATGGCGAAGAAAAAACCAAAGGTCGTGGTGACGCGAAAGTTGCCGGACGCCACCGAAACGCGCCTGATGGAGCTGTTCGACGTCAGCCTAAATGTTGACGACGAACCCATGTCGTCCGGCGAGCTGGCCGACGCGGTGAAAACAGCCGATGTGCTGGTACCGACGGTGACCGATCATGTGGACAAGGCGCTGCTGTCGGCGGCCGGCAAAAACCTCAAGCTGATCGCTAATTACGGCACCGGGATCGACCATATCGACCTGGCGGCGGCGCGGGCAAAAAACATCGCCGTCACCAACACACCGGATGTCCTGACCGAAGACACCGCCGACATGACCATGGCGCTGATTTTGGCGGTGCCGCGGCGGCTGGTCGAAGGCGAAAAGACGCTCCGGGCCGGGCAATGGAATGGATGGGCGCCGACGAAGATGCTGGGGCACCGGATTTTCGGCAAACGGCTGGGCATTATCGGCATGGGGCGCATTGGCCAGGCCGTGGCGCGCCGGGCCAGGGGGTTCGGTTTGTCGGTGCATTACCACAATCGCAACCGGGTCCATGAAGGCATCGAAAACGAGCTGGAAGCGACCTATTGGGAAAGCCTCGACCAGATGCTGGCGCATATGGATTTTGTTTCCGTCAACTGCCCGCACACGCCGGCGACCTATCATCTGTTGTCGGCGCGCCGGCTCAAGCTGTTGCAGCCGCATTGCGTCATCGTCAACACGGCCAGGGGCGAAGTGATTGACGAGGGCGCGCTGACAAAAATTCTGGCCGCCGGCGAAATCGCCGGCGCCGGCCTCGATGTCTATGAACATGAACCGGCCGTCAATCCGAAGCTGCTGGCGCTCGATAACGTCGTCCTGCTTCCGCATATGAGCTCGGCGACGTTCGAGGGCCGGGTCGATATGGGCGAAAAGGTCGTGATCAACATCCAGAGCTTTGTCGATGGGCACACTCCGCCCGATCTCGTAATCGGTGATCCGCTATAGCTAATCCAGCCATGAGTGAACGCCCCTACGCCATACCCATTCCCTACCGGGACCCCGTCGAGGCCTTTCAGGGTTTTGCCGGCGACTCTGTTTCGGCCCTCCTGGACAGCGCGGCCAAGGCGGGGGGGCGGGGCCGCTACGCCTATATCGCGGCGGACCCGTTTCAGATTATTTCGGCCACGTCCGATGACGGCAATCCATTCGATACGCTCGACCAGGCGCTCAAACAATTCCGGCTTCGAAATGATCCGGCGCTTCCGCCGTTTCAGGGCGGCGCCGTCGGGTTTTTAGGCTATGAAATGGGCCGCTATCTGGAAGCCCTGCCAGCGGAAAAAGCCGCCGGCCTGGATTTGCCCGATATGTGTTTCGGCCTGTATGACACGGTCTGCGCCTTCGATACCCGGACCAGGCAAGCCTGGGTTGTTGCTTGCAATGTATCCGATGGCCGCCCCGGTGCCGAGATGCGGGCCGAGATGCGGGCGCAAAAGATGGCGGAAAAAATCGCCGCCCAGCCGCCCCTGCCCGATCTGGACTGGACGCTGTCCGGTGTCTGGACGGCGGAACTGAGCCGCGACGTTTACCAAGGCATGGTCAAGCGCGCGCTTGGCTATATTCATGCCGGCGATATTTTCCAGGCAAATATTACGCAGCGGCTTTTGGCCGAGCTGCCCCGAGGCCTTGATCCTTTTATGCTCTATCGGCGGCTTCGCTCCCTATCGCCGGCGCCCTTCGGCGCCTACCTGGGCGTCGGTCCAGGGGCGGCCATTGCGTCGGCCTCGCCGGAACGGTTCTTGTCGCTTACGCCGGACGGCCGGGTGACGACGCGCCCGATCAAGGGCACCCGGCCCCGGGGGCAGAGCGCAAAAGAAGATGACCGCTTGGCCCGTGATCTCGTCAGCAGTGAAAAGGACATGGCGGAAAATCTGATGATCGTCGATTTGCTGCGCAACGATTTAAGCCGCGTCTGCCGGCTCGGCAGCGTCGGGGTCAGTGAGCTGGCCCGCCTGGAAAGCTTCGCCAACGTCCATCACCTAGTATCGGAAGTGCATGGCACGCTGTTTCCTAATTTAGGCGCCGTCGATCTGTTGCGGGCGACCTTTCCGGGCGGCTCGATCACCGGGGCGCCGAAAATCCGCGCCATGGAAATCATCAACGAGCTGGAACCGGCGCGGCGCGGCGCCTATTGCGGCGCCGTCGCCTGGATCGGCTTTGACGGGGCCATGGATTCGTCGATCATTATCCGCACCCTGGCGATCAAGGATGGCGTTGTCGCCGCCCAGGCCGGTGGCGGCATCGTCGCCGATTCGGACCCGGCGGCGGAATACCTTGAGGCCATGGACAAGGTCTGGCCGCTGCTGCAAAGCCTGGCCCCCGAAGACCGGGCCCG
This sequence comes from Alphaproteobacteria bacterium casp-alpha2, assembly GCA_001510075.1. Classification (GTDB taxonomy): domain Bacteria; phylum Pseudomonadota; class Alphaproteobacteria; order Rhodospirillales; family Casp-alpha2; genus Casp-alpha2. Next base: position 6,845 of record LFEN01000083.1, read on the forward strand.
GAAGGAAATCAAGGAACAAGGCCGGTGAAGGTTTACTTCAACGGCAGCCTGATGGACCGCGACGCTGCTCGCATCGACCCCGGCGACCGGGGACTGACACTCGCCGACGGGCTTTATGAAACCATCGCGGTCGTCGGTGGCGATCCGGTTCGCCTGGATGCGCATCTGGCCAGGCTTCGGGTCGGGGCGGACGTTATCGGGCTTAGGCTTCCAGACGGCGATCTGGTTGCGGCCCTGAAAGAGGTGGCGGCGGCTAACAATATAAATGAAGGTGCGTTGCGCCTGACCTTAACCCGGGGGCCAGCTCCGCGCGGGATTTTACCACCGGAGAAACCGCAACCGACGCTGTTGATCACCGGAACGTCCCAGGATTTGACCCCGCCTGAAGGCGTGCGGGCGATCATTGCCACCTGTACGCGGCGCAACGAGCATTCGCCCTTATCCCGTATCAAGACGACCAACTGCCTGGATGGCATCCTGGCCGCCCAGGAAGCCGCGCAACAAAAAGCCGACGACGCGCTGTTGCTCAGCACGGCGGGTAATCTGGCGGAAGCCGCAGTGGCCAACCTTTTCCTGGTCTTGGATGGCCGTACGGTGACGCCGCCGATAGAAGACGGGGCGCTTCCAGGCGTCATGCGGGCGGCGGTGATAGAGGCGTTGGGGGCGGTGGAGCAAACGCTTGCTCCCGATGCGCTTGAAAACGCCAGCGAAGCGTTCCTGACCAGCGCGCTCGGTATCCGGCCACTGATCGAGGTCGATGGCGTGGCCATTGGAAGCGGTGTGCCGGGGCCCGTGGTCCGGGAAGCGCAGAAAGCCTAAAACGCCCCTTATAACGCGCCTGAGACGATCACCCGTTCGCGCAGCACGTCTTTTTCGAGTTGGGCGGCTTGCAGCCGTTCGGCCATGACGTCGCGCTGCGAGATGATCCCGATCAACTGGCCGTCCTCGTCGACAACCGGCAGGTGGCGGATGTGGCGCTTGGACATGATCTCCATGGCGTCCTTGATGGAATCGGTGCTTTTACAGACAACCACCTTTTTGGTCATCAGGTCTTTGACCTTTTTGGCGACGACGGCGCTGCCTTCTTTGGCCATTCCCCTGACGATATCGCGTTCGGAAAGAATGCCGACGATCTGCCTGCCGCCATCGCATACCGGCAAGGCGCCGATCTTGTTGGTGGACAAAATCAAGGCCACGGTTTCGATCAGGTTTTCAGATCGGCAGGTGATAAGCTCGGCGCTTTTTTCTTTCAGAATCCTGTGTACCGTCATTTTCCCGTTCCTTTTTTTCACAGCAGTTCGTTTTCAGCCTCTATACTTACATAAAAACGAATATGTGTGAAGGACCGAGGCGGCAAACTTTATAGGGCTCTGAAAACAGGGAGAAAAAAACCGACTTAAAGATTAAATAAAAATAAGAGCGCCGTCTTTTGACGCATCTTTGAGGAAAGTAACCACACCGCCCGGCTCAAGGGGGATGTCGTCGCGGAGCGCGACCCCTTTCATGCCCACCGCCTGCAGGCCCATTTCACAAATCATAAACTTGGCCTCCAGCAGGACACAGGCTTCCAGCAATTCCTCGAACGTGGCGATGCCTTGCCCTGCGAAGCTGTCGTCTAGCTCGCCGCCCGATTGCCCCGCTTCACCGACACCGGCGCTTAGCGGCAGCGACCGCCAGGCCGCCTCGCCGTCATCGCCGGCCTTGGCCAGAACCCGGCACGCCCCCATGGTGAAAAAAAACGTCACCGGGCGACCGATAGAGGCGGCGGCCGACGCCATGACCAGGGCATAGTGCACCTTATCGAAATGGCCGTCGTAGACGATGATCGAAAGTTTGTCCGGGGACGTATTGCTGTCGGTCATGTTAAGCCCTGTTCGGTGAAAGATCGGTGATGGATGGGGTTTCGCCGCAAAGGGCGCAACCGGGATCGGCCTTGACGCTGATTTTGCGGAAGGTCGTGGATAGCCCGTCAACGACCAGTAACGACCCCGACAGGCTGTCGCCGATGCAAAGAATTTCCTTCAAGACTTCCGTCGCCTGCAATGATCCGGCGAGGCCGCAAAGCGCGCCCAAGACGCCGGCCTCGGCGCAGGTCGGAACTTGCCCTTGCGGCGGCGGGGCCGGGAAAATGCAGCGATAACAGGGGCCGTGGCCTTCGTCTTTGTCTTTTTCGGCGGCCTTGAAGGTATAGACCTGTGCGTCGAAACGCAGAATGGCCGCCGACACCAGCGTTTTACCGGCGAGATAACAGGCATCGTTGACGAGAAACCGGGTGGCGAAGTTATCCGACCCGTCGGCGATGATGTCATAGCCGGAAATCAGCTCAAGCGCATTTTCGGGACCGATGCGTTCGTTCAAGGCGACGACGGTGACATCCGGGTTGATGGCGGCAATGGTTTTTTTGGCGCTTTCCACCTTGGCCGTGCCCACTGCCTGCGTGGAATGAATGATCTGGCGTTGCAGGTTGGACAGATCGACGACATCGTCATCGACAATGCCGAGTGTGCCGATACCGGCGGCGGCAAGATACATTAACACCGGCGAGCCCAGGCCCCCGGCGCCGATGACCAGGACGCGGGCGTCCAACAGCTTTTGTTGCCCGACGCCGCCGACTTCGGGCAACAGAATATGGCGGGCGTAGCGGTTGATTTGGTCTTCGCTGAAACTCATGTGCGCTCAGCCGAAACCGTCGAACAGCGACGTCGTCAGATAGCGGTCGGCGTTATCGGGCAGGAACGTGACAACGGTCTTGTCTTGCATTTCCGGACGCGCCGAAACCTCAACCGCAGCTGCAACATTGGCGCCAGACGACATGCCGACGGCGATGCCTTCCAGCTTGGCAATTTTCCGGGACATGGCGAAGGCCGGCTCGGTGCCGATTTTGAGAATTTCATCGATGATGTCCTGGTCCAGGACGTCGGGAATAAACCCCGGGCCCATGCCTTGAATCATATGTTGGCCGGGCATGCCGCCGGACAATACCGGGCTGTCTTCGGGCTCGATGGCGATGATGCTGATGTCGGGGTTATAGCGTTTCAGCACCTGGGCGCAGCCGGTAAGGGTGCCGCCGGTGCCGACGCCGCAGACCAAAACGTCGATCCGCCCGCCGGTGTCGCGCCAGATTTCCTCGGCCGTCGTCAGGCGGTGGATTTCCGGGTTGGCGGGG
>LFEN01000084.1 GCA_001510075.1 Alphaproteobacteria bacterium casp-alpha2
CCCCCCCGGCACCCCTACCGGCCAAGATCATACCTGTAGAAAAAAAAGCCCCCGCCGTAGAGCCGGTTCAAAAAAAAGAAGTCGCCGCCGTCACGCCCGTTCCGATAGATACAAAGCCCCTGCCAAAAATCGTTATTGTCATCGACGACTTAGGCATCGACAAATCCCGCACCGCCCGGACCATTCAGCTGCCGGGGCCGTTGACATTATCTTTTATGACCTACGCCACCGAGCTTTCGAGCCAAACCGAAGCCGCCCGCAAAGCCGGGCACGAGTTGTGGATGCACATTCCCATGGAGCCGGGAAGCACCGATGTCGATCCGGGACCGAATGTATTGTTGACGGGCATTCCCGAAGCAGAGCTTCTAAATAGCCTTAATTGGAACCTCGACCAGTTCAGCGGCTATGTCGGCGTTAACAATCACATGGGCAGCCGTTTTACCGCCGACCGGGCAGGGATGAACATCATCATGAAGGCGTTAAAAAAACGCGGACTGTTTTTTCTCGATTCCATAACCACCGGAAAAACGGTGGGCCGGAAAGCCGCCAGAAAATACGGCGTACCGTTTGCCGGTAGAAATATTTTTCTCGATCACCAGGACGATCTTCAGAGTATCGAAAAGCGCTTGCGGGAAGTGGAAAAATTGGCGCGAAAGAACGGAACCGCCATTGCCATCGGCCATCCCCGCGAAGCGACCCTGAAGGCGCTGGGGGCGTGGCTGAAAGAAATCGAGGCCAAGGGGTTTCGACTGGTGACATTATCAAGCGTCATTAAAAAACCTTGACCTTCCAGTGGCTGGAAAGGGTTTAATAGGATATGAAATCCTTATCGGGAGATTATTATGGCAAAGACCTACAATGTTCTGGGCATGACCTGCCAAGGTTGCGCCAATGCGGTGAGCAACGCGATTAAAGTAGCCGTTCCCGACGCAACGATTGACGTAAATCTGGAGGGCAACGCCGTAACCGTCGAAAGCACCGGGGGGGCCGGGGGCGCAGAAGACGATTCCATCGTCAAAAAAGCCGTCGAAGGGGCCGGGTTCGAATACGCGGGCGCTGTTTAAGTCCCGAACTTCACCGCTTCCTCGGCCGCCCGGATCAGGGCTTTGGCCTTATTGCAGCTTTCCTGGTATTCGCCTTCCGGATCGCTGTCGGCAACGACGCCGCTGCCGGCCTGAATGTAGATCGCCTCGTCTTTGATGACGGCGGTTCGAAGCGCAATGCAGGTATCCATATCTCCGTTGGCGCCGAAATATCCGATGCATCCGCCATAAACGCCCCGACGCTCGGGCTCCAGTTCATCGATTATTTCCATCGAACGGACCTTGGGCGCACCGGAAACGGTGCCTGCCGGGAACCCGGCCAGCAGCGCGTCTATAGCATCGTATTTCGGGTCCAGGTCGCCCTCGACGTTGGAAGCGATATGCATGACGTGAGAATAATATTCGACGATAAATTGTTCCGTAACCTTGACCGAGCCGACTTTGGCAACACGCCCGACATCATTGCGCCCCAGGTCAAGAAGCATCAGATGCTCGGCAATTTCCTTCGGGTCCGCCAACAAATCCTTGACCAGGGCCTCGTCTTCTTGGGGCGTATCGCCCCGTTTGCGGGTGCCGGCCAGGGGCCGCAACGTAATTTTCCCGTCGCGCACCCGAACAAGAATTTCGGGGCTCGAACCGGCAATGGAAAAATCACCGAAATCGAGAAAAAACAGAAACGGCGACGGGTTCAGCCTTCGCAACGCCCGGTAAAAGGAAAATGGCGGCAAGGGAAAAGGCAGCTTGAAACGCTGGGATGGAACAACCTGAAAGGCGTCACCGGCAACGATGTATTCGACCGCTTTTTTTACCATCCCGTGAAACCCTTCGCGGGTCATATTCGAAACCGGTTCGGAAAATTCGTCCATGACGGGAAGGGGGGGCGCAGGCCGGGAAGAGGCGGCTTCAAAATCACCAACGACGCCCGCCAAGCGTACGCAAGCAGATTTGTAGGCTTCCTCGGCGCTCACCTCGGGGTCGGGCCAGACCGGGGTCACGATGGAAACCGAATCCTCAAGCGAATCAAAAACCGCCATCACCGTCGGCCTGACAAAAATGCTGTCGGGAACGCCCAGGACATCAGGATTGTCATCGGGCAGTTTCTCAGCCAACCGCACCATATCGTACGACATATAGCCGACGAGACTGGACGCCATCGGCGGCAGGCTGTCCGGCATTTCGATGTGGGATTCCCCAACAACGCAGCGCAGTGATTCAATCGCCCCGGATTTTTCCGCCACGGAACACGAAACAAAGGCATCCGGGTCAATGACGGCCGTCCGATTGATTTCGGTCCTGTCGCCAAAACAACGCCAGATCAAATCCGGCTGCAGGCCGATAAAGGAATAACGGCCGCGAATTTCTCCGCCTTCCACCGATTCCAGCAGGAAACTGTTGGGCCGCCCCTGGGCCAGCTTTAGCATCGCCGATACCGGGGTCTCGAGATCGGAAACCAGCGTCGTCCAGACGACTTGCGAAACCCCGCCGCCGTCTGCGCCATAGATTTCGAAGAACGCCAATTTATCAGGAAATATCTTCATGGCCCCGGATCAACGCCCTGGAGCGCGCCTACTGCTTCGCCCGCTCCCGATGAAAAGGGAATCAATGGATTTTTGGTTGAGGGTAACCCCAAACCGCTTGCGGTAGGCCCCAGCCAGTTGTCCAAGGATATCGAATTCAATAGCGGTTTCAATCTGTCCGGACAGGGATTTGACGCCTTGGGCATCCTTCGCCGGATCGGCGGCAACGATTTTCTTGAGCCGGGCCACGGCATACCCGCCATCAATTCTTGCCATGACGGCCTGCCCCGGCTTGCTGGAAAACACCTTGGTAATCAATGCCTGGGGCAGGCCAGTGTCATTTTTTTGCGGCTGGCGCGTAAAAGCGGGGGATGTCTTGAAGCTGATCCGCATGTCTTCGGAAATGACGTCAAAACCCGCCCCGCCGTTAACCCGGCCGACAACGGACGTTGCTACGTCCTTCGATTTTTCCGCCCGTTTATCCGCCTTCCAGGCTGCCACAACCTCATCTTTGATGGCGGCCATGGGTTTCAGGGCTGGCGCCGTCACGCCATCGACCCTGAGGACAAAATACCCGTCTTCCCCAGTTTCGGTGAGGGCACTGTCCCCACCTTCATTGGTGGAAAAGGCGAGTTTAAGAAAATCGCCGCCCGGGAGAGATTCTAACACCTTGCCGGATTTATCCTTGCCGGCAGAATCCAGGGCACTGATTTTTTCGACTTTGACATTTAATTGAGCTGCCGCTTCTTCCAGGGTCGATCCGCCACCAAGAGCGTCTTCCAGCTTATTCGCCAAATCAAACAGGCTGTCCACCGCCTTTTCATGGGCAACGGTCTTGCCGAGCGTTTCTTTGACCTCGTCCAGCGTCTTGATGCCGCCTTTGACGATTCCAGAAGCTCTGAACAGATGCCAGCCTAAGGGACTTTTCACCGGCTGGCTGACTTCACCCTCTTTAAGATTGAACGCCGCCTCGACCAATTCGGGGAAAGGCAATCCCAGCCGGTTCAACTGGCCCAGGTCAATCGTCGCCTCATCCAATTTGGCCACATCCTTGGCAACGGTTAAGAATTTTCCTCCGTCATCAATGGCCTTTTTCGCCTGGCGGGCGACGTTTTCATCATCGACAACGATTTGCTGAATTTGCCGGGTTTCCTTAACGCTAAATTCGTCGATCCGAGCCTCATACGCCTTTTTGACGTCTTCGTCGCTGAGCGTGATTTCCGCCGCCAGATCCTTGGCTGTAAGGCGAAGCACCGTCAGGGCGCGGTATTCCGGCGCGGTAAAACGGACAGCATTTTTCTTGTGAAAAGCCGCCAATATCACCGCATCCGGATCGGGAATGTTTTTCTGGGCGCTGTCCTTTATTTCGATGGTTTCGGCGATCCGCTTTTCCTGCTGCAATCGGTACATCGAGGCGACCATCGATTTCGGCGCTGCCTTGGTGCTGAAGCTGTCGATCAACTGGTATCGTCCTATTTGCTGGCGAAGCTGGGCAATGTAGCCCGATTCCGTCAAAAGGTTTTCATTCAACAATTGTTGAAAGCGGTTCCGATCGAACCCGCCCAGCCCCTGAAAATTGGCATCGTTCCTGATTGTATTGCGCACCAGATCGTCACTGACGGCCACCCCCAACTTCATCGCCGCAAGATGGAGAGAGGCATCATTGATGCGGCGCTGGATAATAGAATCTACTACGCCCAAAGCCCTTGCTTGTTCGATGCCGAACTGATTGCCAAACAACGGCTGAAGACGCCTGATTTCCCGGCGCACCTCGTCTTCGACCTCGGCCACCTCTACTTTTTCATCGCCGACTTCGAACAAGATCGTCGATGGCGCGCCGACAAGGCCGACCATGTCGCCAATGCCCCAGGCGCCGAAGCTGAGCATCAGCAACCCGGCCAGAACCTTGACCAGGAAGGATTTTGTTTTAGTGCGAATCGTGGTCAGCATGATTTTTTAAATTCCAAAGAGGCCGGGAAGACCTAAATAAAGAGTACTAAAGCCTGACAGTCAAAGCGGGCGGCATCATAGGATTGCGGCAATACACCCGCAACCCGGATTTTCGATGTTTATGCCTCCCGTCCCGGTATGCTACAAGACGGCCTCACCAATGGCGCTTCGGAACCGGATCGCCCGCAAACAAAAATGGAAAGAACCATGCCTCAACACCGACGTCCCCTACTTGCCGGAAACTGGAAAATGAATGGCCTTCAGGCCGATGGGGCCGCGCTGGCCGCCGATTTGGCTGGTCGCATGCAGGGCGAAACAGACCCGGCCTTCGATATGCTGGTCTGCCCCCCCTTTACCCTGATCGCCGCAATTGGTCAGACCATCCAGGGCAGCGCCATATCGCTTGGCGCCCAGGATTGCCATGCCGCCGAAAAAGGCGCCCACACCGGAGACATCTCAGCCGCCATGTTGGCCGACCTGGGGTGCAGTTTTGTCATCGTCGGCCATTCCGAACGCCGGACCGACCACGGTGAAACGGACGCCGAGGTCAACACCAAGGCCCAGTCCATTCACGCCGCCGGCCTTATCGCCGTGATCTGCATCGGCGAAACCGAAAAACAACGCGACGACGACAAGACCCTCGACGTGGTCAAGGCCCAGCTTGCCGGTTCGGTGCCTTCGGGGGCCACGGCGGCAAACACGGTCATTGCCTATGAACCGGTTTGGGCCATCGGTACCGGTCGCACGCCGACGAACGAAGAAGTCCAGGAAGTCCACGCCTTTATCCGGTCTGAATTGACAGCTACCCTTGGTGTGTCTGAGGCCGACGGTATCCGGTTACTTTACGGCGGTTCCATGAAACCTGAAAACGCCCAAGACCTTTTAGCCCTGGGCGATGTAGACGGCGGCCTGATCGGCGGCGCCAGCCTCAAGGCCGAAGATTTCTGGGCCATCGCCAAAAGTTGCGCCGATTAATCGTCGTTTAAGCATTTGAGGCTGGCCTTATCGGTCTTGAAGGACTAAAAAGCGCACCTGAAACAGATAACGCATCCGGAAGATTCCATGACCGAAGTCGTTCTTATCATCCACCTGATCCTGGCCATAACGCTTGTCGGCCTTGTCCTTATGCAGCGTAGCGAAGGCGGCGCGCTGGGCATGGGCGGCGGCGGAGGCGGGGGCATGGGTGGTTTTATGACCGGTCGGGCCGCTGGTGACCTACTGACCCGCTCGACAGCAATCGTGGCGGCATGTTTCATGGCGACCAGTCTGACCCTGGCCATCCTGGCCGCTAACACGCGGTCCTCCGGCTCGCTTCTCGACCAACCCGCCCCGACAACGCAAGCACCGGCCAAGCCCGGCCTGCCCACCGTACCACTGGCGAAGTAAGGCAAGCGATCTTGAAAGAGATCGCCAAAAAAAACGCCTTAAAACACCATCGTCGGCTCTTTTCTTTTTACGTTGCAAAATTTTAATGTATTATGTCGGTCCATGACGCGGTTCATCTTCATCACCGGCGGCGTGGTTTCCTCACTCGGTAAGGGTCTTGCTTCCGCGTCTCTCGGCGCGTTGCTTCAGGCGCGCGGGTTCAAGGTTCGCCTGCGCAAGCTCGATCCCTACATCAACGTCGATCCCGGCACCATGTCGCCGTACCAGCACGGTGAGGTTTATGTCACCGATGACGGCGCAGAAACGGACCTCGACCTCGGCCATTACGAACGCTTTACCGGCGTCGCATCCAGGCAAAGCGACAATGTTACCACGGGTCGAATCTATTCCGATGTCATCGCCAAGGAACGCCGGGGCGATTATCTGGGCGCCACCATCCAGGTCATCCCCCACATCACCGATGCCCTCAAGAGTTTCGTCACCAGCGATATAACGGACGAGGATTTCGTGCTTTGCGAGATCGGCGGCACCGTCGGCGACATCGAGGGATTGCCGTTTCTGGAAGCAATCAGGCAGTTGCGCAACGATCTTGGTCGCGACAACACCATGTATCTGCACCTGACGCTGGTCCCTTACATCCCGACGGCCGGTGAGCTGAAAACCAAGCCGACCCAGCACTCGGTGAAGGAACTTCTCAGCGTCGGCATCCAGCCCGATGTGCTTTTGTGCCGGTCTGAACGGGAAATTCCGGTAGCGGAACGGCGCAAAATTGCCCAATTCTGCAATGTCCACGAGGATGCCGTCATCCAGGCGCTCGACGTGCCGACCATCTATAACGTGCCGGTCGCCTATCACGAGGAAGGCCTCGACGAGCAGGTCTGCCGACATTTCAATATCGACTCCAAGAAGCCCGACCTCAGCGCCTGGAAAAATATCTGCGAAACCGTGACCAAGCCCGAAGGCGAGGTGTCGATTGCCATTGTCGGCAAATACACCGGCCTCAGGGACGCCTACAAGTCGCTATCCGAAGCCCTCGACCACGGCGGCATCGCCAACAAGGTCAACGTCGGTATGCACTGGATGGACTCGGAAATCTTCGAAACCGACGATGCGCTGCATCATCTGGAAGGGGTGCACGGCATCCTCGTTCCCGGCGGCTTCGGCGAGCGCGGCTCGGAAGGCAAAATCGCCGCCGCCCGATTCGCGCGCGAGCGGAAAATTCCTTATTTCGGCATCTGCTTCGGCATGCAGATGGCCGTTGTCGAGGCGGCACGAAACATGGCCGGCCTGCACAAGGCCGGTTCCACCGAATTCGGCCCTTGCGAGCATCCCGTCGTCGGCCTGATGACGGAATGGATGCAGGGCGGCGATCTGCAAAAACGCGAGTCCGGCGGCAATATGGGCGGCACCATGCGGCTCGGCGCTTATCCGTGCGTGCTGGAAAAAGGCAGCCGCGTCAGCGAGATTTACGCCGACAGCAAAATTTCCGAACGCCACCGCCACCGCTACGAGGTAAACACCGGCTACCGCGACCAATTGGAAGCAGCCGGTATGAAGTTCTCCGGCATGTCGCCGGACGGGGTGCTGCCTGAAATAGTTGAAATACCGGATCACCCCTGGTTCGTCGGCGTCCAGTTCCACCCGGAACTAAAATCGAAACCGTTCGAGCCGCATCCGCTGTTCACGTCGTTTATTGCCGGCGCCGTCAACCAGTCGCGGCTGGTCTAGGTCAGGGTCGGCGGCCCCCCATGACCTCCCCCGATATCGCCCCTCGGCACATCACCATCGGTGACGTTTCCATCGGCAACGACCTGCCGCTGACCTTGATCGCCGGCCCGTGTGTGCTGGAAAGCCGCCAGCACGCCATGGATATGTCGGGCGCCTTGGCCGAGATGTCTAAGACGCTTGGCATCGGCCTGATTTACAAATCTTCCTACGACAAGGCGAACAGAACCAGCGGCGGCGGAGAGCGGGGCTTGGGGCTGGAAGAAGCGTTGCCGATTTTCGCCGAGGTCAAAAAACAAACCGGCCTGGCCGTACTGACCGACGTGCATGAGGTCGATCATTGCGCCCCCGTCGCCAGCGTTGTCGATGTCCTGCAAATTCCGGCCTTTCTCTGCCGCCAGACGGACCTGTTGATCGCCGCCGGCAATACCGGCAAGGCCATTAACATCAAGAAGGGGCAGTTCCTGGCCCCTTGGGATATGGAAAATGTCGTCGCCAAGGTCGAAGCCACCGGCAATACCAACATCATGGTGTGCGAGCGGGGCGCCAGTTTCGGCTACAACACCCTGGTTTCCGACATGCGCTCGCTTCCGATCATGGCCAAAACCGGCTGCCCGGTGGTGTTTGACGCCACCCATTCCGTGCAACAGCCGGGCGGGCAGGGCGCGTCTTCCGGCGGCCAGCGGGAATTTGCCCCGGTGCTGGCGCGCGCCGCCGTTGCCGTGGGCGTCGCCATGGTTTTCATGGAAACCCACCAGGACCCGGACAAGGCGCCATCGGACGGCCCCAACATGATTCCGCTTGATCAATTGCCGGAAATCGTCGAAACCCTTCTCGAGCTTGACCAATTGGCCAAATCAAAACCGGTAAAAATCTGACATGACCGCCATTACCGACATTTTCGCCCGCGAAATTCTCGACAGCCGCGGCAACCCGACGGTTGAAGTCGATGTGGTGCTTGAAAACGGCGCCCACGGACGAGCCGCCGTACCGTCGGGCGCGTCCACCGGCAAGCACGAGGCAGTGGAACTTCGCGACGGCGACAAAAAACGCTATGGCGGCAAAGGCGTACTGAAGGCAGTCGATGCGGTCAACGGTGAAATCTTTGACGCCCTTTCCGGCATGGACGCCGAAGACCAGTTCTTGATCGACAGCACCCTGATCGAATTGGACGGGACAAAAAACAAGGCCCGGCTTGGCGCCAACGCCATTTTGGGCGTCAGTCTGGCTGCCGCCAAAGCCGGTGCCGACGATGTGGAACAACCCTTGTACCGTTTTATCGGCGGCGTCCACGCGCATCTTCTGCCGGTTCCGATGATGAACATCATCAACGGCGGCGCGCATGCGGATAATCCCATCGACATCCAGGAATTCATGATCATGCCCGTCGGCGCCGAACGCTTCGTGGACGCCGTTCGCATGGGCGCCGAGATTTTCCAGACGCTGAAAAAGGCGCTGTCCGACGCCGGCTTTTCTACCAATGTCGGTGATGAAGGCGGATTCGCGCCGGGGTTGAACAGCGCCACGGAAGCGCTTGATTTTATTATGAAATCAATCAAGGCCGCTGGCTACAAACCTGGCGATGACGTCGTGCTGGCGCTCGATGCCGCGTCCAGCGAGTTCTACGACAAAGGCAAATATAACCTGACCGGCGAGGGCAAAAAACTCGATAGCGCCGGCATGGTCAAATACTACGAAGATCTTTGCGGCAAATATCCGATCGCTTCCATCGAAGACGGCATGGACGAGGACGACTGGGACGGCTGGAAGGCATTGACCGATGCCATCGGCGACAAGGTTCAACTGGTCGGCGACGATTTGTTCGTGACCAACCCTGAGCGCCTCACGGACGGTATCAAAAAGGGCGTCGCCAATTCAATCCTGATCAAGGTCAACCAGATCGGCACCCTTACTGAGACGCTCAAAACCGTCGAAATCGCGCACAAGGCAAGCTACACGACGGTGATCTCGCACCGATCCGGCGAGACCGAAGACACCACCATCGCCGATATCGCGGTGGCGACGAATTCAGGGCAAATCAAAACCGGCTCACTCAGCCGTTCCGACCGGCTGGCCAAATACAACCAGTTGATCCGCATCGAGGAAGAACTGGACACGGCGGCGTCCTACGCCGGGCGCGGTATTTTCGGCTAAATTCCGCGTCAAGGCCCTGCAAGTCCGGGGAGCAAGACCCCAATGAAAAAAAATCTTTCCCTATCCTTATTCGCCATCGTCGCCGGGGCGTTCTTCATTCAAGTGACCAATGGTGTACTTGGAGTCATCGTTCCGCTGCATCTCGGCCTCAACGCCACCCCGACGCCGCTCATCGGCATGGTCGTTACGGCCTATGCGGTCGGATTTCTCGCCAGTTGTCTTCTTACGCCGTCCCTGATCAGGCACATCGGTCACATCCGCGCCTTTTCCGCCCTGGCCTCCATCCAGACGGTTTCAGCATTGGCGTTTGTCGCCGACGACTGGGCCTTCGCCTGGGCCATCCTTAGATTCATCGGGGGTTTTGCCTCTGCCGGTTTGTATGCCGTAATCGAAAGCTGGGTGACGGAAGAGGCGCCCAAGGAAGCACGCGGGCGCGTCCTTGCCATCTATATGATTTGCAACAAGATCGGATTGATGTTGGGGCAGGGGATTTTGGCCCTCGGCGACACGTCAGGTGCCGGGTTTTATATGCTGGCGTGCGGGTTTGCGGCGTTTTCCATCGTCCCGGTGGCGCTCTCCACCACCAGCGGCCCGCCGACCCGCGAAGTCGAGACCCTGGGTATCATCGAACTCTATCGCATTGCGCCGATCGGCGTCGTCGGCTGTGTCGGCGCCGGGCTGGTCAACTCGACCGTCCTCGGTCTGCTTCCCGTTTACGGGATTCAAACGGGCGTCAAAGCAGCCTTCGTTCCGTTGCTGGTGGTGGCCGCCCAACTGGGCAGTATGTTTTTGCAATGGCCGTTGGGCTGGATGTCGGACAAAACCGATCGCCGGTACGTCATCATCATCGCTACCGTGGGCAGCGCCCTCGTTGCCCTCGTCATTGCCCTGACCTTTAAATTCCATATCGCCTTCATTCTTGTTCTTTTCGGGTTGTGGGGAGCCTTCGGCCTTTCCCTGTATTCCGTCTGTGTCGTCCACGCCAGCGACTTCGCCAAGCCGTCCCAACTGGTGCCGCTGGTCAGTTCGATGATGCTGGCCTGGGCGGTGGGCTCGGCCGTCGGGCCTTCCCTGGCGACGATCGCCATGGAATATTTCGGCCCACGGGGATTGATGTATTACGCGGCGAGTATTTCCATGGCCATCGGGCTGTTTGCCGTTTGGCGCATGACCCGTCGCACGGCGGAAGCCGAAAAAGACCGCCAAACCTTCATCAACATCCCGGTCACCACGCCTGGGGTTTCGGAAATGGTGGGTAAAATCGAGGCCGCTAAGCGTGCCGGGAAATCTTCCGGCTAAAGCGAAAAACTCAAAAAAACTGTATCCCCCAAAAGGCTCGCTAACCGGTTGTTAACGATTACCGGGCGATGATCGGGTTGGGTTTGGGACTGTGGCATAAGAAGACCAAACGCTAAACAAAAGAGCCTGGGGTCAGCAGTCTATTGGGATTGATAACTGAAATACGTGCGCGCGCGCGCTTCGTCGTTGGGCCGGTGTTGGGCATCTGTGCCGTCGGCTACTTCGCCTATCACGTGGTTCACGGCGACAGAGGCCTGATCGCTTGGTGGAATATCAAGCAACGCGTCGTCGCCGCCAAAGAGGCAGCAACCCAGACCAGGGGCGAAAGACAGGGGTTGGAGAAAAGGGTCCGGCTGTTAAACCCTGGAAGCCTGGACCCGGACATGCTCGAAGAACGCGCCATGCTAATGCTCAACTACGGCTACAAGGACGACATTGTCATATTGCAAGAAAGGAAAAGGAGGAAGTAATGGGACGTCTGGCAGAACACCTGACCCCGCCATATTTCGAGGCCACCCTGAATGAAATGCAAGGCAACCTCAAAGATGACGACCACATCGCACCGGCTGACGAAATGGTGACGATCGCGCCCCGGCAACCGGGATTTCTTGGCCTGGAAACGGTCCATGACAAAAAGGGCGAGACAAAAACAGTTTCCTACTGGAAGGATATCGGCGCCATAGAAGGCTGGATAACAGCCGGTGACGTCAAAATAAACAACCGCTTCGGCATCAGTCTGGCGGATACCTGCGGCATCCGGATTGCACTGGTGGACAAACAAGCCCACGCCGGAATTCATGGGTCCTATCAGGCAGATCTCAGGGCAGATCTCAGGGCAGATCTCAGGGCATATCTCAGGGCAGACCCCAGGGCAGACCCCAGGGCAGACCCAAGAGCAATTCGCGGTCTCGGCGCTTTTGTCGCCGCCGGCGTCACCAGCCTTTGGGGGTTGCTGCCATGAGTATTCTACGTGAAACCCAAAGCCCGCCGTTCTTCGCGGTGATCTATACCTCGCCGCCGAAGGATTTCGATGGCACCAGTTTTGCAGAGACGGCCTCAATGCTGGTGGCGCTGGCCGCCACCATGCCCGGCTATCTGGGCTTTGAGACCGATACCGCCGCCGAAAAGCGGAGCGTCTGCGTCTGTTACTGGGACACCTTCGCCTCTCTGTCGCATTGGCAGGAAAAGGCCAAGGAATGGACGCCCGGTGAACCGAGCCTGGAGATATTGCTTTGCACGACGGGCTGTCTGTGGCCGTGGCTGGTGGAAGAGCATCAAGCAAACCTGGAAATGCAGGCCCGCCGGGTCGCTTAGAACGGGCTTTCCCCCTGGCTTCGGCAACTTACCTTAACTAAATATGGGTTAAGGGTAATTTTATTTGCTATTTCAAAGGCTTTTCGCAATCCTGTTTGCTTGAAAATGGCATGGGCCTGCATTAGGTTGATACCTGAGTATGCCGCGCTGAATAGCTTGATATTCTGTGCAAACGGCAACCGGGAGGAACTATGGCCAAGGCTTCAAAAACCGCTTCCAAAAAAACTTCAAAGAAAAAGAAAACGCCTGTAAAGGCCGCGAAAAAAAATAAGGGCGCTTCGGCTGAGAAATTACTCCACGCCTACCGCCAGATGCTGCTGATCCGCCGTTTCGAGGAAAAGGCCGGCCAGTTGTACGGCATGGGCCTGATCGGCGGGTTTTGCCATCTCTATATCGGTCAGGAAGCCGTTGTCGTCGGCATGATGGCGACGGCGGGCGAAAACGATTCTGTCATCACCAGTTACCGCGATCACGGCCACATGCTGGCCTGCGACATGGACCCCAAGGGTGTCATGGCGGAACTGACCGGCAGGCGCGGTGGGTATTCCAAGGGCAAGGGCGGCTCCATGCATATGTTTAGCCGCGAAAAGAATTTCTTCGGCGGCCACGGCATCGTCGGCGCGCAAATTCCGCTGGGAACCGGCCTCGCCTTTGCCAACAAGTACCGTAAAGACGGCGGCGTTTGCCATGCCTATTGCGGCGATGGCGCCATCAACCAGGGCCAGATTTACGAAGCCTTCAACATGGCCAAACTATGGGATCTGCCAGTGATCTACGTCATTGAAAACAACCGCTACGGCATGGGAACCTCGATCGAGCGCGCGTCGTCGATGACCAAATTGTATAAAAGGGGCGACTCATTCGGCATTCCCGGCGCTCAGGTCGACGGCATGGACGTCGAGGCGGTGCGGGCGGCGGGCGAAAAAGCCGCCGAATGGTGCCGTGCCGGCAAGGGGCCCTTTATCCTGGAAATGAAGACCTACCGCTACCGCGGCCATTCCATGTCGGACCCGGCGAAGTACCGCGACAAGGAAGAGGTCACCAAAGTACGCAAGGAAAGCGACCCCATCGACAACCTGCGCGACAAACTGATTAGCGCCAAAATCACCAACGAAGCGGCCTTGAAAGACATCGACAAGGAGATCAAAGCGATTGTCACGGCGGCCGCCGAATTCGCCCAAGCCAGCGAACAGCCTGACTTGTCGGAGCTTTATACCGACATTCTGGTGGAGGTCTGAGACATGGCTATCGAAGTTCTGATGCCGGCTTTGTCGCCGACAATGACCGAAGGAAAAATCGCCAAATGGGCGAAAGCCGAAGGCGACGTTGTTGCCGCCGGCGATGTACTGGCGGAAATCGAAACCGACAAGGCGACCATGGAAGTCGAGGCCGTAGACGAAGGCATCTTAGGCAAGATCCTCGTCGTTGAGGGCAGCGAAGGCGTGCTGGTCAATACGCCCATCGCCATCATCGTTGAAGAGGGCGAGGATGCTTCCGATGTGGCGGTTTCCGCCGCCCCCGGTCCAGCGGCTCCGTCGGCGGAGATAACAGCCCCTGCCGCCGCCCCGGCACCTGCGGCACCAAGCCAGGGGGCCATCGCGCCGGAACCCGATACCACCGGCCCGACGATCAACCAGACCGTGCGCGAAGCGTTGCGTGACGCCATGGCTGAAGAAATGCGCGCCGACGCAGATGTCTTTTTGATGGGCGAGGAAGTTGCCCAGTATCAGGGCGCTTATAAAATCAGCCAGGGCTTGCTAGAGGAATTCGGTTCGGGACGTGTCATCGACACGCCGATTACCGAGCACGGGTTTGCCGGATTAGGCGTCGGGGCATCCTTTAGCGGGCTTAAGCCGATCGTTGAATTCATGACCTTTAATTTTTCCATGCAGGCCATGGACCAGATCATTAATTCGGCGGCCAAGACGCTGTATATGTCCGGCGGCCAAATGGGGGCGCCGATCGTATTCCGCGGCCCGAACGGGGCGGCGTCGCGCGTCGCAGCGCAACATTCCCAGTGTTACGCATCCTGGTTCGCCCACATCCCGGGGCTGAAAGTTGTCTCGCCCTGGTCCGCCGCCGACGCCAAGGGTTTACTGAAATCCGCCATCCGTGATCCCAACCCGGTGATCTTCCTGGAAAACGAAATCCTTTATGGGCAGAGCTTCGATGTTCCCGACCATCCTGACTTCACCATCCCCATCGGGCGCGCCAAGATTGAGCGCCCCGGCACCGACGTTACCATCACCGCCTTTTCCCTGATGGTCGGCGTCGCCCTGGAGGCAGCGGAGATGCTGGCGGCGGACGGTATCGAGGCCGAAGTCATTAACCTTCGCACGTTGCGCCCGCTGGACACCGAAACGATCGTCCAATCGGTCAGGAAAACCAATCGGCTGGTCAATGTCGAGGAAGGCTGGCCGACGGCCGGCATCGGTGCGGAAATGGCGGCCTTGATGATGGAACACGCCTTTGACGACCTCGACGCACCCGTCGTCCGCGTCACCGGCGAGGACGTGCCCATGCCGTATGCCGCAAATCTTGAGGCGCTGGCGCTGCCCAAGGCGCATAACATCGTCGAGGCGGCTAAATCCGTCTGTTACCGGTAGAGGCGGGGGAGGGAACGCATCATGCCGATACAGATTCTTATGCCCGCCCTGTCACCGACCATGACCGAGGGCAAAATCGCCAAATGGCTGAAAAAAGAAGGCGACGCCGTTGAATCCGGCGACGTGCTGGCGGAAATAGAAACCGATAAAGCGACCATGGAAGTCGAGGCCGTCGACGAAGGCACGCTGGGTAAGATCGTTGTCGCCGAAGGCACCGAGGGCGTGCCGGTCAACCAGGTCATCGCGCTTATACTGGAGGACGGCGAAGATGCATCGGCGCTGGATGGTGCTGCTGAGGCTCCTGCGCCTGCAGCCAAACCAGCACCTACCCCTGTTGCTGAACCGGCACCTGCTCCTGCAACTCCTGTAGCTCCATCCGCACCAACCGCCACTGAAACCCGTATCATCGCCAGCCCACTGGCGGGTCGTATCATCGCCAGCCCACTGGCGAGGCGCATCGCCACCGAACGCGGCATCGACCTTGCCGCCATTAACGGCAGCGGCCCCAAGGGGCGCATCGTCAAAAGCGATGTCGAAAGCGCGGCTCCTGGTGCTGTTAGCAGTGCCGCCCCTGCTGCCACGCCGCCGGTAGCTAGCCTCAACGTCGGCGACCCGCTTCTCGGCACCATGCCGGAATTAGAAGCCGTGCCCAATTCATCCATGCGCAAGGTCATCGCCCAACGGCTGACCGAGTCGGCCCGCGAGGTGCCGCATTTCAACATTTCCATGGATGTTGAAATCGACACGCTTTTGGATACCCGCAAGCGCTTAAATGCAAACGAAGGTGGGGATTTCAAAATTTCCGTCAACGACTTCATCATCAAGGCTTGCGCGCTCGCCTTGCTGCGCATTCCCGCCGCCAATGCGTCTTATACCGAGGAAGCGACGCTGCTTTACAAGCGCGCTGACATCTCCGTCGCCGTCGCCATCGATGGCGGCCTGATCACGCCGGTGGTCCGCGATGCCGCAAACAAGGGGCTTGCCGCCATCTCGGGTGAAATCAAAACCCTCGCCGGGCGCGCCAAGGCCGGGCAATTGCAGCCCGAAGAATACCAGGGCGGCACCTTCACCATTTCCAACCTCGGCATGTTCGGGGTCAAATCCTTTACCTCGATCATCAACCCGCCGCAGGGCGCGATCCTCAGCGTCGGCGCCGGCGAACAGCGTGCGATCGTCAAGTCAGGCGCCTTATCCATCGCCACCGTCATGTCGCTGTCGCTGGCCGTCGATCACCGCTGCATCGACGGCGCCACGGCGGCGGCGTTCATCAAGGAACTGAAGGGCATCTTGGAAGAGCCCCTTCAGTTCATGTTGTAGGACCGTCCGAATGGCCGACAACAGCTTCGACGCAATCATCATCGGTGGCGGCCCCGGCGGCTACGTCGCGGCGATCAGGGGCGCACAACTGGGCCTCAAGGTCTGCGTCGTCGAGAAACAGCATCTGGGCGGCATCTGCCTCAACTGGGGCTGCATCCCGACCAAGGCGCTGCTGCGCACGGCGGAAATCTTCCACAACATGAAACACGCCGAAGATTACGGACTGTCGGCCAAGACCGTGAGTTTCGATCTGAAAAAAGTCGTCGAGCGCTCACGCGGGGTTTCAGCCCAGCTCAGCCAGGGCGTCGGTTATCTTTTGAAGAAGAACAAGGTTACCGTCATCGACGGCGAGGCGAAACTAAATGGCCCCGGCAAAGTAACCGTAAGCAAAGACGGCAAGGCGTTACCTTCTTTGAGCGCCAAGCACGTTATCGTCGCCTCCGGGGCAAGACCCAGGGCATTGCCCGGGATTGAGCCTGACGGCAAGCTGGTGTGGACCTATTTCGAGGCATTGGTGCCGGACAAAATGCCGAAGAAGCTGCTGGTTATCGGGTCCGGCGCCATCGGCATCGAATTCGCCAGCTTCTATCGGACCATGGGCGCGGAAGTAACCGTCGTCGAAGTTCTGCCGCAAATTCTGCCGGCCGAAGACGCGGAAATCGCCGCCCTCGCCTGCAAGCAGTTTGAAAAGCAGGGCATCACGGTGATTACCAGCGCCAAGGTGACGAAGCTGAA
Organism: Alphaproteobacteria bacterium casp-alpha2; assembly: GCA_001510075.1. Lineage (GTDB taxonomy): Bacteria > Pseudomonadota > Alphaproteobacteria > Rhodospirillales > Casp-alpha2 > Casp-alpha2. Next base: position 17,047 of record LFEN01000084.1, read on the forward strand.
CAAGTCAAAAACCAGTGTCGTCGCGATGGTCGAAGACGACAAGGGCAAGTCCGCCGAGATCAAGGTCGATCGGGTGATTTCCGCCGTCGGTGTTGTCGGCAATATCGAAAACATCGGGTTGGAAACCACCAAGGCCAAGACCGACAGGGGCTGCATCGTCGTCGATGAATTTTCCCGGACAGCAGAACCCGGCCTTTATGCCATCGGTGACGTCGCCGGCCCGCCGATGCTGGCGCACAAGGCGGAGCACGAAGGCGTTATTTGCATCGAGAAAATCGCCGGGCTTTCGCCGCACCCCATGAACAAGGGGCAAATCCCCGGCTGCACCTATTGCCATCCGCAAATCGCCAGCGTCGGCCTGACCGAAGCCAAGGCGAAAGAGCAGGGGTTCGAGGTTAAGGTCGGGCGTTTTCCGTTCCTGGCCAACGGCAAGGCCATTGCCTTGGGCGAACCGGACGGGTTGGTCAAAACCATCTTCGACAAAAAGACCGGCCAGTTGTTAGGCGCGCACATGGTCGGCGCCGAGGTGACGGAACTGATCCAGGGTTTCGTCGTCGCCATGGGCCTGGAGACGACGGAAGAAGAGCTGATGCACACCATCTTCCCGCACCCGACCTTGAGCGAAATGATGCATGAATCGGTCCTCGACGCCTTCGGCCGAGCTATTCACATCTAACGGGGAGGAAACCCGTGGCCCTCACTATTCGCGACTTGACCGCTTCCGACGAAGACTGCTGGCGGGAATTGTGGAAGGGGTACTGCGAATTCTACGAAACCGACATGGCCGATGACGTCACGAATGAAACGTGGCAGCGATTACTGGACGATGGGATTGCAGACATGTTTTCGCTGGTCGCTTGCGATGAAGGCGGCAACGTCATCGGGTTCACTAATTGCGTGCTGCACCCGATTACCTGGAGCAAAAGCCCCGTTTGTTATCTGGAAGACCTGTTCGTAGCCCCCGACACCCGCAACTTAGGCGCCGGGGGAGCCTTGATTGAAGCTGTCAAAAAACGGGCAAGCGCCGAAGGCTGGCACCGGATATACTGGAAAACCAGAAACGATAACGACACCGCGCGGTCGCTATACGATAAGGTGGCCGATCTCTCCGAATGGGTTGTTTACGAGATGTCCCTATGAGCAACGTCGAAAACCTGGCCAAACACCGCCATCCGGAAAAAGCCAAAAACCCGGAAAACCCGGTGCTGCGCAAGCCGCCCTGGATCCGGGTCAAGGCACCGACGTCCAAGGGCTATGGCGAGACCAAGGCGCTGATGCGCGAGAAGGGGTTGCATACCGTCTGCGAAGAAGCGGCGTGTCCCAACATCGGTGAATGCTGGGATCAAAAGCACGCGACGGTGATGATCTTGGGCGCCATCTGCACCCGCGCCTGTGCCTTTTGCAATGTCGCCACCGGCAAGCCCGGCCCGGTAGACGCCATGGAGCCGGAAAACCTGGCCAAGGCCGTCGCCGAGATGGGCATGAAGCATCTGGTGATAACGTCCGTCGATCGTGACGATTTGGCCGACGGGGGGGCAGAACAATTTGTTCAGTGCGTGCAACGCATCCGTAAAACATCGCCGGATACCACGATCGAGATTCTAACGCCCGACTTCCGCGACAAGGAAGGTGCGCTGGAGGCCGTGGTTGCTTCCGGCCCGGATGTCTTCAACCACAATCTGGAAACCGTGCCGCGCCTGTATCCGTCCATCCGCCCCGGCGCGCGCTATTTTCATTCTCTAAAGATTCTTGAAAACGCCAAAAAGCTGAACCCCAACATCTTCACCAAGTCCGGCATCATGGTCGGCCTGGGCGAGGAATTGGACGAGGTCCGCCAGGTCATGGACGATTTGCGTTCGGCCGACGTCGATTTTCTGACCATCGGCCAGTACCTGTCGCCGACCCGCCGCCACGCCGCCGTTCAGCGTTTCTGGACGCCGGACGAGTTCGCCGAGCTTAAAACCATCGGCGAGGCAAAAGGATTTCTGCTGGTCGCATCGACCCCCCTGACCCGGTCGTCCTATCACGCCGATAAGGATTTTGAAGCGTTGCGCCGCCGCCGTCTTTCCGGCAAGTAATTGTTATGCCCACCCACGCCGAAAAACGGGTTCTGCCCTACACGCCGGAACAGTTGTTCGAGATGGTCGCCGATATCGAGAAATACCCCGAATTTTTGCCCTGGTGCGTGGCCACCCGGATCAAAGAGCGAGACGGCGACACCCTGATCGCTGACATGGTGATCGGGTTCAAGATGTTCCGCGAAAAATTCGGATCGAAAGTCGTCTGTAATAGGCCTGATCGTATCGACGTCAACTATTTTGACGGGCCGTTCAAATACCTTACCAACCACTGGATTTTCGATGCGCACGGGGATGGGCAATGCGAGATCGATTTTTTCGTCGATTTTGAATTCAAGTCCCGGATTCTCCAGGCCGCCATCGGTGCAGTCTTTAACGAGGCCGTCCGGTACATGATCTCGGCCTTCGAAAAACGCGCCGCCCAGCTTTACGGGGAAAAATAAGAGTGGGGTCGCCCGAAAGCCTGGCCATCATCGGCATCACTTTCTTCGTCGCCGGGTTCGTCAAGGGCGTCATCGGGCTGGGGCTGCCGACGGTGTCGCTGGCCCTGCTGACAGCGACGGTCGGCCTGATTCCGGCGATGGGTCTTTTGATCGTGCCGTCGTTCGTCACCAATGTCTGGCAAGCCATTCAGGGCGGGGCGCTTGTCTCTATCCTCAAGCGTCTTTGGCCGTTTTTGGCGGCCACGTTCATCGGCACCTTGTTAGGCGCGAAAGGCCTGACCGGCTTCGACGCGTCGCTGCTGGCGGCGTTGCTGGGCAGCTTACTCATTATCTATGCGGGCCTTAACCTGCATCGTCCCAAGGTGCCGGATGTTAGCCGCATCGAGTCTTGGCTGGGGCCGTTGGCGGGCGCCGTCACCGGGGTGTTGACGGGGTTGACCGGGTCCTTCGTCGTCCCCGGCGTCATGTACCTGCAAGCCCTGGCGATGCCCAGAGATACCCTGATCCAGGCCATGGGGCTGTCGTTTACCGTTTCCACCGTGGCCCTGGCCATCGCCCTGAACGACCAGCGGCTGATTTCCCAGGAACTGGGGTTGCTGTCCGCCGCCGGGGTGGTGCCGGCGATCATCGGCATGATGATCGGCCAGCGGGTTCGCGGCCGGTTGTCCGAAATATTATTTCTGAGGGTTTTCTTCGCCGCCCTGGCCGTACTCGGCGTTTACATTACAGCCCGCTCGCTGATCGCCTACGCGGGCTAACCAATTCGGCAACGCACCAGCTTCAGCGCTGCCATCACCGTCTGCGCCCGCACCGCATCCCGGTCGCCGTCAAAGATGTGGTGCTCAAACAACGTCTCGGCCCCATTGCGGGCGACGGCGATATGCACAAGCCCGACGGGTTTATCCGCCGTGCCGCCGGTCGGTCCGGCAACGCCGGTGACGGCGACGGCAATTTGCGCGGATGAATGTTTTAACGCCCCTTCGGCCATGGCGCGGGCGACTTCGCCCGAGACCGCGCCGACGCTTTCGAACAGGTTTTCGGGAACCCCCAGCAATTCGTGCTTGGCCTCGTTGGTATAGGTGACAAACCCGCGCTCGACCACGTCCGAAGACCCGGACACGGCGGTAAGCAGTCCGGTGATCAATCCGCCGGTGCACGATTCCGCCGCCGCCAGCTTCAGGCCCTGATCCCGACACGCGTTTAATACATCTTCGGCCAGGGCTTTTTGATCGGCGCTGAACATCTCAGCTTCCCATCCAGATACTGAACGCCCACAACAAAACGGCGGCGTAGCCAGCGGCCAGAACATCGTCAACCATGACGCCGAGGCCGCCCTTGATTTCCCGATCCGCCCAGCTGACCGGCCAGGGTTTAAAGATATCGAATACCCTGAACAGGACGAAACCGGCGACATAGGTTATCAGGTCCGGCTCCGGCAACACCGCCAGCACCAGCCATTGCCCGGCAATTTCGTCAATGACCACCTGTTTCGGGTCTTCGATGGCGAATTTGCGGATGCAATCGTTTGAGACCCGAATGCCGATGGCAAACGCCCCCAATCCCGCCAACAATAAGCCCAACTGCCCGATGTGTCCGGCAAATTCCCAGGCCACCACCAGCGCCAGCAACGAACCCCAGGTGCCCGGCGCTTTCGGCAACAAACCGACGCCGAATCCGGTCGCCAGAAGCTGGGATGGATCGCGGAGATTCCATTCCGGACCGGATGATGTGTGATCGCCTGAAGCCATTTCAGCCCCTCAAGCCGTAGCGGATGAGAATCCCTTGTAGCAGGTTTTCCGCTCCCGGTCTTTGCGACCGTATCACCTGTAACCCTTTCTTCAGGCGGCTTTGCGGGAACGAGACAAGAAACGACTCAATGAGCGAAGCCCCTTAAATGGTTGAATTTTTTCACTAATTATGGCCCAAAAAACCTCTAACTACTTCTGGAATAACATTAATTCCTTGCAAGGATTTGACCTAATCTTTACGTTCAAAGCCAAGTTTGTGCTAGGGTTTCAAGCAGCTTTCGGCGGCAAATACCCGGAAAAAATATTACCGGGGCCGTATTGAAGGCAGCTTTTTGAATGTCTCGGGTTCTCCTAAAATAAAAAAGGGAGACTTAGGGGTGCTTTTGAGGGGGTACGTTAAGGAATGACTATGAGAAGGCTGAAACAGCCTAAAAGCCTGAGACAACGGACCGGCGCCCTGATCGACCGGCTCTTTCCGGAAAGACAAATCCACCTTCGCACCGAAGGGCGCATTGCTTTTGTCCGCTTAACGCAAACCGTACAGGTCGCCATGGCCTTGATGGTGCTCGGCGCCGCCGGTTGGACGGGGTACACATCGCTGACCTATGTCCGCCATGAAACCATCATCGGTTCCAAGGACGAGTTGATTTCCAATTCCCGCCAAGCCTACCGCAGCCTGCTCGGCGAAGTTTCTGAATACCAGAAAAAATTCACCAACCTGACCACGGACATGGAAGACAACCACGCGCTGATGCTGGGGCTGATCGAAAAGAACGCCTACCTGCAGCAGAGCCTGTCGTCGGTGTCCAAGCAGTTGCACCTGACCCGCTCGGAACGCGAAGCCATCGCCAGTGCCCGGGAAACCCTGAAGGGCAAGCTGCTCGCCGTCGAAGATAAGATGCGCAAAATCGCCAACCGTAATTTCTCGCTATCGGATAACCTCAACAGTGCTGAGGCGGACCTGCAAAATGCCCTGTCCGAGCGCAATAAATCGCTTTACGACGGCACCCGCATGACACGGCGCATCAAGGATCTGGAAACCCGGCTTTCCGATTTGCAGGCGTCCGAGGAACAAACCGTCCAGCGCCTTGCGGACCGGACCACGGAGTCCATCGAAAACATGGAACGTATGGTCAAAATGGCGGGGCTGGACATTAAGCAACTGATCAAGACTTCGCCCCCGCCGGAAACGGGCCAGGGCGGTCCTTTCATCGCCGCCCGGCCGGAAAACCTGCCCGGCAAGCAATTGAAGGACAGCATTTTGGAACTGGATGCGCAACTCGGTCGCTTGGACTCGCTGCAAGACCTGATGAAAAAATTGCCGATGTCCTCACCGATGACCTCTTTTTACGTCACCAGCAGTTACGGAAAACGCCGCGACCCCATCAATAAGCGTTGGGGGTCCCATTACGGACTAGATATGGGGGGGGCTTTGAAGACTCCCGTATACTCGACAGCGCCCGGAGTGGTAACATACGCTGGCTGGAAGGGAAAATACGGCAAGTTTGTCGAGGTTACGCATGGTTCAGGCGTCAAGACCCGGTTCGGACATCTCTACAAGTTTTTCGTCAAGAAAGGGCAGAAGGTTAAATTCCACACGAAAATCGGCTTACTGGGAAGCACAGGACGAAGCACCGGTGCGCACCTGCATTACGAAGTTATTTTCAAAGGAAGGGCGCAGGACCCCATGAAATTTATCAAGGCTGGTCGCAATGTTTTCAAAGAGTAGTAAGAGGCCCGTCAGCGCCTTGGATTCGCACCCTGTCATAAAATCTTCGCCGCCATCTCTGATCAGCGCTGATCTTAAAATCGTCGGTGATGTGAGTTCCAACGGCGAAATCCAGATCGACGGCACCGTCGACGGCGATATCCGCACCAAATCTCTACTGGTCGGTGAAACCGCCAAAATCCAGGGCGAAATTATCGCCGATGATGTGCATGTGCACGGCACCATCAACGGCCAGATCAAAGCCCGCTCCGTCACCCTGGCCAAGACCGCTCATATGGTTGGCGACATCTTGCATGAAGACTTGGCCATTGAAACCGGCGCCTTCCTGGAAGGCCATTGCAAGCGGATGGTGAAAACTGCGGAAGCCGAAGAGACCAAGAATGTGCCGGCACAACGGGTGGACACCAAGCCTAATGACCAGACGTCCACCGAATCCAAGGGTAGCGCATCCGGCGCCGCGGCAACCGATCCTAGATCCATCCGGACCGGCTGAAGTCCATTATTCGTCGGCAGCGATCGCCTTGCTAAATACGCCCGCATCCACATTGCCGCCGGAACAAACCACAGCCACGGTTTTCCCCCGCACGTCATAAGCCCCGGTCAAGATGGCGGCCAAGGCGACGGTGCCGCCCGGCTCAACGACAATTTTTAAATCCCGGAATGCCACCGCCATGGCGCCTGCGACATCCGCATCGCTAACCGCAAAGCCGCCCGTGAGAAGTTTCCGGTTGATGGAAAATGTTATTTCACCCGGCGTCGGCAGGATAAGCGCATCGCAAAATGTTTTTCCGCCGGGCTCGTTGCTCAACCGTTTGCCAGCGGCCAGGGAGCGGGCGGTATCGTCGAACCCTTGCGGCTCGACGGCAAACAATTGCGCTGACGGAGACAGTTCCGATAACGCCAGCGCACACCCCGAAGAAAGCCCGCCGCCGCCGCAAGGGATAAGCACGGCGTCCAGCGTCACCCCCATTTCCTTGGCCTGTTCGGCCAACTCCAACCCCACCGTCCCTTGCCCGGCAATGACGAAGGGGTCGTCGTAAGACGGCACCAGGGTGGCATTTTTTTCCGCCGCCAATTTTTCGCCGATTTCTTCTCTGCTTTCCGTTTCCCGGTCGTAAAACACCACCTCGGCCCCATAGGCGCGGGTATTGGCGATTTTGATTTTCGGTGCATCGGTGGGCATGACGATGGTTGCGGGCACGTTCAACATTTGGCTCACCATGGCCACGCCTTGCGCGTGATTACCCGATGAAAAAGCCACCACGCCGGCTTTTTTGGCTTTGTCGTCAAGACGCGATATCCGGTTATAGGCGCCACGAAACTTGAAGGCGCCGCTCCGTTGCAGGCATTCAGCCTTGACCAAAAGGCGACCGCCAAGCCTTTCATTAAGCAATTGGCTTTCCAGCATCGGCGTCCGCCGGGCATGCCCGGCCAGTCGTTCCGCCGCCGATAAAACATCTTCAAAGGTTGGCGGATTAGTTGGCGAGGTGGTCATCAATGGCCTCCAGCACATGGGGTTCGGACAAACTGGGGGGATGCCCGCAATCATCCACAACGACGCTTTTCATCGACGGCATGGCGTCGTGCATGGCATCCAGGGTCGCGTCGCTCAATATCCGCGACTTGGTGCCCCGCACCGTAAGCACCGGCACTTTCTTCAGCGCCATGAACAACGGCCACAAATCGTTCTTCGCGCGAAGCGCCGTTTCAAACTGCTTGACGATGGCTTTGTCCCAGTCGGGGACCATCGCACCATCCAGGGTTTCACGGTAGGTGTTCTTGGCGATTGCGATCCAGTCTTCTTCCGTGCGCGCCGGTAAATCGGGAAAGGCGCTTCGGATATATTCGGCAACCTCGTCCCAACTGGAAAGCGACACATCCTCTTTCATGTAGCCGATAATACCGGCAAGCCCTTCCATACCCACTTCAGGCCCAATATCGTTGAGCACGGCGCTGGCGATCACGCCCGGCATTGATACCGCCATCACCATGGTCAATATCCCGCCAAGCGACGTGCCGATGACATGCACCCGGTGGATGCCGCAAGAGGTCAGCAAATGGCGGATGTCATTGATGTAAACGCCCGGATTATAATTTTCCCAGTCGGCATCGTAGTCCGAGCGGCCCCGACCCCGGAGATCGGGGCAGAGAACCCGCCGATCACTCGCCAGCCTTGAGGCCAGATAGGAAAAGTCCTTGGAATTGCGCGTCACGCCGGGCAGGCAAAGAACCGGAATCGCGTCACCAGAAGAGGGCTCTTGGGGCCCGCCATAATCCCTGTAAAAGAGCTTCAGCCCATCCTGGGACGTCAGCGTCCGTTCGTGGTATTCGGGCTCCACCGGCAACGCGTCCCCCCTTTAAAGTCCCAGCAACGGGGACAGGGCTTCCAGCGTTTTGATGACCTGCTCCGGGTCGCCGGGGATGCGTTCCTGGGGCTGGCCGAAACGGTTGACCCAGACCACCCTGAAACCGAAATTCGCCGCCGCCGCCGCGTCCCAGGCATTCGACGACATGAAGCAGATGCGCCCGGCTTCGACGCCGAGCCCGTCAACGGCCATCTGATAGACGCTGGGGTGCGGCTTGTAGACGCCGACCGTTTCAACGGAAAAAATATCGTCCAGAACCCCTTCGATACCGGCATTGCCAACCGCCGCGTTCAGCATCTTGGGCGAACCATTGGACAGGATCGCGGTCTTGATACCGCCCGCTTTGATCGACGTCAGCACGTCTTTGACTTCCGGGTAGGCGTCCAGAACCATATAACTATCCATCAGCCGTTCGCGCAGCGCGTTGTCCTCGATGCCGAGCGCCGCCATGGCGTAATCCAGCCCGTCGCCGGTAACCTGCCAGAATTCCACATATTCCTGCATCAGGCTGCGAAGCCAGGTGTATTCCAGTTGCCGAACCCGCCAGACGGCGGCCAACTCATCGGCCTTGTCGCCGAGTTCGTCCCGGCACCGGTTCGCCGCTGCGGCGACATCGAAAAGCGTGCCGTAGGCGTCAAATACGCAGGCGCCGATATCTTCTATTTGTGCAGCCATTTATTCCCTCCCAAAAAAGCCGGCGCTGTTTTACCGGTCGGTTCGATTTATGCACCCCCTGCCTTTGTGGTCAACCGGTGGGAAGTGGGGCTCACGAATTATTGATGAAGATCATTTTTCAACCTCAGCGCGACTTCCGTCTTGGCCAGCCTGTGGCGATACACCTGCAGGTTTTCCAGCACCCGTTGGACATAGTTTCGGGTTTCGTTGAAGGGGATCAATTCCACCCAGTCGATTGAATCCACATCTTTGTTACGGAGGTCGCCGTTACGGCGCAGCCATTGCCGGGCCCGCTTCGGACCGGCGTTGTAGGCAGCCAGCGCCAGAACGTAAGACCCCTTGAACGTTTCCAGCAGCCCGGAGAGGTAGGCTTGGCCCAGACTCAGATTGTAGATCCCGTCCGTCGTCAAACGACGGCGGGAAAAGGGAATCTTCAGCCTTTTCGCCACCTTTAGCGCTGTGCGCGGCATTAATTGCATCAGCCCCTGGGCGTTGGCATGGCTTCTGGCTTTGATGTGAAAGGCGCTTTCCTGGCGGATGATGGCCAGGATCAGTGACGTTTCCACCGGCGGCGAACTGGTCCGCGCATTCATCGGCGGCGGGATCAGAGACGGAAAGGCGTTGTCGGGAAAGCTAAGCCCATCCCGGGCGGCCCGCTTGGCGATCAGAACCGACAGATCGGGACGCTTTTGCGCCATCGCCAGTTCCGCCGTCAACAACCGCCAGCCGGATGTTTTAGCAATTGAATCCAGGTGAAGAATAAACGGGCGGATTCGATCTGCTTCATCGATCTGCCCTAAAATCCGCACGGCAGCGACCAGATCATCTGCCTCGAACGACGCTGTTTCCTGCTTGCCGGGATCAGGGGAAGAATCAAATTCCAGCCCCGCCCCGGGGTGAAGGCTGGCGATGGACAACTGCCCATAATAGGTCGTCGGGTGGTTAGCTGCCAGGCGGTGCCAAATTGCGGCCTTGTTGTCGTTGCCTAGGGCCTCAAAGGCCCGCGCCATCCAATAGGCGCCTCTGGACTGGCTGACGGGGTATTTCACCGCATTATACATGGTCTCGAAATGGCGCCGCGCGGTTTGCGCATCCTTCAGGAACTGCAACGCAATCCAACCGGACAGCCACTCAGCCTCGGCAAAAGACGCACCGTCCTTAACCCCATGGTTTTTGGCCAGCCGGTAGGCGTCGGTGATATTGCCTTTTTGCAGCATTTGCCGGGCAACAAAGGCGCGTTCCACCCACCAGCGGTCCGGATACACCAGATCATCCGGCGGCTGGTTGAGGATTTCCAGGGCCTCCTGAAATTTGCCCTTGTGCCGGCGCCAACGCAGGCGTTCGTAAATCAGGCCGGGATCGTTTTTCAGCTTGTCAGGGACCTTGGCGATGGCGGTATCGACGTTGCCACGGCGGTGGCGCAGGAACATCCGGGCCGTCGCCAATTCCCGGTACTCGGGCGGCACCTTCCACATCATCCGTCGGGACGGCCAATAGCGGCCCTCCCATAGCAATCGGTCGAGCCGTTTCAGGTTATCGCCACGGCTCAGATAGCGCCGGTTGCGTTTGTAAAAATAGAGTTCCCGGCGTTTGGTGAAATTACCGTTGATCCAGGCATCCCGGATCAACGCCAGGCCTTCATCTGTGCGCCCCGCCGCCACCAAGGCTTCGCCCATACGGGCTTTGCCGTCTCCGCTTAGCGGCTTTCGCTTAGCGAACCAGTCAAGAACCTCAGCCCCCGGGGTTTCACGGGTTATGGCTTCTTCGGCCCGGCGTTGCAGTTTGCCTTGTTGCGGCCACCCCGGATGGCGGGCCATAAACCGGCCAATTTCCTCGAAGCTGGCGGTTGGGTCGGGTTGGCTCAAGCGCACCCAGGTGAGGATGGAGCTGGCAATGGGATTTTTGATTTTCGAGTCCATGCTGCGCGCCTGAGCGAATTTTTCTTTTTCAACAAATTCCAGGCCCGCCTTCAGGGCCTTGGCATCACCGGGCGTTAGAATGTCAGCCCGAACCTCGAGCAACCCGAAAGGGCCGACAACGACAAACACGGCCACGGCAATCGCGGCCATAATTTGTCCGGTGGGCCGGAAACCAAACATCCTGTTCCTCATCGACATGTTATAGACCTATTATTATTCTGCGGCCCGGTGATAAAAAACCTAGCCGCCAGACGGGTATTGCGGGTATGTTCGCCGCTCGTTCAATCAAATTCAAGGGAGGAAAGCATGTTCCAGGGTTCTATGCCCGCCCTGATTACGCCGTTCAAGGACGGAAAGGTCGATTACGACGCCTTCCAGTCCTTCGTCGAATGGCAGATCAGCGAAGGATCTGATGGCTTGGTTCCCTGTGGCACCACGGGTGAATCGCCGACGCTGACCCATGACGAGCACAAGCAGGTGACGGAAAGCTGCATCGAGGTCGCAAACGGCAAGGTACCCGTTATCGCCGGCACCGGGTCCAATTCCACCGCCGAGGCCATCGAGCTGACGCAACACGCGAAGAAGGCGGGGGCGGACGGCGCACTGGTGGTCATGCCGTATTACAACAAACCGACGCAAGAAGGGCTGTACCTGCATTACAAGGCGATCAACGACGCCTGCGACATTCCTATCATCATCTACAACATTCCGGGCCGCAGCGTCGTCGACATGAGCATCGAAACCATGGCCCGTCTGGCCAAGCTGCCCAATATCGTCGGCGTCAAGGACGCGACGTGTGATTTGACGCGTCCGATCCAGACCCGGCTCGCCATTGGCAAGGATTTCTGTCTGTTGACCGGCGAAGACGGCACCACGGTGCCTTATCTGGCCGCCGGCGGCGCAGGAACCATTTCGGTAACCGCCAACATCGCGCCGCGTATGTGCGCCGACCTGCAAAAGGCTTGGCGGGACCGCGACCTCGACACCGTTATGGAACTGCAAGACCGTCTGATGCCCTTGCACCAGGCGATGTTTTCAGAGACCAGCCCCGGCCCGGTCAAATATGCCGCAGGCCTTATGGGCAAATGCACCGGCGAAACCCGCCTGCCGATCACCGATATAAGCGATGCCAACAAAAAACGGGTGAAGGATGCGCTGACCGGCGCCGGGCTGCTTAACTAGAGCAAATCCCGAGCAGATTGAATCAATCTGCGACGACGAATTTGCGTAAAATCAATAAGATAGAGCATGATACATAAGCCATCCTAAATGCATCATGCTCTAGGAGCCCTTTGGGGATATAAGGCTGATGGCCGCCAAGAAAAAGCGCGCCCCGGGCCGGGTCGCCGCCCAGAACCGCAAGGCTCGCCGCGATTATACGATAACGGAAACCTTTGAAGCCGGGATCATGCTGACAGGGTCCGAGGTCAAATCGCTGCGCCTTGGCCGTGCCTCCATCGGCGAATCCTACGCCTCGGAAAAGGGCGGCGGTCTCTATCTCAATAACGCCTATATCCCGGAATATTTCGGCTCCGGCGCAACCAGCCACGAAACCCGCGGCCAGCGCAAGCTGCTCATGCACCGCCGCGAAATAACCAAGCTTCTCGGCGCCATCCAGCGCAAGGGCATGACGTTGCTGCCGCTCAGCATCTATTTCAACAAACGCGGTATCGCCAAGGTCGAACTGGCCCTGGCCGAAGGCAAACGCCAGCACGACAAGCGCCAAACGGTCAAACAACGTGACTGGGACCGGCAGAAAGCACGGCTTATCCGCGATAAGGGGTAGGATATTTACTCAGAGCCGCCCGGCCCAAGCCACTTGCGCCTGCGGCGGAAATCTTCCTAAATAACGACATGGTCGCGACCGTCACCCCATTCCCTGAAGGCTTCGGCGCCGAGATTTCCGGCCTCGACCTTTCAAAGCCGCTTTCCGGTGAAGACCGGGCCATCGTTTATGACGCCTTTCTCGACCATCACCTGATTTCCATTCCGGGCCAGAGCTTAAGCCCCGGCGAGGCTGTCACCGCGGCGGGGATTTTCGGCGATGATTTGGAGCCGCACCTTTTTAAGCATTTTCACCACCCAAAGACGCCGCTGATCATGGTGTTGTCGAACCGCACCGAAGACGACGGGCAGGGCGGGAAGAAACCGAAGGGCATGGCCGACGCCGGGTCCTTTTGGCACACGGACCTGTCCTATAAGCCCAATCCGGCGAAAGCGACGATGCTATACGCCTTAGAAATCCCTTTAGACGGCGGCGATACACTGTTCTGTAACCTGACCGCCGCTTACGAGGCCCTGACGGATGCCATGAAAAAACGCCTCGACGGCCTGCGGGCGGTGCACAACTACGCCTACGTACCCCGTGATGTGTTCACCTCCGGCAAGGTGACGCCCCCGCCGGACTGTTCGCAGCCCCTGATCCGCACCCACCCTGAAACGGGGCGCAAGGCCATCTATATTTCTCCCTTTTATATGGTTCGCATTGAGGGACTTGCCGAAGACGACAGCGAGGCCCTGAAAAAGGAAATTTACGACCACTGCCTGCAGGACCGATTCCGCATGGAATATAAATGGCGGACCGGCGACGTCCTTGCCTGGGACAATGCGGCGCTGATGCATTCGGCCACCACCAAGACCCTGGACCCATCCAAGCACCGTACGCTATGGCGCGCCACGATCTCGGGCGAGCCGGCGTTTTAAGGCAGCTAACGTCGTTGATACTGGGCCGCGCCGAAGAGATTTTTGCGTGCCTCGGCGTCCTTTTCGAAGCCCGGCTTGCGCTTGTCGGCCAACACTTTTAACGCTCTTTCCACCGCCGGGCGTTCGTTAATGGCGTTGAACCAGCGTTTGAAGTTTGGAAAATCGTCAATATTTTGGCCCTGGCGTTCGTGCGACCGGGTCCAGGGGAAGGTTGCGATATCGGCGATGGAATATTCCCCGGCCAGATACTCGGCTTCGCCCAGACGCCGGTCGAGGACGCCATACAGCCGCCCGGCCTCGTTGGTATAACGATCGACGGCGTAGGTCAGGTCTATGCCGTCGGGCGCATACTGGCGGAAATGGTGTGCTTGGCCGAACATCGGCCCGATGCCGCCCATCTGGAACATCAGCCACTGGATGACCAGATATCGGCCCCGAGTCTCTTGCGGCATGAATTTCCCTGTTTTTTCAGCCAGGTACATTAAAATCGCCCCTGATTCGAAAAGCGAATAGGGGCCGCCATCCTCATCGCCCCCAGGGCCATCAAAATCAACCATGGCCGGCATCTTGTTATTGGGGCTGATTTTCAGGTAATCGGCAGCGAACTGATCACCCTCGTTAATATTGATCGGAATGACCTTGTACTCGAGGCCCGTTTCTTCGAGCATGATGTGAACTTTGTGACCATTGGGCGTCGGCCAAGTGTACAGGTCGATCATATTCTTTTCCTTTTAAGAGGGCCTTTTCGGGGGCGATAAATGACCGGGAGATCATCTCATGGATAAACCGTTATTGCATCTTGTCTTCGGCGGTGAAGTCACCGACCCGCAAGGCACCGACTTCGTCGATATAGACAACCTTGAAGTCGTCGGCTTCTTTCCCAATCATCAGGCGGCCTTGCAGGCGTGGCGCGGGGCCAGCCAGGCGCATGTCGATGAAGCCAATACCAAGTTTGTCATCGTCCACCTGCATCGGCTGCTCGATCCCGATCACCCGCAGGAATTCCATGAACGGAGGAACGAATCCTGAGCACAAAAAACCTCATGGATCACATTCAAACAATCATACAACTATTTGATATTAAATAATAATACGTGCGACAAGAGTGGCGTCAGGATGTATCGCCACCGTGCGTGCCGTCATCCCCGCCGGGCTCGCCGATAATTTTCTGAGATTGTTTGCGCTGCTGAACTTCGGCTTCCGGAATTGGCTCGGACATTTCCCGCTCGCGCAATTTGCGGTCACGGTATTTTTGAAAATCAATAATTTCAGCAGTCATGGAAGATATTCTCCGCCCAATTTCCAATTATCACGTTATCGAAACTATGGCAGAGATGGAAGCGGCAATATTTTCAATTTTCCCGAATGGCGGCAAGCAGATCGTTGTAATTTTCGACTACCGGGAAGTGCGGAAACTCTTCCATCACATTAATCGGGGGACAGAAAAGTATTCCCTTGTCTGCCTCACCCAACATATTGGTATCATTATAGGAATCACCCGCAGCCGTGACCCGGAAATTGAGTGATTTGAAGCACTTTACGGCCTCGCGCTTGTGGTCATTCATGCGCAATTTATAGCCGGTGACGACCCCATCGGCGTCCGTTTCCAGGCGGTGACAAAAAAGCGTCGGCCACCCCAATTGCCGCATCAAGGGCATGGCGAACTCATAAAACGTGTCCGAAAGGATGACGACCTGATGCGATTCGCGCAGAGTATCGAGAAATTCCCGCGCCCCTTCCAGCGGCCCGATCCCATCGACCGTTTGATGAATTTCGTTTAGGCCAAGCCCGTTTTCATGAAGAATCCCGAGACGCTGGCGCATCAACTCGTCGTAATCGGGGATATCCCGGGTGGTGGCCTTTAACTCTTTAATTCCAGTGGCTTGGGAGAACTCGATCCAGATTTCCGGAACCAGTACACCCTCAAGATCCAGGCAGACGATTTCCACGCATTCCCCCCATTTCGGTTTCCCTGAACGGTATACAAGCGGGCGGTTCCGCCTGCAAACGGGAATCCCTAACCCGCCAGCTTCGCCCGGATATCGGCGAACACGGCTTCAAACATTTCAACCGTCAGCCTGCCGGTGTTGGTGTTGTAGCGCGAGCAATGATAGCTGTCCGCCAGGACAAGCCCGCCAGTGAGTTCATGGAATTTCCGGTGACCGAATTTATGATTGCTTTTTCTTTCTCCCAACGCCGCCAACACCGCCCCATGGGCGAGGGTACCCAGGGCCAGGATCATCTTGAGATTTTGAAGCGAGCGGATTTCATCGGCAAGAAACCCCCGGCATGCGGCAACCTCTGCCCCGACGGGCTTGTTTTGCGGTGGCACACACCGCACCGCATTGGTGATCCGGCAATCGACCAGTTCCAGCCCATCATCGGACCGCGCGCCATATTCCCCCGTGGCGAAGGCAAATTTCAACAGCGTCGCATAGAGCAAATCACCGGCGTAATCCCCGGTAAAGGGGCGACCGGTCAAATTGGCGCCTTTCAATCCCGGCGCCAGTCCGACGATCAGCAAGCTGGGGGAGATGGGAGGAGCGGGGGCAAACGACGGCACCGGCGCGTTGTGCCAGTCCGGGTTAGCTGCCCTGTTAGCATTGCGGAATTCAACCAGACGCGGACAATCCGGGCAGTCACGCCCAGGCCCGACCAGTTTAGAGGTGATGCCCACCTTTGACAGCGCGGAATTCAGGCAATTTCCTTTTGCGGATCATCGATGTCGGGCGGCTCTTCCAGCGCGACAATGATTGGCGTGTCCGACGTCCGTTGGATGTCGGCCTTGATGTCCATTAATTCAATGAATTCATCGGCCTGACGGCGAAGTTCGTCGGCAATCATCGGCGGTTGCGAGCGCATGGTACTGACCACGGTGACCCGCAAACCCTTTTTTTGAATCGCTTCCACCAGGCTACGGAAATCCCCGTCGCCGGAAAAAATCACCGCGTGGTCAATGCTGGAAGCCATTTCCATGACATCGACGGCGAGTTCGATATCCATGTTGCCCTTGATCTTGCGGCGCCCGGCGGAATCGACAAATTCCTTGGCCGGCTTGGTGATCATGGTATAGCCGTTGTAATCCAGCCAATCGACCAGCGGCCGGATCGGGGAATATTCCTGATCTTCCAGCAGGGCGGTGTAATAAAAGGCCCTAATCAAACGGCCCTCGACGGCAAACAACTTCAGAAGACGTTTGTAATCGATATCAAATTCAAGCCCCTTCGCCGCCGCGTAAAGGTTTGATCCGTCAATGAAAAGCGCAATGCGCTCTTGAGGATAAAATTTCATAAGCTAAAGTCCTTTCAACAATATTTCCGCCTGGGAAAAATATCTTCGCAAAAAAAGCGAAACCTACAGGCGCACCGGGTAAATGCGGCTAACGCCGCCCGGTTGTTAATATTTGGGGTTTTTAGCTTTCCAAACAAGGGCACACGGGAAATTTTATTTTGATCCTCATCGGCATCGGCGCCAATTTAGCACACCCCGTTTATGGCCCACCGCGCGCCACCCTGGGCGCTGCGTTGGCAACGCTTGAGGAGGCCGACCTATCCGTTAGCACGCGCTCGCGATGGTACAAAAGCGCTCCTGTGCCGGTATCAGAGCAACCCTGGTTCATCAACGCGGTCGTTCAGGTCGAAACACCGCTCGACCCGTCTGATTTGATGGATCTGCTGCTAAATACGGAGGAGGTATTCGGCCGGGTGCGGGCGGAAAAAAACGACCCGCGCCTGCTCGACCTTGACCTGCTGGTTTATGACGCGACGGTGATCGAAGAGGGCAACGTCGTGGTGCCGCATCCACGCCTTACGCAAAGGGCCTTTGTGCTGCTACCGATGGCCGACATCGCCCCCGATTGGCGTCATCCGGTTTCCGGCCTTGCAATCGACGCCCTGATTTCTGCCTTGCCACCGGAACAGCAAACCGAGGCCATCCCCGATGGCGACGGCATTTACGGCACAGAATGGCGGAAATCCGGCGCAAACAGGTAAAGCCCGGCATTTCCGGGGCGCGCCAGGCAAAAAGCCGCTGGATATCGACTTTTTTATGTTTTTTCAAGCTATTGTCTTGCCAGAACGGCCCCTGCAAAATATATAAACGGCGCACTAAAGGTCCTGACATTTTCCAAGGAGTTGCCCGATGGCCCGCGTAACAGTCGAAGATTGCGTCACCAAGGTTCCAAACCGTTTTGAGCTGGTCATGCTGGCCGCCCAGCGGGCCCGCAAGATTTCCGCCGGCGAAGCGCTGGTGGTGGAACGCAACAACGACAAAAATCCCGTCGTCGCCCTTCGCGAAATCGCCGAAGGATCCGTTGACCGTCAGGAATTGGAAGAAGGCCTTATCCAGGACCTGCAGAAATACGTCGAAATGGACGAGCCGGAAGAAGAAGAAGACCTCGATCTGATCGCCCTGCAACAAGCGCTCACCGAAGATCGCGATGCCCGTCCTGTTTCCGCCAAAGCCAGCAAAGATGATTATGATGACATTGACGAAGATGCCATTCTGGATGAGGACGGCAATATTGTTATCGATGCGCCCAAAGAAGGCGAAAAAGAGGCATAAACCCCGAAAGGTGTTTCATGAAGCGGCGCAAGGCTAAGACCGGAAATCGACGCCGCTTCGAGCATGCCCCAAAGGCGATTACTAGGATCAAGAGACCATCCCGATGATCCGGCAATTTGAACTCGTTGAAAAAGTAAAATCCTATGATCCCGGCGCCGATGAAAAGGCGCTCAACCGGGCCTATGTGTTCGCCATGAAGGCGCATGGCGCACAAACCCGTGCCTCGGGCGATCCCTATTTTTCCCACCCCCTGGAAGTCGCCGGCATCCTGACCCAGTTCAAGGTCGACTGCGCCTCGATCATCACCGCCCTTTTGCATGACACCATAGAGGACACCGATACGACGCTGCAGGAAATCAAGAAGCGCTTCGGCAAGGAAGTCGCCCAGCTGGTCGACGGCGTAACCAAGCTATCGCGCATCGAATTCCAGTCCGACCACGCGCAACAGGCAGAAAATTTCCGTAAATTTGTTCTTGCCATGTCGGAAGACATCCGGGTGCTGCTGGTCAAGCTGGCCGACCGGCTGCACAACATGCGCACGCTGCACTACATTTCCAACCCCGATAAGCGTCGCCGTATCGCCATGGAAACCATGGATATCTACGCTCCCCTGGCCGAACGCATCGGCATGCAGGAAATGAAGCAGGAACTGGAAGATCTGGCCTTCGGAGAACTCAACCCGGATGCCCGCAAATCGATCCTCAAGCGGCTCGATTTCCTGCGTCAAAAAGGCGGCGACCTGATTGAACGCATTATCGCCGAACTGGAGCGTACGCTTGCCGATCACGGTATCAAGGCGACCATTTTCGGTCGCGAAAAGACGCCTTATTCCGTGTGGGACAAAATGCAGCACAAGGATATCGGCTTTGAGCAGCTTTCCGACATCATGGCTTTCCGGGTCATTGTCGAAACGAGGGAGGACTGCTACCTGGCATTGGGCGTTGCCCACGGGGCATATCCTGTGGTTCCCTACCGATTCAAAGATTATATTTCGACGCCCAAACCCAACGGCTACCGCTCGATTCATACGGGCGTCTTCGGCCCTGAACGCCACCGCATCGAGTTGCAGATCCGCACCGCCGAGATGCATGAAATTGCCGAACACGGTGTCGCCGCACACTGGAATTACAAACAGGGCGGGGCCGCAACCGAAGGCCCGCAATACCGCTGGCTGCGCGAGCTTCTGGATATTCTCGAACACGCCCAGGAGCCCGAGGAATTTCTCGAACACACCAAACTGGAAATGTTCAAAGATCAGGTCTTCTGTTTCACGCCCAGGGGTGATTTGATTACCCTTCCACGCGGCGCAACGCCGGTGGATTTCGCCTATGCAGTTCATTCCGAGGTCGGCGACAAGTGCGTCGGCACCAAGATCAACGGCCGCATGATGCCGCTGAGAAGCGAGCTTCGGAACGGTGATCAGGTGGAAATCATCACATCCAAGGCACAGACCCCGTCACCGACCTGGGAACGTTTCGTTATCACCGGCAAGGCGAGGGCCAGAATTCGCCGGTTTGTACGGATCCAGGAACGGGAAGAATACATAAAACTGGGTCGCGCCATGCTCGATCAGGCCTTCCTCGAAGAAGGCTACGATTTGACCAACAAGGCGTTGAAAAACGTGCTCAAGGTCTTCAATCAACCCCATCAAGACGACCTTTGCGCCGAAGTCGGCGTCGGCAACCTGAGCTGCCGGGAAGTCTTCGAGGCCGTCTACCCGGGGCAGCGCAAGAAAGAAACCGATGACAAGGTTGTCCCCCTAAGGGCCAAGGGGCGACGGGCGCGCAATGACGGGCAAGGCGAGGGCAAGGGAGATGGTGTTTCCATCAGGGGCATGATCCCCGGTATGGCGATGCATTTCGCCGAGTGCTGTCACCCGTTACCGGGAGACAGAATCGTCGGCATTGTCACCACCGGCAAAGGCGTCACCATCCACACCATAGATTGCGACACCCTGGGGGATTTTGCCGATGCACCGGAACGCTGGCTGGATGTTTCCTGGGACATCGACAGCAATTCGCCGGATGTGCACGTCGGTCGCATCCACCTGACGGTACTCAACGTGCCCGGCAGCTTAGGCGACCTGTCGACGGCCATCGCCAAAAGCGACGGTAATATTTCGAATTTAAGGATTACCAGCCGCTCGAAACAGTTTTTCGAAATGCTCATCGATATCGAGGTTCGTGACGTCAAACATTTAACCCATGTTATTGCCGCCCTTCGCGCCAACCCGGCCATCAATTCCGTTGAACGGGCGCGGGGATAACCCAGACCCATGTTCCGTCGCAACAAACAGCTTTCCTTAGGCCACAAAGTGGTTGGTTTTTTCTGGCCTGCCATGGGCTGGCGGCGGTCGGTTAAGTACTTGCTCCATCGTCTGGCTCGGCTACCGGGGACGGCCTATTCAATTGCCGGCGGGTTCGCCTGCGGGGCGGCGGTATCCTTCACCCCTTTTGTCGGTCTTCATTTTGTCATTTCGGCTATCGTGGCATGGATTATCCGCACCAACATCCTGGCCTCTGCCATCGGCACCGCCGTCGGCAACCCCTGGACGTTCCCGTTTATCTGGACTTGGCTATACAAAACCGGCACCTGGATTACCACCGGCGGCACCTCCGAACAGGTCGCAGCGCCTGATTTCGTCGCCGTCTTCGGCAACATGATGGAGGCCATCCTGAGCCTCAATGGTCAATACCTGTTGGAAACCGCAGCGCCCATTTTCTGGCCCATGCTGATCAGCTCCATCCCCACGGGGTTCGTCATTTGGTGGGTGTTTTATTTGCCGTTAAAATATATTGTTCAACGCTATCAGGACCGCCGCTTCAACAACCTCGCGGAAGACCTGAAGGAGACGGAAAAATGACACGTACCCTTCGCCTGGGCATTAACATCGACCATGTCGCCACCATCAGAAATGCTCGTGGTGGCGGCTTGCCGGACCCGGTCCGCGCCGCCAAGCTGGCCGAGGATGCGGGCGCGGACGGCATTACCGCACATTTGCGCGAAGACCGGCGCCATATTTCCGACGAAGACATCGTCGGCCTGATGGAACAGTTGGCGGTGCCGCTGAACCTTGAAATGGCAGCCACCGATGAAATGTTAGGAATTGCGCTGCGCCACAAGCCCCATGCGGCGTGCATCGTGCCGGAAAAACGCCAAGAAAGGACCACCGAAGGCGGTCTCGATGCCGCCGGCGGCAAGGATCATCTCGCTCCCTTCGTTAAGGCCCTGGGTGAAGCGGGCATCCGGGTGTCACTGTTCATTGAACCGGAACCGGCGCAACTGGAAGCCGCCCTGGAACTGGGCGCGCCGGTGATCGAGCTTCACACAGGGCGCTATTGCGACAGCCAGGGTTCTGAACGAGATCACCAGTTCAAACGCCTGACCAGCGCCGCCCGGCTTGCAGAGAACCTTGGCCTTGAATGCCATGCCGGGCATGGCCTGACCTTCGACAGTGTCGGCCCCATCGCCGCCATTCCCTCAGTCCGGGAACTCAATATCGGCCACTTCCTGATCGGTGAAGCCATCTTCGGCGGGCTGGACAGCGCCATCAAGCGCATGCGCGCCCTGATGGACAAGGCCCGCGCCGAGGCAGACAATGAACGCTCCGCCTAAGATGTCAGGGGCAACCCGGAAACCCTGTCCATGATCATCGGCATCGGCACCGATCTCTGTGATATCCGCCGCATCGAAAGGGCCATGGAGCGTTTCGGCGATCGTTTCATCAAGCGCATCTATACGGACAGCGAAAAAACCAAAGCCGAACGCCGGGCCAGTCCGGCAGCGTCCTATGCGCAAGGCTGGGCCGCCAAGGAAGCCTGCGCCAAGGCGCTGGGGACGGGGTTTCGCCAAGGCGTATTCTGGCGTGACCTTGTCGTCGCCAACTATTCTTCCGGGCAGCCCTACATGGTGTTATCCGGCGGCGCCAAGGCGCGCCTGGAAAGTATGGTGCCGCAAGGGATGGAACCCCGTGTCGATCTTTCCCAGACCGACGAATACCCGATGGCCCAGGCCTTCGTCGTTATTTCCGCCATTCCATCCACCGGCCAGAAGCCCAATGCACCTTGACAGCAGGGGGCCGGGCTGGCTTGATCTGCCCCGCAATCCGCCGGGCCCTTGTCATTTAGCCTCGGCAACCTTTTTTCTTAATCCTTTTCTTTTCAAAGCCCTTTTAATGGAACAACGCAAACAATCCGACTTCAAGGAAACGCTCAAGACCGTCCTGATTGCGGTCCTGATCGCGCTCGGCGTCAGAACCGTCGCCTATGAGCCTTTCAATATCCCGTCCGGGTCCATGATCCCGACGTTGCTGGTCGGCGATTATCTTTTTGTTTCGAAATATTCCTACGGCTACAGCAGTTTTTCTTTACCGTTCAGCCTGCCGCTGATTAAAGGGCGCATCTTCTACTCCGAACCCAAACGCGGCGACGTCATGGTGTTCAAGCTGCCGACGGATACCAGTATTGATTACATCAAACGCATCATCGGCCTGCCCGGCGATACGGTGCAGTTGAAAAACAGCGTCCTTTACATCAACGACAAGCCGGTAAAGCGCGAAAAGGTAGATGATTTCATTGCCCCGAACGGTATCGGCAACTACGACCGCACGCCGCGTTACAAGGAAACCCTGGCCAACGGGAAAAGTTATTTCACCCTGGAAGTCACGGATAAAACCATCTTCGACAACACCGCCGTCTATACCGTCCCCGAAGACCATTTTTTCGCCATGGGCGACAACAGAGACAGGTCCAAGGACAGCCGCTATCTGGACGATGTCGGCTTCATCCCCCGCAATAACCTGGTTGGTCGCGCCGAGTTCCTGTTTTTCTCGGTCAACGGTTCCGTCTGGGAGTTCTGGAATTGGGGGAAAACGCTCCGGCTCAACCGCTTTTATCAGGGCATTGAATGAGCCAGAAACCGCCAGATCACGTCCGCCCGAGCTTGCACTCGCTCGAAGAGTTGCTCGGCCATCAATTCAAGAATCCAGATATCCTGCAACAGGCCCTGACCCATTCCAGCGCCTCGAAGGACCGGGCGCAATCGAATGAAAGGCTCGAATTTCTGGGCGACCGGGTGCTCGGGCTGGTTTGCGCCGGCATGCTGCTCGACGCTTTCCCGGATGAAAGCGAAGGCGAGCTGGGATACCGGTTTTCCGGCCTGGCGCGGGCGGAATCCCTGGCCCGCGTCGGTGCTGCCATCAATCTGGCACCGCTGATCGTTCTGTCCGAAGGCGAAGAAGCTACCGGCCGGGATAATCCCGCCATCCTCGCCGATTGCTGCGAGGCGGTTATTGCGGCGCTGTTCCTGGACGGCGGCCTGGAGAAGGCGAAAGCTTTTATTCAGCAACATTGGCGACCGTTGATGGCGGAAAACCCGTTACCGCCCAAGGACCCCAAAACGATGCTTCAGGAATGGGCGCAGGGGCATGGGCTTCCCTTGCCGAAATACGAGGTCACGGCCCAGGAAGGCCCGACCCATGCGCCGACCTTTACGGTTCGCGTCACGGTGCATGAAAAAAAACCAACCAGCGGTGAAGGATCGTCCAAGCAGGCGGCGGAGCAGGCGGCGGCTGAAAACATGCTGAATTCCATGGGAGCAGGGAAATGACCGCAACCCGCGCCGGTTTCATCGCCATCCTGGGCGCCCCCAATGTCGGCAAATCGACGCTGCTCAACCAACTGGTCGGAACCAAAGTTTCCATCGTCTCGCCAAAAGTACAGACAACGCGGAGCCGCGTTCTCGGCATCTGCATCGAAGGCGATGCCCAGGTCATCTTCATCGACACGCCGGGCATCTTCAAACCGCGGCGGCGCCTGGACCGGGCCATGGTCGCCGCCGCCTGGGGCGGTGGGGCGGATGCCGATGACGTTCTTTTGCTCATTGATGCAAGCCGCGGTATCGACGGCAACACAAAGGCAATTATCGAAAAACTAAAAAAATCCGAACGAACCGTCACGCTCGCCCTAAACAAAGTCGATCTGGTGAAAAAACCGGCGTTATTGAAACTTGCAGAGGAAGCGAACCAGGCGGAGATTTTTTCCGATATCTTTATGATCTCGGCCGAAACCGGGGACGGGGTTGCCGATTTGATGGCGTTTTTGACGGCCCGCGTCCCCGAAGGCCCCTGGTTGTTCCCGGAAGACCAGATTTCCGACATGCCGGGGCGGTTGACGGCGGCGGAAATCACCCGCGAACAACTGTACCTGCAACTGTACCAGGAACTGCCGTATTCGGCGGCGGTAGAAACCGAATCCTGGAAAGAACAGGACGACGGCAGTGTGCGTATTGAGCAGGTGATCTATGTGGAAAGAGCCAGCCAGAAGGGCATTGTGCTGGGCAAGAAGGGAAGCCGCATCAAGTCACTGGGCGAGGCGGCGCGCAAGGAACTGGAGGAAATTTTTGAACGCCGGGTGCACCTGTTCCTGTTTATCAAGGTACGCGAAAATTGGGGCGACGACCCGGAACGCTACCGGGACTTAGGCCTCGACTACAACGCCTGACGGTTTTCGGCGTGATCCGTCATTCGGGGGACCGATCGCCCCCTTCAAGCAGGCCTTCGGCGATTTGCAGATTAATATTGATCAGCGCGTCCAGGGTGGTTTCGGCAATGTCGCCATCATTGACGAAAGTCCGGTCAGCAATGAAACGCGACAGCCGGATCAAATTACTTTTGGTATCGCCGGGAAGCACGCAATCGTCGCGGGATACGATGTAGCGAAGCGTCATCCACACTTCCAGATTACTGCCCAACGCTTCCAGCAGAAGCGCCGGTTCGTTGTCTCTGTTGCTGCGGGCCAAATCCAACCGGATTGCCGCCTGGGAAAGCTGGAAGGCCTGCTCTTCGGCAAGGCTTGGTTCTTGTAGACTATCCTCATCGACCATTATTGATTCCAAGCATAATTTCCCGGCGCGCGGTGAAAAATCAACCGTGCCTATCCGCTTGACACCCACACCCACTACATCTAGTGTGGGTGCAAAGCGGATAGGTGGGGTGGCTGTGGACGTTTTCGACC